>NZ_JBYSZW010000008.1:0-166351 GCF_058787575.1 Cupriavidus sp. FW305-3-2-15-C-LB2
ACCACCACGCCCTGTCCGGCGCCCTTTGTCCCCCCCACCCCGCCCCCGAGAGATGATGACCATGATGTCTGCAATCCCGCTTCGCCGTGCCGGTGCCGTCGCGTTGTGCGCCCTGGCATGCATGTCCGCCGGCAGCGCAATCGCCGAGACCGTGCTGCGCACCGTGCCGTCGTCCGACCTGAAGATCCTGGACCCGGTCTGGACCACCGCGAACATCACGCGCAACCATGGCCTCATGATCTACGACACCCTGTTCGGCATGGACGAGAAGGGCGTGATCCGGCCGCAGATGGTGGACAAGACCAGCACCAGCGCCGACAACAAGACCTGGACCTTCACGCTGCGGCCAGGGCTCAAGTTCCATGACGGCACGCCGGTCACCGCGCAGGACGTAATCGCCTCGCTGGCGCGCTGGGGCAAGCGCGACGTGCTGGGCCAGCGCATGTATGAAGCCATGGCCAGCATCACTGCCGAAGGCCCGGCCACGGTGCGCATGACTTTCCGCCAGCCCTTCGGCGCAGTGCTGGATGCGCTGGGCAAGCCCAGCCCGCTGGTGCCGTTCATCATGCCCAAGCGTGTCGCCGAGACGCCTGCCGACAAGCAGATCGACGACCTGACCGGCTCCGGCCCCTTCACGCTGAAGAAGGAGGACTTCCGGCCCGGCGACCGCGTGGTCTACCGTCGCAATCCCGACTATGTGCCGCGCAAGGATGCGCCGTCCGGCCTGGCCGGCGGCAAGGCCGTGCACGTCGACCGCGTCGAATGGGTGTTCCTGCGCGATACGCAGACCCAGGTAAACGCGCTGCTCAACGGCGAGGTGGATATCCTCGAGGTCGTGCCGTCATCGCACTATCCGCAACTGCGCACCGACAAGCGGGTGCAGATGTTCGACATCATGCCCGCCGGCCCCTTCACCGTGATCTACAACCACAAGGTGCCGCCGTTCAATGACGCCAGGGTGCGCAAGGCCGCGATGCTGGCGATCAACCAGGAAGCGATGCTGCGCGCGCAGGCCACCTACCGCGACTTCTACAAGCCGTGCGCCTCGATCTACCTGTGCGGCTCGCCCTATGCCAGCGACCAGACCGGCTTCTTCACCGGCAAGCCGCAGTTCGAACAGGCGCGCAAGCTGCTCAAGGAGTCCGGCTATGACGGCAAGCCAGTGGTGATCATGCTGCCGGGCGATGCCCCCGCGCTGAGCCGCCTGCCGGTGGTCTACGGCCAGCTGCTCAGGCAGGTGGGCTTCAATGTCGACGTGCAGGCCACCGACTGGAGCACCCTGATCACGCGCCGCACCAGGAAGGAACCGCCCGAGAAAGGCGGTTGGAATGCCTACATCACCTTCTGGGGCGGCGTCGACGCCAGCAGCCCCATCACCTACAGCCCGCTGACCGGCAACGGCGACCGCGGCTACTTCGGCTGGCCGGAAGACGCCGAGCTGGAAACCCTCAAGACCCGCTTCATCGAAACCGCGGACGCCGCGCAGCGCAAGGACATCGCCACCAGGATCCAGCTGCGCGCCATCGAAAACGGCATCCTGGCGCCCGTCGGCGAAGGCAAGGCGCCCACCGTGGTGCGCAGCGGTGCGATCAGCGGCCTGCTGCCGGCACCGGCGGTGCTGTACTGGAACGTGCGCAAGCAATAGCCCGCTACGGCGCCCGCGGCCCCGGCTGCCGTGCCGCCAGCCTGCTGACCTCCCTTTCCCCCAACGAGGTAGTGCCATGATGAATTTCCTGGTCCGCCGCAGCCTGGCCACCGTGCCAGTGCTGGCGGTGGTGGCTGTCATCGTCTTCACGCTGCTGCGGCTGACCCCCGGCGACCCGGCCGCGGCCATTGCCGGCGACGCCGCCAGCGTGGAAGACATCGCCCGCATCCGCACCCAGCTCGGGCTGGATCAAGCGCTGCCGCGCCAGTTCATCGGCTGGCTCGGCCACGTGCTGGGCGGCGACCTGGGCTATTCCTTCTTCTACAAGATGCCCGTGACCACGCTGATCGCGCAGCGGCTGGAGCCCACGCTCTCGGTGGCGGCGCTGACCATCGTGCTGACCGTGCTGACGGCGGTGCCGCTGGGCACGCTGGCGGCCTACCGGCGCGGCCGCTGGCTCGACCGCCTGGTGATGGGCGGCTCCGTGCTGGGCTTCTCGGTGCCGATCTTCGTGGCCGGCTACCTGATGATCTGGGTGTTCTCGCTGCACCTGGGCTGGCTGCCGTCGCAGGGCTACAGCCGCCTGGCCGACGGCATCTGGCCATGGCTGCGCAACCTGGCCCTGCCCTGCGTCACGCTGTCGGTGATGTCGTGCGCGCTGGTGGCGCGCACGACCCGCGCCGCCGTGTCCGAAGCACTGACCGAGGACTTCGTGCAGACCGCGCGCGCCAAGGGCATTCCAGAGTGGCGCATGCTGACGCGCCATGCGCTGGCCAATGCCGCGGTGCCGATCGCCACCGTGATCGGGCTGAGCGTGGCCGGCCTGATCGGCGGCGTGGTCGTGACCGAGAGCATCTACGCCATTCCCGGTGTCGGCCAGCTCACAGTGGATGCCGTGCTGTCGCGCGACTACCCGCTGATCCAGGGCATCACGCTGTTCTTCTCGGTCTCGTACGTGGTCATCAACCTGCTGGTGGACGCGAGCTATCTGCTGCTCGATCCCCGCATTCGCTACTGATATCTCCCACGGAAACCCGGCCCCATGACCTCACTCACCACTGCCATCGAATCCGCCCCGCCCGGCACCGGCGCCCGTCCCTCGCGGCTGCGCGCGGTGCTGGCCAACGGTGCCGTGCGCGCCGGCGGCACCATCCTCGGCCTGATGCTGTTCCTTGCCGTGGCCGCGCCCTGGCTCTACACCATCGATCCCAACACCATGGACCCCGCCAGCAGCCAGCTGGCCCCCTTCACGCGCGCCGAGATCGTGACGCTGGCCGGCGATGCCTTCGAACGCCTGTTCCCGCTGGGCACCGACAGCCTGGGCCGCGACATCTGGAGCCGCACGTTGTACGGCGCGCGGGTCTCGCTGGCGGTCGGGGTGTCGGTGGCGCTGGCCTCGGTGCTGCTGGGGCTGGCGGTCGGGCTGGTATCGGGCTATGTGCGCTGGCTGGACGGCTTCATCATGCGCGTGATGGACGGCATGATGGCCATCCCCGGCATCCTCTTCGCCATCGTGCTGGTGGCCGCCTGGCGGCCCAGCCTGCTGACGGTGATCGTGGCCATGACCGTGCCCGACACGCCGCGCGTGGCGCGCCTGGTCCGATCGGTGGTGCTGTCGGTACGTGAAGAGCCTTATGTCGAGGCCGCCATCGCGCTCGATACGCCGACCTGGAAACTGATGCTGCGCCACATCCTGCCGAACACCATCGCGCCGCTGCTGGTGCAGGGCACCTTTATCTGCGCCGGCGCGATGCTGGTGGAAGCGGTGATGTCCTTCCTCGGCATCGGCCTGCCCACCGACATCCCCACCTGGGGAAACATCATGGCCGAGGGGCGCGCCCATTTCACCGCGCATCCGCACAGCGTGCTGCTGCCCGGCGCCTTCCTGGCGGTAACGGTGCTGGCCGTCAACATGCTCGGCGACGGCCTGCGCGACACCCTCGACCCCAAGTTCAGCAAGCGGAGTGCCTGATGATGCCAACGAACACGACCGCGGCCGCGGACTCGGCCACGCCCTGCCTGCGCGTGCGCGACCTGCGCATCGACCTGCCGCCCGGCGCCGACCGGCCGCATGCGGTCCAGGGGGTTTCCTTCGACGTCATGCCGGGCGAAGTGGTCTGCCTGCTGGGCGAATCGGGCTCAGGCAAGTCCGTGGTCGCGCGCGCGGTGATGGGCTTGCTGCCCGAAGGCCTGAAGGTCTCAGGCGGCAGCATCGCGCTGGCCAGCGAAGACCTGCTGGCGGCCACCCCCGCACGCCGGCGCGAACTGCGCGGCACCGGCGTGGCCATGGTGTTCCAGGAACCCATGACCGCGCTGAACCCGGTCATGCGCTGCGGCCGGCAGGTCGAGGAAATGCTGGCGCAGCACACCAGCCTGGGCGCCGCGCAGCGGCGCGAGCGCGTGCTGTCGATCTTTGCGCGCGTGCGGCTGCCGGATCCCGAGCGGATCTACGACGCCTATCCGCACCAGCTGTCCGGTGGGCAGCGCCAGCGCATCGTCATCGCCATGGCGCTGATCCTGCGCCCGGCCCTGCTGGTGTGCGATGAGCCCACCACCGCGCTGGACGTGACCACGCAGGCCGAGATCCTGGCACTGGTGCGCGAACTGCAGCACGAGAACCAGACCGCGGTGCTGTTCATCACGCACGACTTCGGCGTGGTCGCCGACATTGCCGACCGGGTGGTGGTGCTGCAGCTTGGCCGCCAGGTGGAAAGCGGGCCGAAAGACCGGGTCTTGCGCCAGCCCGAGGCGGACTACACCCGCATGCTGCTCAATGCCGTGCCGGGACTGGAGCCCGCGCAGCGCCCGTCGGTGGCGCAGCGAGCGTTGCTGCTCGACGCCAGCGGCATCGGCAAGACCTATGTCTCGGGAGCCTGGCCGGGCCGGCGCCGCGTGGTCGAGGCGGCCACCGATGTGTCATTGCAGGTGCGGGCGGGCGAGACCGTCGGCATCGTGGGCGAGTCCGGCTCGGGCAAGTCCACGGTGGCGCGCTGCATCGCGCGGCTGATCGAACCGTCCGCGGGCAATATCCAGGTGCTGCCCGAAGCCGCGCAGCAACTGCCGCGCCGCGCGCAGCTGTCCGCGTTCCGGCGCATGGTGCAGGTGGTGTTCCAGGACCCCAACCGCTCGCTCAATCCGCGCCGCACGGTGGGCCAGTCCATCGTCGAAGGCGCGGTCAATTTCGGCGCGACGCCCGCGCAGGCGTGGCAACGCGCCGAGTCGCTGATGGAACTGGTGCGGCTGCGGCCCGACGCGCTGCACCGCTACCCGAGCGAGTTCTCCGGCGGCCAGCGCCAGCGCATCTGCATTGCCCGCGCGCTGGCGTGCGAACCGCGCGTGCTGATCGCCGATGAAGCGGTGTCGGCACTGGACGTCTCGGTGCAGGCGCAGATCCTGAAGCTGCTGGCCGATATCCAGCAGCGGCTTGCCATCGGCATCCTCTTCATCACCCACGACCTGCGCGTGGCCAGCCAGGTGTGCGACCGCCTGATCGTCATGCACAAGGGCCGCGTGGTCGAGCAAGGCGCCACGCGCGACGTCGTGCTGTCGCCGCGCCAGGACTACACCCGCGCGCTGCTGGCCGCCGCGCCGGGACGCCATTACCCGTTCGGTGTGCAGTAACGCCGGCCATGCAGATTCCCAAGCGCCAGCCAACCCTCTCGGAAAAGACAATGAAGACTCCGCTCTACGCACTCAGCGCCGCCGAGCTGCTCAGCAACTACCGCCAGCGCGAACTCTCCCCGTTCGAAGTCATGCAGTCGGTGCTGGACCGCATCGAACACTGGGAGCCCGGCATCCGTGCGATGTACGCGGTGCATGCCGAGCAAGCGCTGGCCGCCGCGCGCAGCGCCGAGGCGCGCTGGCTGGCCGGCACCCCGAACGGCCCGCTCGACGGCGTGCCGGTGACGCTGAAGGAGAACATCGCCACGCGCGGCACGCCGGTGCCGCTCGGCAGCGCCGCCACCGTGCTGGCGCCGGCACCGGCCGATGCGCCGGCCGCGGCGCGCCTGCTCGAGGCCGGCGCAATCGTGGTCGGCAAGACCACCATGCCGGATTTCGGCTTCCTGGGCGCGGCGCCGTCCAGCTTCCATCCGCTCACGCGCAACCCGTGGAAGCTGGACCGCAACACCGGCGGCTCCAGTTCCGGCGCCGGCGCCGCGGCTGCGGCGGGCTACGGCCCGCTCCACCTGGGCACGGATATCGGCGGCTCGGTGCGTATTCCCGCCAGCTTCTGCGGCGTTTTCGGCCTGAAGCCCAGCCATGGCCGCGTGCCGGTCCATCCGCCAGCCGCCGCGCGCGTGATCGGTCCGCTGACGCGCACCGTGGCCGACGCCGCGCTGGCGATGCAGGCGATCTCGCGCCCCGATGCCCGCGACTACATGAGCCTGCCTCCGCAGGACATCGCCTGGCAGCAGCTTGAGCGCGATATCCGCGGGCTGCGCATCGGCCTGTGGCTGGACCCGAGCGGCGACTGGCAGGTCGATGCCGAAGTCCGCGCGGCGGTGCTGGCGGCAGCGCACCTGTTCGAGCAAGGCGGTGCCGTGGTCGAACCCGTGCGCGACTGGACCACCATGGACATGCGCATCGGCATGGCGCACTTCTTCACCATGCGCTGCCGGGTCGACCTGGCCGGGATGCCGCCGGAGCGCGCCAGCCTGGCGGCAGGCTACATCCGCAAGGCCGCCGAGTTTGCCGGCACGCTCACGCCGGAGCAGACCTTCCAGGCCTTCACGCGCATGCAGCAGCTGCGCGAGGCCACCGTGGCCGCGACCCAGCCCTATGATTTCGTGATCTCGCCGGTGTCACCGGTGCTGCCCTTCGCCGCCGATGCCATCAACAGCGGCGGCGACCTGCCGCTCAAGGACTCTCACTTCACAGCGGTGTTCAACCACTCCGAACAGCCCGCGGCATCGATCCCCTGCGGCATGTCGCGCGACGGCCTGCCCATCGGGCTGCAGATCTCCGGCCGGCGCTTTGACGACCTGGGCGTGCTGCAGCTGGCGCACTGGTTCGAGCGCGCCTCGGAACCCCAGCGGCAATGGCCTGAGCCGCAGTAAGCCCTGCGTGACCGGCGCGGGGGAGGTGCGGCGCTACAATGGCCCGCACCGACCCCAGCGCCATCACGCCCCATGCGATTCGAGGATCTTGAAGCCTTCCTGGTTGTCATCGAGCAAGGCAACCTGCACCGCGCCGCCGACACCCTCGGCATGACCCAGTCCGGCCTGTCCAAGACGCTGGCGCGGCTGGAAGGCGAAGCCGGCATGCCCTTGTTCGAGCGCACCCCGCGCGGGCTGGTGCCGACCAGCGTGGGCCGCACCCTGGCCGCCCATGCGCGCCGGATCGCGCTGGCGGCGGGCGACATGCGCAACGAACTGGCCGAGCAGCGCGCGGCGCGCGCGGGCACGGTGCGCCTGGGCGCCATCCCCTACCTGCTGCCGTCGCTGCTGTCGCCGCTGCTGGCCCGCTTCTTCCTGAGCCGGCCGCTGGCCACGTTCTCGATCGAGACCCACCTGAGCGCGCGCCTGATGGCGATGCTGCAGAACGGCGAGGCCGACCTGATCCTGGGCGCGCGCCCGACCAGCCTGCCGCCGGACATTGCCTGGCTGCCGCTCGGTCCGCTGACCATGCAGATCGTGTCCCGCACCGGCCATCCGCGCCGCGAGGGCTTCCGCACGCTGGCCGACCTGAGCGGCGAGCGCTGGGTGGTGCCGGCGAGTTCGCTCTACCTGCGCCAGTGGCTGGAGGAACGGTTTACCTCGGTCGGGCTGCCGCCGCCGCGCGTGGCGGTGGAAAGCACGGCGTCGCCGGTGGCCTTCGGCGAGCTGCTGCGGCACTCGGACCTGCTCGGCATCATGCCGCCGCGCATGCTGCACCAGGCCGAGGGCCAGGGGCTGGCCGCGATCGAGGCGCCAGGCATGTCGTGGCAGCATGAGCTGGCCGTGCTGTGGCGCGCCGATGGCTACCTGTCGCCGATCTGCCAGGACTTCCGCGATGCAGTGGTGGCGTGGTGCGAAGAGATGGAGCTGTGAGGGCCGGGGTGCTCAGGGCACCCACCAGTAGCGGGTGATATGGAAGAACACCGGCGCGGCGAACACCACTGAGTCCAGCCGGTCCAGCATGCCGCCGTGGCCCTGGATCATATGGCCCCAGTCCTTGATGCCGCGGTCGCGCTTGATCGCCGACATCACCAGCCCGCCGAGGAAACCCATCAGCGCAATCACCAGCGCAATCGCGCCGGCCTGCCACGGCGAGAACGGCGTGATCCACCACAGCGCCGCGCCCAGCGCGGTGGCACTGGCCACGCCGCCGACAAAGCCCTCGACGGTCTTGGACGGCGACAGCAGCGGCGCGATCTTGCGCTTGCCGCACAGCTTGCCCCACACATACTGCAGCACGTCGCTGCCCTGCACCACGATCACCAGGAAGGCGATCAGCAGCAGGTTGCGGCCTTCAAAGCCCGGGATCGGCAGCGTCAGCAGCGCCGGCACGTGCGAGATGCAGAACACGCACACCATCACCGCCCACTGCACTCCGGCGCAGCGCTCCAGGAAGCGCGTGGTCTCGGACGACAGCGCCGCCAGGATCGGCAGGATCAGGAAGGCATAGACCGGGATCAGGATCGAGAACATGCCGTACCAGCCGATATAGACCAGCACGTACTGCAGCGGCAGGAACACGAAAAAGGCGGCGACGATGGCGTGATGGTCGCCGCGCCGCGTGGTGATGATGGTGACGAACTCGCGCAGCGCGAAGAACGAGAGCAGGTAGAACAGCACGATCACCGCGGTGCGGCCCAGCGCAAAGGCCACGCCCATGATGCCGATCATCCACCACCAGGCCCAGACGCGCTGCGCCAGGTTGTCGATCACCGCGTGCTGGCCGCCGCCCGCCACCCGCCAGCGCAGCAGCGCGGTCACGGTGGAGGCCAGCAGCAGCACACCGAACAGTCCGCCGAACAGCAGCCAGGTCTCGGGGCTCCAGTGCAAAGTGGGCATGGCGGTCATTCCAGCTCCGGGGCAAGCGCTAGCAGGCCGTCGCGGCAGCGCGCAAGGAAGGCTTCCTTGCTGTCCTCGGCGGCCAGCAGCACCGGCTGCCCAAAGGTGACGGTGCACAGCAGCGGCACCGGCACGACTTCGCCCTTGGGCATCACGCGGTTGAGGTTGTCGATCCACACCGGCACGAACTCCACCCCGGGGCAGGCCCGCGCCAGGTGGTAGATGCCGCTCTTGAACGGCAGCAGGCGCGCGTCGGTGGTATTGCGCGTGCCTTCGGGAAACAGGATCAGCGAGTCGCCGGATGCCAGCGCGCCGTGCATCAGCGCCACCGGGTCGCTGCCTGGTTCGCTGCGGGTGCGGTCGATCAGCAGCGCGTGGAATACGTCGCGGCCGATAAAGCGCCGCAGCGACGAGCGATCCCAGTAGTCGGCACCGGCCACCGGGCGCGTGACTGTGCGCAGGTCGGGCGGCAGGCAGCCCCAGACCAGCACGAAGTCGCCGTGGCTGCTGTGGTTGGCAAAGTAGACGCGCTGCACCGCGGCGGGGATGCAGCCCTGCCAGTTGGCGCGCATGCCGGTCAGCAGCCGGGCGAAGACGATGATGGCGCGCGCGGTCGCGCGGGCAAGCCACATGGTTGGTTACCTCAGGATCACGGTCAGCAAGGCCAGCGCCAGCTGGCACACAGTCAGCGCGGCGCTGGCGCGCACCAGCCGCAGCGCACCGCGGGCGCGGTCCGGCAACGGACGGCCGGCGCGCTGCGCCGGCATCCAGCCCAGTTCGAGCAGCGCGGCGTCCAATCCGGCCAGGTCGGGCTGGTCCTGCCGCCCGGCCGCGAGCGCATCGAACAGCCGGCGGTCGATGGCAACGCGCAGCAGCAGCCAGACCTGGGGCAGCGCCAGCAGCAGCGACGCGGCCGCCAGCACGCGCGGGACCGGCGTGGCCACCCCCAGCCATACCGTGGCCACGCCGAAAGCCAGCCCGGCCGCGCCGATCCACACGGCGCCCGACAGCGCCCCGGCGACGGCGTGCGCGATCCAGGCATCAGTGCCTTGCGTGAACTCAGCGGCCATCATCGGGCTCCGGCATGGCGGGACGGTCCAGGCAGCGTTGCAGCGCCTCAGCATGTTCGCGCCCGAGCACCACCGCCGGGCGATGCTCGCGCAGCAACGCCAGCGCAGCGCCGGCGTCGCGCAGTCCCTGCCGGCGCGCCAGCCATGCGGCGGCAACCAGCGCGCTGCGCGAATAGCCGAGCGCGCAGCTGACCAGCACGCGGCGGCCCTGCCGCTGCCAGGCGTCGAGTTGAGCCACGGCCTTGTCCAACTGCTCCGGCGTCGGCACGGTCAGGTCCAGTACCGGCACGCAACGATACGCAAGCGCCGGGTCGGTGGCTGCGCGCGACAGTTCGGCGGTCAGGTCGAGGACGGCGTCCGCCCCGATCGCGCGCAGTTCGGCGCGGGTCGGGAAGCGGCCAACCCAGATGCCGTCCGCGATGGCACTGGGCTGCGGCGCGCGCCGCGTCCACCAGCGCGAATTGAGGAAGGCGCCCAGCAGGTACGGCGCCAGCACCCAGCGCGCGGCCGGGGCCATCATCCCATCGCCGTCCTTCTGGAACCACGCCGGCGCGGCCAGCGCGTAGATCCGGGCGACGCAGGCCAGCGCCAGCGCGGCCCACAACAGCAGCAACGCCAGCGTCACCGACGCACCCACCGCCAGCACCGCGCACAGCAACCCCACCAGCGCGCCCACGGTGTAGCGGCGCGACAGCTGGCGCGTGCGCGCATCCGGCGCGCCGGCAGCGGGCCGTTGCATCGGGAACAGGTAAACGCACAGCCAGCCCACCAGCGCGCCGGTGGGCACATCGATCAGGTGGTGCTGCCAGGTGGTCAGCACCGAGACCCCGATCAGCGCAAACCAGCCGTGCAGCAGCCAGCGCCAGCCGCCGCGCAGGTGCGCCGCAAAGGCGACCCACAGGATCACCAGCAGGCTGATATGCAGCGACGGCGCCTGGTTGAACGGCAGGTCGAAACCGCCCAGCAGCGTGAACAGCTGGCCCGGCAGGCCGTCGGCCTCGGGCCGGGCAAAGCTGAAGCGCAGCGGGAAGGCGATAAAGCACGCCACCGACACCAGCTGCGCCAGTACCAACCGCCTGACGTGCGTGAGCAGCGCCGCGCGCGTGCGCCACAGGAAGAAGGAGATGCCGTACAGCAGGTCGATCGACCAGTACGGCACGATGGTCCACGGCAGGAACGGGATCCCCTGCTCCCATTCGAAATAGACCGCCGGAACGTTGGCGCGCTGGCTCGCCAGCCAGTTGGCAAAGCCGTAGCTGGAGAAAAAGAACGCGCCGGCCAGCGCCAGCAGCAGGCAGGCCAGCCCCCAGGGCCGGTTGCCTGCAGGCAGCTGCGAATGCGCCCCGGCGCCAACCTCCGTCGGCACCGTGCTCATGCGCCGCGCCTGCGCGCCAGGCTGACGGTGAAGATGCCCCACGGGTCGATGCGCTGGGTCACCTTGTCAAAGCCAGCGGCCCGCACCAGTTCGTCCATCTCGGCCTGCGAGCGGCGGCGCATCACCCAGGCGGCGCCGGCGCGGTGGCTGGTGAGCGCGCGCGCGATGAATTCCAGCTGCGGATGCCAGGGCTGGCCGGTGTAGACCAGGTAGCCGCCGGGCGGCACCGCGCGCGCCAGGCCCTCGAGCGAGCGCCGCACCATCGCGTTGTCGGGAAACAGTTCGTACAGGCCGGAAACCACCGCCAGTGTCGGCGCCGGTGCCAGCGCCGCCAGGCTGTCGCCGTCGAAGGCATCGCCCTGCTCGAAGCGGGCCACGTCCGCGAGGTCCTTGGCGGCGATCAGGGCGCGGCCCTGCTCGACGTTCAGCGGGCTGTAGTCGCGCAACAGGATCGACTCGACCGCCGCGGCGCCGCCATCCAGCGCGCCCAGCGCCTCAAGCACATAGCGCCCGTGCCCGGCGGCGATGTCGACAATCCGCACCGGCATGCCGCCCGCGCGCAGCCGCCGCACGGCCTCGGCGATCAGGGCCTCGGCGTGGACCTTGCGCTGGCGGATGCCGCGCCAGCCGATCGCGTCCAGGTACTGCTGGTCGGCCAGCCGGCCCAGCTTGCCGCGGCCCGAGGGGGCGTTGCGGTAAACATAGTCGAGCGTCGAGCCCGAGTCGAAGCCGGTCTCATGGCCCAGCCGCACCCCGTCCGACAGTATTCCGCCCAGTTTCAGGTTGGCCCGCGCCGCGCGCCAGTACCAGGCGGCCAGCCCGACAGGCGCCGACGCCAGGCGGTCGGATTCCTCGCGGAACGGGCCGATCTGGTCGGCATCGAGCAGCGAGCGCGGCGCCGACGGCATGTCGAATTCGCGCAGGATAAAGCGGCGCGCGGCATCGACCGCCAGCTTGCGGTCGCGCTCACCGAGCGTGTCGTGATAGAAGCCGTCCAGCACGATGCGCTCCTTGGTGCGCGCACCCAGGCGCTCATAGAAGCGGTCCTGCGGCCCGCGATGCACGACCCAGTCGGCGCCGGAGATCAGCAGCTGCGTCGGCACCGTGATCGCCGCGGCATCGGCGACGATGCGCTCCGCCGTGTCGTACAGGTCCAGCAGGATATTGACCGCGATCGGGCGCGTGATCAGCGGATCGCTGTCGTAGCTGGCGATGCGCTCGGGATCGTGCGTGAGGAACTTGGCCTTGACGTAGCTGTTGACGAAAAACTTGCCGCGCAGGCGCTGCATCAGCTTCAGCCCCGGCCGCGCAAAGGGCACGTAGAGCTTGACCTTGAACGCGGGCGAGGCCAGCACCAGCGCGCGGATCGGCGGCGCGTAGTCGTGCACCCAGGTGGCGGCCAGCACCGCGCCCACGCTCTGCGCGATCACCGCGGTGCGTTCCAGCGGGATGCCGTGGACCTCGGCGATATGGGTGGTGAAGGTCTGGATATCGCGCACCGAGTCCGCCAGGCTGGGGCTGTAGCCGCGCTCGCCGGGCGAACGGCCGTGGCCGCGCGCATCCCAGGCAAAGATCTCGTAGCCGGGCAGGTTCAGTTCGTCGGCCAGGTGGGCGACCCGGCCGGAATGCTCATGGCCGCGATGGAACAACACCACGGCGCCGCGCGCCGGGCCCTCCACCGCCGGCCAGTGCCGATAGAACAGCGTCTGGCGGTCGTGGGTCTCGAATTGCCGCTCTTGCGGCTGGCGCGTCGACGGTCGGTCCATCTCGCTACTCCGCTGTGCGGGACTGGGCCTCGGCGACACCGCGGCGCACCCGGTTGGCAATCGTAAACAGCGACAGCAGCGACAGCACCAGCCACAGCCAGCTGGCGGCCGCGCCAAAGCCCAGGCCAACACCGGCCCACAGCGCGATCGCGCCGACCGCGAAGGCGCGGTCGCTCTTGCCCAGCGGGCCGTCGTAGCGCCGGCTGGCCCCGGCCAGCGGGCCGATCAGCCCGGTGGCCTCGACGATCACCGCCAGCAGCGCGAAGGTGCCGACCTGGCCCAGGCTGAAGTCCGGCAGCGCGGCCAGCGGCAGGATCAGCGCCAGGTCCGAGGCAATGTCGCCAAGCTCGTTCAGGTAGACACCCAGCACGCTCTGCTGGCCGTGCTCGCGCGCCAGCATGCCGTCGACGGCGTTGAGCGCCATGCGCAGGAACAACCATAGAGGGAACAGCAGGAACAGCGCCGGGGTCTCGGCCACCAGCATGCCCAGCGTGGCCAGCACCCCCACCGCCAGGGAGCCGGCCGCGGCGGCCAGCGTCACCTGGTTGGCAGTCACGCCGCGCTGCGCCAGGTCCTGCACCATGGGGCGCAACCGGGCCTGGAACCTGGGCTTCAGTTCATAGAGGGTCATCGCACCGGCCTCCCTGCCGAGCTGATGCCGGAAGCGACGCCGTGCGCCAGGCCGCGGCGACGCGCAGGATCATGCGCCCGGGCCTGCCCCGACCTCTTCCGTCTTGTTTCTGGTAGTTTTCTGACCGCGGCGCGGCTGCTGCTCGTGCCGGCCAAGGCATGGCGGCAGTGCCTGGCTCAGCACTCTACCGCCAACGTCGAGACATTACCAGAAGGCGCTTGCGGCCAGAGCCGGCTAGGCCGAGGCAATGGTGTCCCGCACTGCGTCGGTCACCTGCGCCACCACGCCCTCGCGCCAGTCGTCGGTATCGCCATAGAAGGCACGCCACATCGCCTGGCGGACCAGCGCGCGCTGGTTTTCGTCGGCTTCCGGGTGCTGGTGCAGCCAGTGGTCGCCGCGCAGCGCGTCCAGCACCTCGCCCACCGGCAGCGTGCCGAACTCAAGCGCGATGCCGGCGTAGTCGATGGTGGGCAGGGTCTGCAGCACCGCGTGCCAGGCCAGGCCGGTGAGGTTGGCCGAGGTCGACGAGCCATCGTAGATCGAGGTTACCCGCGCGCCCCAGATCGCGCGCGTGCGCGTGAGCGATTCCGGCGTGTCCGGGCCCATGTGGATGGGCTCGCCGTAGCCCCAGGGGCCAAGTCCGGTATGGACGTCGATCCAGCGCAGCGCCTCGCGCCCGGCGCCGAAGCGCGCCAGGATGCGGCACAGCGTGTAGTTGCTCCAGGCAGCCTTGTCGCCGCCGTAGAACATGCCGCCCGGGTCCTGGTACTGGCCGCGGCTGACCGCGGCCTGGTACCACGGCATGCCGCGCTCGGCAACGGCCTTCATCAGTTGCGCCTGGTCGGTGTCGGACGGCGGCCATTGCGCCGGCACCAGCAGCGGCGCGATCTCGGCATAGGCCTCGTTGTACGGCAGCGGCTGGGTGAAGTCCATGAAATTGCGGTTCAGGTCGACGTTGTCCTCGTTGACCCGGCGCAGGTGGGAAAAACCGTAGGGATTGATCGCATGCACCAGCAGCAGGCTGGTGTCGGCGGCGGCGCAATCGGCAAGCAGCGCGGCGTCGTGCAGCATTGTCACCTGCGCGCCGGATCCGGCAAAGCCTTCGGCGCCGTGCGTGCCCGAGGTCACCATCAGGCAGCGGCGGGCCTCGGCCGGACCGGCCAGCGCCACGTCGATGGCGAGGTCCTCGCCGGCACTGCCGCGCTTGGTGGGGTGCGGGAACTGGGCCAGCGCGGCCCCGGCCGTGCGCGCGGCGTCAAGGAACTTCTGGCGGGCTTCGGCGTAGCTGCGAGAAAAATGGCTCATGGCGTGACCGGCTGATGCGATGCAGGCATTAGACGCCAAATCCGCAGGTCTTGCCACCCGCAGCTAAAACAGCGATCCGGATGCGTACCCGGGCGATGCCGGCGCGGGCTCTGTCCCCGGCCCCCAGATGCCGGGCGCGGTGAACGCCTGCGGATGCATCTCGATCCCGGCCGCGGCCAGCTGGCCGGCGGTCAGCACCAGGTGACGGGCCAGCCAGTCGTGCAGACTGCGCAGGAAGCGGATGTTGTCGACGCTGTTGGACCCCGCGATCAGCCATTCCAGCTTGATATGCGCGGTATAGACGTCCAGCAGGTTGGTGGCGCGCAGCCGCGGCGGGGTGGACGGGCTGCGCTCGATCGCCAGGATGCGGCGCACTTGCGCCATGCCGATGTCGCCGGTGCGCTGGTACTGCTCGTAGACGCCCTCAAGCGCCGGGAAACGCACTGTCGGCTGCACGCGCGGCACCGCGGCCACCTTCTCCATGCGCAGCACCAGGTAGCGGATCGCGGCGGCGCGCTCGGCGGCCTGCGCCTGGCCGGGATCGCGCCGGCGGGCCGGGGGCGCCACCTCGGGCAAGGCCGTGCGCGGCACCACATCGCGCTCGGTGTAGTCCGGCACCTGCAGCAGCAGGCCCGGATGCGGCACCGCGGCACGCGCGCAGTCGTCGCCAAAGGGGTATTCATGCCCTGCGGCGTCGCGCAGGATATAAGCCTGCCCGGTCGGAAAGCCATGGTGGCGGCGGCTCGCGCCCCGCGCATGGCAGCGCGTGGCGGGGTCGACGAAGTCCTTGCGCACGGGGATCCAGCCCCCGTCGTGTGCCTGGGTCATGCGTTGCGGCTCATGCCTGAATTGCTAGACCCGCCATTGTCGCCGATCTGCGCGACCGCCCCGGCGAATCTGCCCTGCCCTACTTCAGCATGAACGACATCGCCGACAGGCAGTTCAGCATGCGCACCGCCGCCTGGACCGAATCGGCCTGGAAGGACAGCGTCACGCCGTCGCGGCGCTCCAGCGCCGGCCACTGGCAGAACAGGTCCGCGTGCGCGGGCGTCAGGGTCTGCAGGGTGCAAGTCACCGGCGCGGCGATGTGCAGGCATTGCGCCTGCGCGCGTTCGCGCACCGCGGTTGCGGCCGCCGCGGCAATGGCCTCGCGCGCCGCCGCCGGCGACAGCGAGGTGCCGCTGCCGAAGCCGTCCGCTGACTTGGTCTCGACATAGCGCACCCACGGCATCAGCGCATGGGTTTCCTGCACGAAGACATCGTCGCCGCTGGCCATCAGCACCGGAGCGCCGAACTCGCCGGCCAGCGCGGCGTACAGGCCCGCCTCGCCCAGTTCCTTGCCGTTGAGCCAGACCCGCGCAAACGCGCCGCTGTTGATGGTGTGCGCCAGCACGCCGCGGCTCTGGGCGCGGCCGTGGTAGCCGATCATCAGCACGCCGTCGACTCCGGCCTCGACGCCGGCCATCATGCCAAGGTAGCGCGGCTTGCCAAGCACCACCCGCGCGCGCGGATCGAGCTGGTCCGGCAGCAGGTTGCGGAAGCCGCCGTGCGAATCGTTGACCAGTACTTCAGTCGCGCCGCCGGCAAAGGCACCATCGACCGCGGCATTGGCTTCGCCGGTCATCCAGGCGCGGGCGCGTTCGTATTCGCCGTTGCCGGGGCGCGTCTGTTCGGCGTGGAAGACGCCAGCCACGCCTTCGATATCGGTGGAAACAAGGATCTTCATCAGGCGGTTTGGCCCAGTTCGGGCATCACGTCCAGCAGTGCGCGCCGGCCGTGGCCGTCGCGGCCCTGCACCGGTGCGGCATGCCACAGGGCATGCAGGATGGCTTGCTCGACGCTGTCGGCCGCGGCGCGGAACAGCGGGTCGAGATGGGTTTCATGCAGCATGGCGACGGCCGGCATCGGCCGGGCGGTGTCGTGCGGCACGGTATACGCGCTCGAGAACGCGACTGCGATATCGCCCGAGCCATGCCCGAACACCGAGCCAGTACGCGCCAGCCCGGCGCCAGCGCGCAGCGACAGCCGGCGCAGCTGGCGCGCATCCAGCGGGGCGTCGGTGGCGAGGATCATGATGATCGATCCCTTTTCCGGTTGCGCCGCGGTGTCGGGCTGCGCCAGGCGCTGCGCCAGTTCCGGACCGGCCAGCCGGCCGGCCACGGTCAACGATTCCGGCGTGCCGAAATTGGCCAGCACCAGCGCGCCCACGCGATAGCCACCGGCCAGGCGTGAAGCAGTGCCGATACCACCCTTGACGCCGAATGCCGACATGCCGCGTCCGGCACCGACCGCTCCCTGCGCGACGTCATGACCGGCACCGGCCAGGGCCGCCTCATAGTGGCTGCCCTCCACCGCCATGCGCTGGATATCGTTCAGGTAGCCGTCATTGCACTCGAACACCAGCGCATTGACGGTCGGCAGCGCGCGGCCGATCTCCGGATTGGCCGCCACCGCCGCACGGATCTGCGCCTGCGCGACCGCGCCGACCGAGAAGGTATTGGTCAGCGCCAGCGGGGTTTCCAGCACGCCCAGTTCGTCCACCTGCACCAGCCCGATGCTCTTGCCAAAGCCGTTGAGCACCGTGGCCGCGGCGGGCACCTTGTCGCGGTACGGATCGCCGCCATGCGGACGGATCACGGTGACGCCGGTCTGCACGGCGCCATCCGCCAGCGTGCAATGGCCGACGGTCACGCCGGCCACGTCGGCGATGCTGTCCTGCGGACCTGCCGGCAGGCTGCCGACACGCGGCACGCCCGTTGTCGATGCGGTCATGTTCAGCGGCTCAGGTTCAACGGCGGTCGATCTTGGGGTCAAGCGCGTCGCGCAGGCCGTCGCCCAGCAGGTTGAAGGCCAGCACGGTCAGGAAGATCGCCAGGCTGGGGAAGATCGCCACGTGCGGCGCGGTCACCATGTCGGCGCGGGCTTCGTTGAGCATCGCGCCCCATTCCGGCGTGGGCGGCTGCGCGCCCAGCCCCAGGAACGACAGGCTGGCCGCGGTGATGATCGAGGTGCCGATACGCATCGAGAAATACACCACGATCGACGACACCGTGCCCGGCAGGATATGCCGCATCAGGATGGTCCAGTCCGACGCGCCGATGCTGCGCGCCGCCTCGATATAGGTCAACCGCTTGAGCATCAGCGTATTGCCGCGCACCAGCCGTGCAAACGCCGGGATGCTGAAGATGGCCACGGCGAAGATCACGTTGGTCATGCCGTTGCCGAGGATGGCCACGATGCCGATCGCCAGCAGGATGCCCGGGAAGGCGAAGAGCACGTCGGAAATGCGCATCACGATGCGGTCCCACCAGCCTTCGTAGTAGCCCGCCAGCAGGCCCAGCACGGTGCCGATCAGCGCGCCGATGATCACCGACAGGAAACCCGCCGCCAGCGAGATGCGCGCGCCGGCCAGGATGCGGCTGAAGATGTCGCGTCCGAGCGAATCGACGCCCATCCAGTGCGCGGCCGACGGGCCGGCGTTGAGCGCGTCGTAGTCGAAGTAGTTCTCCGGGTCGTACGGCACGATATGCGGCGCCACGATGGCAATCACCACCAGCACCAGCACGAAGGCACCGGCGCCCAGCGCCAGGTGCTGCTTGCGGAATTTGCGCCAGAACTCGGTCCAGGGCGTGCGCACGGCCTCCGGCACGGGGGCGGTGGCGGGTGCCGCTTGCGCTGCGGCGGGCGTGGAAAGCTCAGTCATGCCGGCCTCACTTGTAGCGGATGGTTGGGTTGATCACGGTGTAGAGCATGTCCACCACCAGGTTGATCAGAATGAATTCGAGCGAGAACAGCAGCACCTCGGCCTGGATCACCGGGTAGTCGCGCATCTCGACGGCATCGACCAGCAGGCGCCCCAGGCCCGGCCAGTTGAACACCTTTTCCACCACGATCGAGCCGCCCAGCAGGAAGCCGAACTGCAGGCCCATCATCGTCACCACCGGGATCATGGCGTTGCGCAGGCCGTGCTTGGCCACCACCAGCGTCTCGCGCACGCCCTTGGCACGGGCGGTGCGGATGAAATCTTCTTGCAGCACCTCGACGAACGAGGCCCGCGTAAAGCGCGCCATCACCGCGGCCACCGCCGCGCCCAGCGTGATCGAAGGCAACACGTAGTGCTTCCAGCTGTCGGCGCCGATCGACGGCAGCCAGCCCAGCTGCACCGAGAACACTTCCATCAGCAGCATGCCCAGCGCAAAGGCCGGGAACGAAATGCCCGACACCGCCAGCGTCATGCCGAACCGGTCCGGCCAGCGGTTGCGCCATACGGCCGAGCCGATGCCGATCGCCATGCCGAACACCACCGCCCAGGCCATCGACGCCACCGTCAGCAGCAGCGTGGGCATGAAGCGGTCGCCGATCTCCTCGCTGACCGGGCGCTTGGTGCGCAGCGAATGGCCGAACTCGCCGCGGACCGCATTGGAAAAGAAGTTGACGAACTGCTCGTGCATCGGCCGGTCCAGGCCCAGGTCCTTGCGCACCAGTTCGACGGTGGCGGAATCGGCCTCCGGGCCCGCCGCCAGCCGCGCCGGATCGCCCGGCAGCAGGTGGACGAACAGGAACACCAGCACTGCCACGATCAGCAGCGTGGGGATCACGCCCAGCACACGTTTGAGGAAGTAATTCAGCATGACACACCAGAAAGAAATGCAGCAGCAGAGGCCGCAGGCCGCCCGCCTGCGACCCCGCGACGCGGGCAAGGCGGCCACCTCGGCGTACTGCTTTACTGCTTACTGCTCTTTGGATGGGATTACAGCCGGCACCCGTTGTTTGCTCCCCTCTCCCGCTTGCGGGAGAGGGGCCGGGGGAGAGGGCAGGAGCTTCCACGAAGTCCCGGCCCTCGCCTCACCCATTACTGCTTGATATCGATCTCTTCGAAATTGAACGATCCATCCGGCATCACATAGGCGCCGCTCAGCCGCTTGCTGCGCGCGAACAGCACCTTCTCGGTCACCAGGAAGGCCCACGGCGCATCCTTCCAGATGCGTTCCTGGGCGTCCTTGTACAGGCGCGCCTTTTCGCCACGATCGGTGGTGCGCAGCGCGCCGGCGATATCGGCGTCGACCTGGTCGTTCTTGTAGTACGCGGTATTCAGCAGCTTGGGCGGCATCGACTCCGAAGCCAGCAGCGGACGCAGCGCCCAGTCCGATTCACCGGTCGACGACGACCAGCCCACGTAGTAGATGCGCACGCCGGCATCTTCCGGCTTGGGCACGCTCTCGACCTTCTCCACGCGCTGGCCGGCCTCAAGCGCCTGCACCGAGGCCTTGATGCCGACCTGCTGCAGCTGCTGCTGCACGAACTGGATCACCTTCTGCGCGGTGGTATGGTTGTAGGCCGACCACAGCGTGGTCTCGAAGCCGTTCGGATAGCCGGCTTCCTTCAGCAGCGCGCGCGCCTTGGCCGGGTCATACGGCCACGGGCCCAGCTTCTCGGCATAGTCCACGCCAGGCGGCACCACGCCTTCGGCCGGCACCGCGTAGCCAGCGAAGGCGACCTTGGCCAGCGCGTCCTTGTTGATGGCATAGTTGATGGCCTGGCGCACCTTGGGGTCGTTGAACGGCTTGACCATGGTGTTCAGCGACAGGTAGCGCTGGATGATCGACGGCGAGGCGATCAGATCCACCTTGGCGCTGTTCTTCAGCACCGCGGCCTGCTCGAACGGGATACTGAAGGCAAAGTCAGCCTCGCCGGTCTGCATGATCGCGGCGCGGGTGTTGTTGTCGACCACCGGCTTCCAGGTGATAGTGTCGATTTTCGGGTAGCCGGTCTTCCAGAAGCCCGCGAATTTCTTGCCCTTCAGGTGGTCGGGCTGCTTCCATTCGACAAATTCGAAGGGGCCCGTGCCGACCGGGTGGAAGGCGATTTCCTTGCCGTACTTCTGCAGCGCGGCCGGCGAGATCATCACCGCCGACGGGTGCGCCAGCACGTTGATGAACGGCGAGAACGGCTCCTTCAGCGTGACCTTGACGGTATTGGCATCGACCACGTCGGTCTTGGCGACACGGTTGAACAGCGTGTAGCGCTTGAGCTTGTTGGCCGGGTTGGTGACGCGGTCCAGGTTGGCCTTGACGGCGCCGGCGTCGAAGGTGGTGCCGTCGTGGAATTTGATACCCTTCTTCAGCTTGATCGTATACGTCAGGCCGTCCTTGCTGACGTCGTAGCTGTCTGCCAGCACATTGACCAGCTTCATATCCTTGTCCAGGCCGAACAGGCCCTGGTAGAAGCTCTTCCCAACCGCCTGCGACAGCGTGTCGTTCGAATCGTACGGATCCAGCGAGGTGAAGGTCGAACTCACCGCCATCACGGCATCCTTGGCGGCGAAAGCCGGGGCCGAAACCAGCATGCCCAGCGTGCCGGCGGCAAAGGCGCCGGCCACCCATCGGGGCGAAACCATACGTGCAGACATCGTCGATTCTCCTTGGTAACTTGGTGACTTCCAGGACTTCAATAGGCGCCGCCGACGGCATGCCGGGCGACATAGTGGCCGAGCGACCCGCTGCCGGCGACCTGCACCAGTGGCTGCACCACCGGCTCGTCGCCAACCGCGCGGATCGGGCTGGGGATCTCGTCGTTGAGCGGCTCGCGCCGCAGGTGGCGCCGAGCCGGGTCGGCGATCGGCACCGCCGACATCAGCTTCTTGGTGTACGGATGCTGCGGATTCTCGAAGATCGCGCGGCGCGGCCCGATCTCGACGATCTGGCCCAGGTACATCACCGCCACGCGATGGCTCACGCGCTCCACCACCGCCATGTCGTGCGAGATAAACAGAAACGCGATGCCCAGTTCGCGCTGCAGGTCCAGCATCAGGTTAACAATCTGCGCCTGGATCGACACGTCCAGCGCCGACACCGATTCATCGGCCACCACCACCTTGGGGTTCAGCGCGAGCGCGCGCGCAATGCAGATGCGCTGGCGCTGGCCGCCGGAGAATTCGTGCGGATAGCGCGCCGCGTGCGATGCATCCAGCCCGACCTTGTCGAGCAGCCAGGCCACGCGCTGCTCGGCCTCCTTGCCGCTGGCGACCTTGTGCACCAGCAGCGGCTCCATGATCGAATAACCGACCGGCACGCGCGGATCGAGCGAGGCGAACGGGTCCTGGAAAATGAACTGGATATTGCGGCGCAGGGTCTGCAGCGCAGGCCCTTCCATCTTGCTGATGTTCTGCCCGGCGAATTCGATGGTGCCGCTCTGGCTTTCCACCAGGCGCAGCAGCGAGCGGCCCGTGGTGGACTTGCCGCAGCCGGACTCTCCCACCAGCGCCAGCGTCTCGCCGGGATAGAGGTCGAAGCTGACCTTCTCGACCGCATGCACGCGCCGCGTGACGCGGCCGAACAGGCCGCCGGGCACGTCGAAGCGCGTCACCAGGTCCTGCACGCGCAGGATCGGCGCCACGCCCGGCGTCACCGTGTCCTGCGGTGCGACCGGCTCGGCGTTGGCGCTATCGAGTCGCAGCAGCGGGAACTTGGCCGGCAGGTCGGTGCCGCTCATCGCGCCCAAACGCGGCACCGCCGACAGCAGTGCGCGCGTATACGGGTGCGCCGGCGCGCGGAACACATCGTCGGAAGTGCCCTCTTCCACCTTCTCGCCGCGGTACATCACCAGCACGCGGTCGGCGACCTCGGCCACCACGCCCATGTCGTGGGTGATGAAGACCACGCCCATATGCATCTCGGCCTGCAAGCCGCGGATCAGCTGCAGGATCTCGGCCTGGATGGTCACGTCCAGCGCCGTGGTCGGCTCGTCGGCGATCAGCAGCGCCGGCTTGCACGACAGCGCCATCGCGATCATCACGCGCTGGCGCATGCCGCCGGAGAGCTGGTGCGGATAGCGCTCCAGCACGCGGCGCGCCTCGGGGATGCGCACCAGCTCCAGCATGCGCAGCGCTTCGGCACGCGCCGCGGCGCGGCTCTTGCCCTGGTGCAGCCGGATCGATTCGGCGATCTGCTCGCCCACCGGGAACACCGGGTTGAGCGAGGTCATCGGCTCCTGGAAGATCATCGCCACGTCGGCGCCGCGCACGCTGCGCAGCGTGGCGTTGTCCGCGCGCGCCAGGTCGATCACCTCGCCGCCGCGCCGGCGCAGCGCCATGCTGCCGGAGGCAATCTTGCCGCCGCCATGCTCGACCAGCCGCATCAGCGCCAGCGACGTGACCGACTTGCCCGAGCCCGACTCGCCCACCACCGCCAGCGTCTCGCCGCGGTCGACATGGAAGGACAGGTTGCGCACGGCCTCGACGGTGCGCTCGGACGTGGCAAAGCGCACGGTCAGCCCGTTCACCGAGACCACGCGCTGCGGTGGCAGCACGATGCCGGACTGGGAGGCTTGCATAGGGGAAGTGGCCACTGGAACTCCTTGTATTGCCGGGTGATGCAGGGGGATGGCGCTCAGCCGTAGATCGACACGTTCACGGCCTCGCCCACCCGGGCGAAACCGCGGTACATGCCTTCGGTGTTGAAAGGCAGCGTGACGTTGCCGGCGCGGTCCACCGCGATCAGGCCGCCGCGGCCGTTGATGGCCGGCAGCTTCTCCATCACCACGCGCCGCGCTGATTCCTCGAGCGACAGGCCCGCATAGCGCATCTGGGCAGCCACGTCGTGCGCGGCCACGGTGCGGATAAACATCTCGCCGGTGCCGGTGGCAGACACTGCCGCCACGTCGTCCGCATAGCAGCCCGCGCCGATCACCGGGGTATCGCCCACGCGCCCCACCTGCTTGTTGGTCACGCCGCCGGTGGAGGTGGCCGCAGCCAGGTTGCCGCGGCCGTCGCAGGCCACCGCGCCGACGGTGCCGAACTTGCTGTCCGGATCGATCGGGTCGCTCGCCTGCGTCTTGCCTTGCGCCACCAGCGCAGCGCCATCGTGGTCCAGCAGCGCCATGCCGGCGTTGCCAAGCGCACGCTGCCACTGGTCATGGCGGGCCTGCGTGAAGTAGTAGTCCGGGCCCACCAGTTCCAGCCCCTGCGACTGCGCAAAGGCCTCGGCGCCGGCGCCGGCAAAAAGCACGTGCTCGCTGTGGTCCAGCACCGCGCGCGCGGCCAGCACCGGGTTGCGCAGGCGCGTGACGCAGGCCACCGCGCCGGCTGCCAGCGTGGCGCCGTCCATCACCGCGGCATCGAGCTCATAGGTGCCGGCATGGGTCAGCACGGCGCCCTTGCCGGCGTTGAACAGCGGGCATTCTTCCAGCAGGCGCACGGCCTCGGTGACCGCATCGAGTGCGCTGCCGCCCTCGGCCAGGATGCGCTGGCCGGCTTGCAGCACGTGTTGCAGCGCTTCGATGTATTCGCGTTCGCGGGCGGCGTCCATCGCCGCGCGGGTGATGGTGCCGGCGCCGCCGTGGATGGCAATGACTGCTGGTTGCATGTGGATGCTCAGGACTTGCGGGTGTTGGAGGATCGGCCGCGCGTGGCGCCAGCCGTGGCTTCGGTGGACTGCGGGGTGCCGGGCGCGGCACGGCCCGCGGACTCCGCGGCCGGCGTGCCGTACAGCCACGGCAGCAGGAATTCGGTCATTTCGGCGGCGGCCTTGACCGGGCGCTCGGCCCGGTGCGCGACCGCGCCGCACAGCGCCTCGATCAGCGCCAGCACGGTGGCATCGGAGTTGGCCGAGAGCCGGTTGCCGGCCTGCGCGTAGAGCGCGATATCGGCCAGCGGCGCCAGCGGCGAGGTCGGCCCGTCGGTCAGCGCCAGCACCTGGCCGCCGCGCGACTTGGCCCGCTCGGCCAGTTCGATGGTGTCCGTGACGTAGCGCGGGAAGGCAATCACGATCAGCAGGTCGCTTGGCTGCTGCTTGAACAGCTGCCGCGCCGCATGCGAGGCGCCGCCGGCGCCCGCCACCGAGGTCACCATGCGGCAGTGCATTTCCAGCCCGTGCTGCAGCAGGCCCGCCAGGAAACCGCTGGCGCCGAAACCGGCCACGTAGACACGCTGCGCCGCCAGGATCGCCGAGACCGCGCGCTCGCAGGCCTCCGGGTCGATGCCGCGCCGCGTGGCTTCCGCGTTGGCCGCGGCATCTTCCAGCGAGGCGGCGAAGACTTCGGCCGCGGTCGCGGGCCGCTCCAGCTCGCTGCGCAGCCGCTCCACCGGAGCCAGCGTGGCCTCGAAGCCGCGCACCAGCTCGGCCCGGAACTGCGGATAGCCGTCGAACCCCAGCGCCCGCGCAAAGCGGTTGGCCGTGGCCACCGACACCTCCACCGCCGCGGCAAATTCATCGATGCGCATGGTCGCCGCGCGGAACAGATTGGCCAGCACGTATTCCGCCATGCGGCGGTGCGCCGGCGTCAGCGTCGGCAGGCTGCGCGCAATGCGGTCTGAGATCGAATGGCCTTTTTGCATGGTGGAAGCGGTTGGTCTGGACGTCGTCTGGTGCACGCCGTTTTCGTGAAAATGAATTTACACGCAACGCACGAACAAGAAAATAGAGTTTTGCAAGACCAAGGGTAATCCCTGAATCGTCGAGGCACGAAGGCACATTGGCGGTGCACGTTGCCGAGCTGTTTTGCACCGCCACGGCGTGCGGCGCACCGGAAACGCTACAATGCCGGCCAGCGCACCAGACCCGGCGGTTGCCCGCTTTCTCCGCGCTTTTTCTGTTTTTCACTCAGGCATTTCCCCCTCCCGTGATCCGAATCGACCAGCTAGTCCTCCAGCGCGGCACCAAGGTGCTGTTCGACCACACCAGCGTGACGCTCAACCCGGGCGAGCGCGTGGGCCTCGTCGGCGCCAACGGCAGCGGCAAGTCGACGCTGTTCGCGCTGCTGCGCGGCGAGCTGCATCCGGACGGGGGCGACGTCATCGTGCCGGCGCAGTGGCGCGTCGCGCACGTGGCGCAGGAAACGCCTGCGGTCAGCCGCACCGCCGTGGATTACGTGATCGATGGCGACACCCGTCTGCGCGAAATCGAAGGCGCCATCGCCGCCGCACAGGCCAGCGGCAACGGCAGCGCCGAGGGCGAAGCCCACGCCGCCTTTGCCGACGCCGACGGCTACACCGCCCCGGCGCGCGCCGAGGCCCTGCTGCTGGGCCTGGGCTTCACGCTGGCGCAGGTGTCGCAGCCGGTGGCCTCGTTCTCCGGCGGCTGGCGCATGCGCCTGAACCTGGCGCAGGCGCTGATGTGCCCGTCCGACCTGCTGCTGCTCGACGAACCGACCAACCACCTGGACCTGGACGCCATCGTCTGGCTGGAAGACTGGCTGGCGCGCTATCCCGGCACGCTGGTGATGATTTCGCACGACCGCGAATTCCTCGATGCGATCTGCAACGTCACCGTGCATATCGAGAACCAGCAACTGCGCCGCTACGGCGGCAACTACACGCTGTTCGAGACCCTGCGCCTGCAGCAGATGGCGCAGCAGCAATCCGCCTACGTGCGCCAGCAGAAGGAAATCGCGCACCTGGAATCGTTCATCACGCGCTTCAAGGCCAAGGCGACCAAGGCGCGCCAGGCGCAGAGCCGCGTCAAGGCGCTGGAAAAGATGGAGCGGCTGGCGCCGGTGCACGTGGCCGCCGGCTTCGCTTTCGAGTTCCGCGAACCCGACGCCGCCCCCAACCCGATGATGGTGCTCGACGGTGTCGATTGCGGCTATGCCGAGGCCGAGCCGCCCGTCACCATCCTGCACAACCTGGCGCTGTCGATCCAGAACGGCCAGCGCATCGGCCTGCTCGGCGCCAACGGCCAGGGCAAGTCGACGCTGGTCAAGACGCTGGCGGGCACGCAGGATCCGCTCAAGGGCAACCTGCGCCTGGGCAAGGGCCTGCAGATCGGCTACTTCGCCCAGCACCAGCTGGAGACGCTGCGCGACCACGACTCGCCGCTGCAGCACCTGGCGCGGCTGGCACCCGATACCCGCGAGCAGGAACTGCGCGACTTCCTCGGCAGCTTCAACTTCCGCGGCGACATGGCCACTTCGCCGATCGAACCGTTCTCAGGCGGCGAGAAGGCCCGCCTGGCGCTGGCGCTGATCGTCTGGCAGAAGCCCAACCTGCTGCTGCTGGACGAGCCGACCAACCACCTGGACCTCGACACCCGCGAGGCGCTGACCATGGCGCTGGCGCAGTTCGAAGGCACGCTGATCCTGGTGTCGCACGACCGGCATCTGCTGCGCGCGACCGCCGACCAGTTCATGCTGGTGGCCGACGGCACCATCAAGCCGTTCGACGGCGACCTGGACGACTACCGCGACTGGCTGCTGCAACAGGCCGCGGCCAAGCGCAATGCCGCCACCGCCGCGCACCTGGCAGAGAACGCCGGCGATGCCGCCGCGGCGGTCAACCGCAAGGACCAGCGCCGCGCGGAAGCCGACGAGCGCCAGCGGCTGTCAGCACTGCGCAAGCCGTTGACCAAAGAATTGGAAAAGGTGGAAAAGCGCATGGCGGTGCTGCAAACCGCCAAGGAGGAGATCGACCAGTTCATGGCCGATGAAAGCAGTTATGCCGAAGCCAACAAGAGCAGGCTGATGGAGATGCTCAAGCGCCAGGGCGAGGTCAACGGCGAGCTGGAGACGCTCGAGGAGAAGTGGCTGGAGTTGCAGGAGCAAATCGAGCAGATTGCGTGACCGCCTCTTTTCGGGCGCAGGGGGTACACGCTCATCGGCACAGCCAGCTCAGCGGCCTCAGCACCAAGACTACCCGCGCCACGTGCTGGGCCGCATCGCCGATCATCCGATTAACCGGACCCGAACTGCCGCCTGGGCCGTCGCTGCCGAACTGCCGGCCCTCGAACCGGCCCTGGCCTCCTACGTCAAAATCCCTTGCCCCTGGCACCGTCAAGGACGGCACGTTACATCTTGGCAGAGGTTCAGTCAGGTTTGCCGAGGCAGTTCGTACGCGATGGTACGAATGACGCCTACGTTGTCCTGCACCTCACAGAGTATCCGCGTCGACAAGGCTTTCAGCTCGAACGGCGGCTCCGTCAGCACAATCCCGCTTGGTATGGCGCCCCAAATCCGGAGACCGGGACCGATCGGCTTGTCGAGATTTGGCGGGAAATCGGTCAGAGGCAAGTACTCAGTCAGAATCAGGCTCTTGTATGGCGTCAGGCTGGCAAGCACGCCGGCAATGCGTGCGTTGTCCAGATGATCGAGCACCTGGCGCAGGAAAACGACGTCACCTCTCGGCCAGGGCTCGCTTGTGATGTCGAGGCACCGGAAGTCCACATCAAGACTGGAGAACCTGGTGCGGTTCGACTGGATGACTGCCTCCACCACGTCGCAAGCAATGTAGCGTGCGCAAGCCGGGCGGATACGGCTGCCGACATTGAAATCGCCGCAACCGAGGTCAACCACGTCTGGCCGGTATGGCAACGAGCCGAGGTAGGCCGTTACGGCTTCGACATAGGTGTCGACGATCGCCGGATCATGAGAACTGCTCCCGCTGTAGAACCCGGAGTGGTCCTTCGCCACGCCCCACCCCCCGGTTTCGTAGACATGGGAAAACACCTCGCGAAGCGCCTTTCCCTGATACAGTGCGCGGTCTTTGCGGATGGTCCGGTCGTGGTGGTATTTCAGCAACCAGGCTGGCGTGTACGGCTTGAGCCGTTGTTTCAGCCGTTGCATCAACACCGCGCGCAAAGGCTTGGTCGGTATGCTTGAAGTGTTCACAGTGCCTCCTGCTGAGAGTGGCGAAATTGACCCGCCGCGCCATGGAAATGAGCGCGCAACCGCTCACGGAATCGCCGCGATTTGCCGACAGTCTTGTTCAAGATCCATTTCGGACGAGTGTGGCTGCTCCGTCCTGTTGCATTGCTCGTTATCGCCTGCCTTTATCCCTCCTCAACCCGTGCTCCCACGCCGACCGGGTAGTCGCACTTGGCCAGTTCGATACCGGCCTGATAGCGGACTTCCTGCCCTTGCTGCCCGCCGCGCACGCAATTCAGCAGTATCCGCACCAGGTTGGCTCCCGCTATATGGGTGAAGGGATAGCCTCCTCCGAATCTTGGATTCATCTCCAGGAGGTACTGACGCCCGTCGCGCTCGATCACATCGCAGTCGACATTGCCGATGTGCCGCAATTCGCGACTGATTCGCGTGGCCAGGTCGTTGAATGGCGCGCTTTCGACAGTGATCGCCCGGTCCGTCTCCCCCGCCCGCATCGACAGCTTCTTGCGGACCGCAAACCCGATCGGCCTCGCCTCAAAGTCGTTGAAGATATCGAGCCCGTACTCCTGGCCCGAGATCACTTCCTGGATCAGCACCTCCATCCCTGGCTGTCCCATCTTTGCGAAGATCGATTTCTGCAAGATCCGCTGGCAGTACGCACGGGCGAAGCGAAGCTCGTTCAGGTCCTCGACGACGAAGATGCCAAAACTAGCGCTGCCCCAGCGGGGCTTGACAATCAGAGGGAAGGCTACCGAGCCCGTCGCAATGGCATGCTCTGCGCTTTCGAGGGTCGCATAGCTGCGCGGCGTGGACAGCCCGATTGATTCGGCGAACTGCGCAGTCAGGAACTTGTCCGCGCAAAGGTTAACGACCTCTGCCGACGAGATGACCGGTATCGTTCCGATTTCCCGAAACCGTTGAGCGTGCTCGGCAATGAGCGGGAGCTCCAAGTCATTCAGCGACAGGAGGGCCGAGACCCGATGCACCCTGCATACATCGATCAGGAAGTCGATGTAGTTATCCGCCAAGAGGCCGGGGCCTACCAGGAACATGTCGCATGCGCTCGCGGCCGGCGCGCCGCGTTGCATGTCCACCCCAAGCACCATGCCGGTCCCGTTCAGCTCCGACTTGAAATACTCCACCAGATAGCGCCGTCTCCCTATGCAGGTCAAAAGAACGTTCATCTTCACCCCAATCTCATTCCAATCACAATGACCCTGCCATAGCCCCACAGCCCCATCATGCAGGTCTTTCGATGCTTTCGTCGGACCGGATTTCGGTCCTGCGGCTGGAGCGCCGACTTTCTTCTTTGCCGCTCTTGAACCGGGGCTCACCGATCGCGCGAAGCCGTCCCGCCAGAACTGCGGCCATTGTCCTGCGCCCAACCGTAACACCTACCATCTAATCAGAATCACCGGCTGGAAAGAAGCACGATACGTGCGCAAATTCACGTAGTAGCAACACGCCTTTGAACACCCACCGGCACAGCCTCTCACCAACGTCCTTCCCCTCCTGGTCCGGTAGTTTGTCTTGTTCGAGCTGAACTGCCACGATACGGCATCGATCTCTTCGCGAGAGAAGCATGGTCACAAGGAGAACATGCGGCATTCAGCATGAACACTCGTCATGCCGTGCGAATCGGAACTTCTTCTTTCTGCGCGGGCTCGGACTCGCTGGCGACGTACTGGGTGCCTGGGCTGCCTGTAAATGAAGGCACGGTCAGATCCCCCGCGGCGTTGATGCCCCGGCGGTCCATGACAGTGCCCACCGTGAGCCAGAGGATCTTCAGATCCAGCCAGAAAGAGCAGTGGTCCACATACCAGGTGTCGAAGTGAAACTTATCTTCCCAGCTCAGAGAGTTCCGCCCGTTCACCTGCGCCCAGCCGGAAATGCCGGGACGGACCAGATGACGCCGTGCCTGGTCCGGTGAGTAGAACGGCAGGTACTTCATCGGCAAAGGTCGTGGACCAATGACACTCATATCGCCCACCAGAACGCACCAGAACTGAGGCAGCTCATCGAGACTGGAGCGGCGCAGAAAATTGCCGAACGGCGTGAGCCTTTCTTCATCCGGCAAGAGCTGGTCATCAGGGCCTCGCTCTTCCGTCATGGTTCGGAACTTCACGACTTCGAATGGCCTGGCGCCCAGGCCTGCACGTGTTGCACGAAACAGCACCGGACTGCCCAGCTTCCATCGCACTGCGCCAGCCAGGATCAGCAACGGAATGGCCAGCACGAGCAATGCCATGGAGGCGAAAACTATGTCGAACAAACGCTTCATGATCGATCCGCCCAGTTCGTCCCGCAGCGGCATTCATGGCCATCCCCTGACAGACAATGGATTTCCGCTCCGGAGTCTATCTAACCAAAGCCGAGCCTCCGTGTGAAGGACCAAAATGTGGTCGAGGCCACGTTGCGCCGCGCCACCGGTGCTGGAACCGGTTGCATCGCCAGCAATTCGACTATGTCCGCCATGGCATACATGGCTCTGACGACCTGCGCCTGCGCGCAAGCAGTGTCCGGCCACCCGAAAGAGAATCAAGAAAGCGAGTGTGCGCGCCCGTACAGAAGACACGGCGGCCTGGTTCTGGATTGCCTTAATCTGGCTGGACGGCACGATAGAAGCAATCGGAAATCGCTGTGCAGCACGCCACGCCGATCTATTGGACACGCTGAATTGGGCGATCGCAACTGTTCAATTGCCTGGATTGGCGCGCCCGATGGTCAATCGTGAAGTCAATAGAGCGGTTGATCTCTCAAGGCGCCGCACTATGGTCGCGCCACGCCTGTGGTTATTTGGTTCGCACTTTCAGTGGCATGATTTTATCGAAGACATGACAGCACCGGAAAAATGATTCAAGAATGATTTTCTGCACCCGCAGCATCATGCGGTGGTCCGTACTGCGCGGCTCCGCAAGCCAGGCAAGTTTAAGGGGAAGAGCAATAATGATCTCGTCAACGGATACGGTTATCATCGGAGCTGGTCCCTATGGCTTATCGGTTTCGGCCTACCTGACCTCAGCTGGCGTGCCACATCAAATTCTTGGGAAACCAATGCATGCCTGGAGGAATTTCATGCCTCCAGGCATGCTGTTGCGCTCGGAAGGATTTGCCTCGAATCTCTATGCGCCGCGGGAAGGCTATACGATTGAAGAATATTGCCGTCGCAATCGTATTGAATATAAGCCGATTGGTATGCACCTGCCGCTCGAGCTCTTTGTGGAATACGGGCTTTGGTTTCAGTCGCAGTTGGTCAGTCATGTTCGCGCAGTGGAAGTTGTCGATATGCACCGCAAGGATGGATTCTTCCGGCTGGCCCTGGGCGACGGCAGTTCCCTGGCGGCGCGGCGCGTGGTAATGGCTTTGGGTCTGAAGGGATTTTCGCAAATGCCTCCAGCACTACAGGGCATGCCGACACCTTACGTGGTTCACTCCAGCGAATTCGGGAGTCTGGAATGGGCTAAGAACAAGAACATCGTCGTTGTGGGCGGAGGTCAGTCGGCAATCGGGCTCGCCGCACTGTTGAGCGAGATCGGAGCGCGGGTTCGCTTACTCGTGCGCGGTGCGACTGTGAATTGGAGTAATGAACCGCGTACCTCCCGTGGGGGTATCTCAAGGCTACTGAGATCGCACGTCGGGATAGGACGCGGTTGGCAGTCGAATACTCCGAGCGCTCTTTTGTCTTCCTTCTTGCTGTCCGAGTACCCTATTGTCTTCCACATGATGAATCTTGAGCGCCGCAAGAGAACTCTAGAGACTGGGTGGGGACCGTCGGGTGCCTGGTGGCTGCGCAATCGCGTGGATGGCAAGATTGATATCTTGACTCAGACTGAAATCAGGCAGGCCGAAGTCAAGAATGGTCAGGTAGTTCTGCAGGTCGCGACCAGGAACGAAACGTCCTGCCTTAGCGCTGATCATGTTGTTGTCGCGACGGGGTTCAAGGTTGACATGGCCAGACATTCATTCATTTCCCAGGAACTCTTGAATTCGCTTTCACTCATTGACGGCTCGCCAAGTCTGACGCGCAATTTCGAAACCAATGTACGCGACCTATATGTGGTTGGGCCGGCCGCCGCGCTGAGCTTTGGGCCTGCTCTGCGTTTCATCTATGGCGCAAAATATGCGGCTCCACAGTTGGCACGGCACATCAGTAGATGCTTCAAGAATGAAACCAGGATTTCTGTCGCCCAGTCACAGGCCCTCCCTTCGGAGTTGGTCGAGGGAAATGGTGGCAGCGGCCTGCATGGGCAAAGCATTCTTCAGGCCCCGGGAAATAATATGGAATAGTTTCAGAAGGAGCTCTCAACTTGCTAAGAGCGAGACGGAGTAGTGGCAAGCCGGACCACTGCACCCAGGACATCCTGACTGCGGTAACTGACGGCCTCAAGGGCATGGAACAGGCCCTGAACGCGGTGTTCCCCCAAACGAGGCTGCAGTCCTGCATCATGCATCTGATCCGCAACAGCCTGGGATACGCCAGCAGGAAGGAGTGCCGGGCCGTGGCGGCGGCGATCAAGCTACTGTGGCTGGCCCTGCGCAACAGGTACTACCCGACTACGTCAAAGCAAACCAGCGCTGCTCGAAAATCCGTTGCATCAAACAAACACCGGCGCCTGGTGCGCCGGTTTCTTTATCAATTCACCACTCAGCGGAAATTCTTCTCGCGCCGGATCAACCCCACCGCCAGCGTCAGCGTCAGGATAAACAGCCAGATCAGCGACCATGCCGGCACCGACAGCCCCAGAACCGGCGGCAGCGGCGCGGTGCACAGGCCATCCGCGTAGAACACCTGCGGCAGCGCCTTGGCAGTCGGCAGCGCGTTGACCCAGTTCTCCAGCGGATCGATGCCGCAGCTGGCCTTGGGATTGAGCAGCAGCGACACGTGGTAGACCGCCACCGCAATCCCGGCAATGCCGGACAGCATGCCCAGGCCCTGCCACAGCGAGCGCGTATTCTGCGCCACGGCGGCCAGCAGCGAGAAGATGCCGATGCCGATAAAGGCAAAGCGCTGCATCACGCAGAGCGGGCAAGGCTGGTAGCCCTTTTCAAACTGCAGGTAGAGCGCAACGCCGACCAGGCCGAAGGAAACGAGGGCGATCAGCAGGAAATAGGCGCGTGAGTTGGCTTGCATAGTGGGTGATCAGGTAATCCGGTAAGCGGTGCCGTCAGTGGATGGCGCGGCATTGCTGCGCATTATTACCTATTTTGCAGCGCCTGCAGTTGGCGTCACATGCAGCGCAAGCCCCCTGCCCTGTGGCGGATTGACGCAGGGGTGCTATGCGCCGGCTGCCTGCCACGCCGTACGCGGCAAACGGTACAGGCAATGGGGCCGCAAGGGGTGCCCTGGCGGCAACGCGGGATGCTCGAAACCCACGGCATCCTCACGCATGCCGAGCCTTTCCATGACCGCCCGCGAGCGGGCATTGGCGAGTGTCGTGAAAGACACGATCTCATCCAGCCCCAGCCGCTCAAAGCCCCAGGCAAGCGCGCCGCGTGCCGCCTCGGTCGCGTAGCCGCTGCCCCAGGCGTGCCGCGCCAGGCGCCAGGCGATCTCCACGCAGGGCGCGAACGGCAGCGCCGCGGTGGGCTCGTGCAGTCCGACAAACCCCAGGAAAACACCGTCCGCCTTGCGCTGCGCCACCCAGACGCCCCATCCCTTCGCTGCGATCAGGCTGCGGCAGTGGTCGGCCAACGCATCGCTTTCAACACGCGCCAGCGGCGCAGGGAAATAGCGCATCACCTGCGCGTCGGCATTGAGCGCGGCAAACGGCGCATAGTCCGCCTCGCGCCACTGGCGCAGCCGCAGGCGTTCGGTCTCGAAGGCGATGCCGTCGTCCATGGCTCAGTCCAGATGGCGCACGCGGTCGATGGCCTGCTCGATGCGTTCCACCGCGATCACTTCGAGCCCGTCGATCTTCTGTTTGGGCGCGTTCGCCTTGGGAATCACAGCGATCGTAAAGCCCAGCTTGGCGGCTTCCTTCAGACGCTCCTGCCCGCGCGGGCTGGGCCGGATCTCGCCGGCCAGGCCGACTTCGCCGAACACCACCAGGCCGCGCGGCAGCGGCTTGTTGCGCATCGACGAGTGGATCGACAGCAGCACCGCGAGATCGGCGGCGGGTTCGGTGATCTTGACCCCGCCCACAGCGTTGAGGAACACGTCCTGGTCAAAGCAGGCTATGCCCGCGTGCCGGTGCAGCACTGCCAGCAGCAGCGCCAGCCGGTTCTGCTCAAGGCCCACCGCCAGCCGGCGCGGGTTGGGCACATGGGCGGTATCGACCAGCGCCTGGATCTCCACCAGCAGCGGACGCGTGCCCTCCTGCGTCACCAGCACGCATGAGCCCGGCACGGTCTCTTCGTGCTGCGACAGGAACAGCGCCGACGGATTGCTGATGCCGCGCAAGCCGCGCTCGGTCATGGCAAACACGCCCAGCTCATTGACCGCGCCGAAGCGGTTCTTGAAGGCGCGGATCAGCCGGTGCGAGGAATGGGTATCGCCCTCGAAATACAGCACCGTATCGACGATATGCTCCAGCACGCGCGGACCGGCCAGGCTGCCTTCCTTGGTCACGTGGCCGACCAGGATGATGGTGATGCCGCTGCTCTTGGCAATGCGCGTCAGCTGCGCCGCGCATTCGCGCACCTGCGCGACCGAGCCCGGCGCGGAGGTCAACGCCTCGGAGTACAGCGTCTGGATCGAGTCGATCACCGCGACTTCGGGCTTTTCCACTTCCAGCGTGGCCTGGATCTTCTCCAGCTGGATTTCGGCGAGCAGCCCCAGTGACGGGCTTTCCACGCCCAGCCGCTGCGCGCGCAGCGCGATCTGCGCACCGGATTCTTCGCCGCTGACGTAGAGCACGCGGCGCTGGCCCGCAAGGTTGGCCAGTGCCTGCAGCAGCAGCGTGGACTTGCCGATGCCGGGATCGCCGCCGATCAGCACCACCCCGCCCGACACCAGGCCGCCGCCCAGCACGCGGTCGAATTCATCGATGCCGCTGGAAAAGCGCGGCACGTCGGCGGCATCGATCTCCGACAGCTTGCGCACCGTGGCCGAGGCCGCCAGCGGCTGGAAGCGCTTGTTCGCGGCGGACTCGGCCACCGTCTCCACCAGCGTGTTCCACTGCTGGCAATGCGGGCACTGGCCGGCCCAGCGCGGCGTGGTGCCGCCGCATTCAGTACATGTATAGACAGTCTTGGTCTTGGCCAACGGATGTCCTTGCAGGAAAAAACGAGCCGGGCCCACAAGTGGCCCGGCCGGCAGATGGCAAGTGCGCGGGCCAGCGCCCGCACCAACGCCCCGGATCAGGCCACGGCAGGCGCGGCGCTGTCCGAAGCCGTGATCGTCGCCACCGAGGTCGGCACGCGCGGGGCCAGTGCGCACATCAGCTCATAGCCCACCGTGCCGCTGGCTTGCGCCACCTCGTCGATCGGCAGGCCCTGGCCCCACAGCGTGACCGGGCTGCCGACCCTGGCCTTCGGGCACGGGGTCAGGTCCACGCACAGCATGTCCATCGACACGCGCCCGACCAGTTCGGTGCGCACGCCATCGACCAGCACCGGTGCGCGCTGCTCGCCCCAGCCCGACGCATGGCGCGGGTAGCCGTCGGCATAGCCGCACGCCACCACGCCGATGCGCATCGGCCGCTCGGCGGTGAACAAGGAGCCGTAGCCGACGGTATCGCCCGGCTGCAGGTCCTGCACCGAGATCAGTTCGCTGTGCAGCGACATGGCGGGCTGCAGGCCGGTGCCGGCAATATCGGCATCGCGCCCGGTCGGCGAGGCGCCATACAGGATGATGCCGGGGCGCACCCAGGCGCGGTGCGCCTGCGGGTGCCACAGCACCGCGGCCGAGTTCGACAGGCTGGCCTCCCCCGGCAGGTTGGCCGTAGCGGCGTCGAAAGCCTCGATCTGGTGGGCCACGCCTCGGGCACTATCCGCATCGGAAAAATGCGTCATATGGACGATACTGCCCACACAGGGCATGGCGCGTGCGCGCTCCCAGGCGGTACGGTAAGCGGCCGGATGGAAGCCGAGCCGGTTCATGCCGGTATTGAGCTTGAGCTGGATCGCCAGCGGTCCCTTGGCGCGTGCGCTTTCCAGCATGCGCAGTTGCTCGTCGCAATGGATCGCGGTGGTCAGGCGGTATTGTTCGATGACGGCAACATCCTGCGGCTGGAAGAAGCCCTCCAGCAGCAGGATCGGGCCCTGCCAGCCAAGGTCGCGCAGCAGCACGGCCTCGTTCAGGTCCAGCAGGCCGAAGCCGTCGGCGCCCCGCAGGGCGGCAAAGACGCGGCGGATGCCATGGCCGTAGGCATTGGCCTTGACCACCGCCCAGATGCGCGACTCCGGCGCCTTGCCGCGGATGATGTCGAGATTGTTGGCCAGGGCGGGTTGGTGGATGACAGCGTGGATGGGTCTTGGCATGGAAGTCACATCTCAGGAAGCGGACGAGCAAGCCGGCGGCGCCGCTGGCGGCGTGGGCGGCCGGCGCGGGCGCTGGAAGTACGGCTCTGTCTCAGTATCGATGGCGCAAACGTCACCTGTCGGTGTGCAGCAGCATGTTGCGGCGACTGGCATGCGGGAATGTGCGGAATTGGCACGCCCTTGTATCCCAGTCACCATATCGGTTCGACCACGCACCAGATCGGGGAAGACCCGGTCGGCTGGTCGCGGTCGCAGTCGTTATTTGAACACATTCAGATGCCGTTGCCGGGGGTCATTGGGGAATCGGCACGGCAATCCGCTGTCAAAAAGAGCCCTTGCCGGGGTTCGGGAATGTCACGTTTTCGTGATATAAAGCCGGACGCTCCGGCCATGTTCTAAAAGCGAAGCATTATGTCAATGACTGTCAGGCAAGCCTCAAGGCGCCGCAGCGCAGCACCACAGACACAATTCGACACGGCCGCGGCACAAGGTTCCCTGCAAACCATGGCCTCCCCGGTGGGCGCCAGCCTGGCCAACCTGAGCGGAGCTCGCGATGGAGAAAAAGTCGACAGCATGAAGAAGGGTTTTTACACCATCATGGCCGCGCAGTTTTTTTCTTCGCTGGCCGACAATGCCTTACTGATCGCCGCCATCGCCCTTCTCACCGAATTGCATTCCCCGCAGTGGATGACCCCGCTGCTCAAGCTGTTCTTCGTTCTTTCCTACGTCGTTCTCGCCGCCTTCGTCGGCGCCTTTGCCGACTCCATGCCCAAGGGGCGGGTGATGCTCATCACCAACGCCATCAAGGTGGTCGGCTGCGCCATCATGATGTTCGGGCTGCACCCGCTGCTGGCGTATGGCGTGGTGGGATTCGGCGCGGCGGCGTACTCGCCGGCCAAGTACGGCATCCTGACCGAGCTGCTGCCGCCGGAGAAACTGGTGCTGGCCAATGGCTGGATCGAAGGCCTGACGGTGGGCTCGATCATCCTGGGCACCGTGGTCGGCGGCGCGCTGATTTCCGTGCACGTGTCAGGCATGCTGCTGCAGCTAGATGTCCCGTTCCTGAACACCGGCATCGACACCCCGGCCGAGGCCGCGATGGTGGTGATCATGCTGTTCTACGTGGTCGCCTCGATCTTCAACCTGTTCATCCCCGATACCGGCGCCCGCTATCCGGCGCAGGAAAAGAACCCGATCAGGCTGATCGCCGAGTTCGGCGACTGCTTCGTGGCGCTGTGGCGCGACAAGCTGGGACAGATCTCGCTGGCGGTGACCACGCTGTTCTGGGGCGTGGGCGCCACGCTGCAGTTCATCGTGCTGAAGTGGGCCGAGAAATCGCTGGGCCTGAACCTGTCCCAGGGCGCGCTGCTGCAGGCCGTGGTGGCCGTGGGCGTGGCCGTGGGCGCGATCCTGGCCGCGGCGCGCATCCCGCTGCGCAAGTCACTGTCGGTGCTGCCCTTTGGCGTGGCAATGGGCGCCACCGTGATGATCATGGCGTTCTACACCAAGGATGCAATGCCCAATGTCACGCTGGACGTGATGGGCCTGCAGATGCCGCTGTACATGGCCATTGCCTATGTGTTCCTGATGGTGGTGGGCGCCATGTCTGGCTACTTCGTGGTGCCGATGAACGCGCTGCTGCAGCACCGCGGGCACGTGCTGCTGTCGGCCGGCCACTCCATCGCGGTGCAGAACTTCAATGAGAACGTCTCGGTGCTGCTGATGCTGTGCCTGTATGCGCTGCTGATCAAGCTGAACGTGCCGATCGGCGTGGTCATCGTCGCACTGGGCCTGTTTATCTGCGTGACCATGGCGCTGGTGCTCAAGCTGCACAAGTACAACGCGCGCACCTTCAACTCGCTGGCGATGATCGGCGAGGACAAGCACCACTAGCCGGCGCAGCGAGGGTCAGGCCGCGTCCTGCGCGGCCTGCGGCCCCGGTCTTGGCGGCTCCGCCGCCCGCGCCAGCGCCCGCTCTTCCCACCCCGGCGGCACCACGAACCCGCGCGAGCATTCGCGCCACCAGCCTGGCGCCTCTGGCCCGGCCGGCTCCAGTTCGCACAGCATCACCGGAGATTCGCGCCGCCAGCCGTGGTCATGGCGCGGGTCGGCAAAGCGCTGCGCCAGCATCGCGCGCAGCGCGCCGGCTTCTTCCGTGCCGGATTCGGGCACCAGCGCGCCCGACAGCCAGCCGGTACGTGGCAGGCGGCACCAGCGCAAGCCGGGCCGAGCGGCTGCGCGGGCGGCCCAGTCATCGAGCGTGGACCACCAGCCGTGCAAATGGTCTGGCGCGATGCCCAGCGCATCCAGCCCCGGCGGCACCCGGCCATCGTGATAGAACAGCCAGCCCAGCAGGTAGACCTCGCTGCGGTCCACCGTATGTCCCAGCAGGGCCTGTGCCTCCGCGGTGCAGCCCAGCGGCAGCTGGCGGTGCACGATGTGGCCCAGCTTGTCGCCAAGGCGGTCGACCAGGTTCGGGCCGACGAAATCCTGCGCCCGCGCTACCTGGCTGTCGCCAGGCGCCATCAGGTAGAACTTGGCCGCCATCTCCCAGTGGACCACCGCGCCCGACGCCTGCTCGCGCCAGATAAAGTCCAGCTCACCCAGCGTGCGGATACCCTGCCGTCCTGCGCACCGCACCGGCACGTTGGCGGCCAGCAGCGACAGCCCCTGCATATGGCGCAGCGCAAAATGCAGCAGCCGCTCGGCATGGCGGCCCAGGCGCAGGCTGCGGCTGGCGGGATCCTGGTCGGGATCGTCGGCGGAAGGGGCGACGTGGCCGTCGGCCAGTTCGTCGATGGTGGCGGGCAGCGTGGCGGGGTCAGCGGCTTCCAGCCAGTGCTGCCAGGCGGCCAGCGTGCCGGCGGGCCAGCGCGCCGGGGCCGCGCCCGGCACCGCCGCCAGCAGCGGCGGCGAGAGCGTGGTCCAGGCCAGGTCGCGCGTGCGCGCCGACGCGGCGCGGCGCCACAGCGGCGGGCCCGACGGCCTGTTGCCGTCGCCGCCGCGGGTCAAGGAGAGGTCAGGCCCCAGCTCCCGCACGGTCATGGACCTCCCTGGCCAGGCACAGGTCTTCCCACGCGCGCGCCTTGTCGGTCAGGGTGCGCAGCAGGTAAGCCGGATGGTAGGTCACCACCACGGGGATACCTTCATAGCTATGTACGGTGCCGCGCAGCTTGCCGATGGGCGTGGTGCTGCGCAGCAGCGACTGCGCCGCAAAGCGGCCCAGCACCACGATCACCCTGGGCTTCACCAGCGCGATCTGGCGGCGCAGGAACGGCTCGCACTGCGCCACCTCCTCGGGCTCCGGGTTGCGGTTACCGGGCGGGCGGCACTTGAGCACGTTGGCGATAAACACATTGCGCCCGCGCGCCAGCCCGAGCGCGCCGAGCATATTGTCGAGCAGCTTGCCGGCCTGGCCCACGAAGGGCTCGCCCTGCAGGTCTTCGTTCTCGCCGGGGGCTTCGCCCACCAGCATCCATTCGGCCTGGCGGTCGCCCACGCCGAATACGGTATTGGTGCGGTGCTGGCACAGGCCGCACGCGGTGCAGCCGGCCACGGCGGCGTCCAGCGCCGGCCATTCCATGCTGGCAATGGCGGCTTCGCGATCTGCTTGCGCCGAGCCGGGTTCCGGGCCGGCCGGAACCAGAGCAGGCGCCGCCGGTGCCCGGGAGACCGGCGGCGCCACTGGCGCCGGCACCGGCATGGCGGGTTCCGCAGCCGGAGCGGCAACCACTGCGGCAACCTCGGCCACAGGCGCCTCGGCAACAGGCATCGCTGCCTGCGCCACGGCCACCTCCGGCGCAGCCTCTGCCTGCGCATCCGCGCGCTCGCGCGGCACCCATTCGGTCGGGATGCCCAGGACTTCCAGGAACTGTGCGCGGCGGCTCATGCCCTGCCCTCCGTGCCTTCATTGGCGGCGGACTCGGCCGGCCAGCTGCGGCGCAGCACCAGCGCATCCTCGCGCTTGCTGCCCAGGGCCGGGTAATAGCCCTTGCGGCGCCCGATCTCGGCAAACCCCGCCGCCTGGTACAGCGCGATCGCCCCGGTATTGGACGGCCGCACTTCCAGCAGCATGGTATGGATGCGGTGCGCGTGCGAGGTGGCCAGCACCACCGCCAGCATCAGCCGCCCCAGCCCCTGGCGCTGGCGCCGCGGCTCGACGGTGATATTGAGCAGGTGCATTTCATCGACCACCGGCATCAGCACGGCGTAGGCCACCAGCGTGCCAGCCGGGTCGCGCAGCGTCAGGCCGAGATGCCCGGACTTGACCGAGTTCTCGAAATTGCCGCGGGTCCACGGATGGCTGTAGGCACGCGCCTCGATGCCCGCCACGGCCGCCAGGTCAAGCGCGCTCATGCGGCCCAGCGCCCAGCCGTGCGGCAGCACCGGCATGGCGGGCACGGCCGGCCAGTGGTTGCGGGGATCGAGCGGATAGGCTGCACTCACGATGCGCTCCCGGTCTGGGCCGCGGCACGGGCGGCAGCGGCGGCTTCGCGTTCGGCGATGGTCTGCGCGACCTTGTCGCGCAGGTAGATCGGCATGGCCTGGTCGGCGTCGATGGCCTCGCCGCGCGCCAGTGCGCGCAGTGCAATCGCGATCATCGGCTGCGCATGGGGCATCGCCTCCGGCAGCACGCGCGCGGCACGCGCCAGGCCCGCCAGCCGCTCGCCGAAAACCGTCGAGGCATTGCCGGCCAGCCAGAAATCGCCGTCGGGCAGCGGCACGGTTTCCGGCGCGCTGACCTGCATCGGCGTGACTTCCGCCCATTCCCGCGCGCTGGCATGCCAGCGGAAAGCAGCGGAATAGGCTTCATCCATGCGCGCGTCCAGGGCCACCAGCACCGCGGTGTCGTCCGGCAGCGCCGGAGTAGCGGCGCGCGCGCGCTCGGCGCACGTCATCAGGGTATTGACCGGAACCACCGGCAGCCCGGCGCCGAAGGCCAGCCCCTGCGCCACGCCGCAGGCGGTGCGCAGGCCCGTGAACGAGCCCGGGCCGGCGCCAAAGGCAATCGCAGCGCAGTCCGCCAGCGCAATGCCGGCTTCGGCCAGCAGCTCGCCGGCAGCCGGCAGCACGCGTGCCGACGAGCGTGCACCAGTGTGCTCATGGCGCACCAGGCACTCGACTCCGGCACCCGGCACCGCACGTCCGAGCGCGACCGAGCACCACTCTGTAGAAGTTTCAACAGCAAGAATCCAGGACATGGCGCGATTGTATCCGGTGACGCCCGGAATCGAGGGCTTCTTCGGTTTTATACGGACGGCGCGGCGCCGCCGGGCGGCTATCATCGGCCTGCACTTTCGCAATCCAGACAGCACACACGGAGGAACCCCCATGAGCGACCTGCAGGCACGCTTCGACCAGGCCCAGATCGACGTCAAGCAACTGAGCGAGCGCCCCAGCAACATGTCCCTGCTGCGCCTGTACGCCCTGTTCAAGCAAGGCAGCGAAGGCGATGCCCACGGCGACAAGCCCGGCATGACCGACTTTGTCGGCCGCTACAAGTTTGAAGCCTGGGAAGCCCTGCGCGGCACCGCACGCGAACAGGCGATGGAGCAGTACGTCGCGCTGGTGGAAGAACTGCGCAGCGGCGCAGCCAGCTAAGCCGGCGCAGCCAGGCCCGGCGGCCTCAGGCCGCCGGCACCGGCCGCGGCCGGATCCGCCACGCCGCGATCATCGCACTGGCAATCACCACGCCCACGGCCAGGAAGGTTTCATCGAAGGCACGGATGCGCGCCGCCTGCACGGCGGCGTCGCCGGCCTGGCCCAGCACCGCGCCGTGCTCCGCCAGCCGCCATTGCAGGCCCACGCCCGCCAGGCTCACGCCGATGGCGCCGCCCAGCTGGCGCAGGAAGTTGATGCAGCTCGAGCCCTGCGCGATCAGCGTGAAGTCCACCCCCCGCATTGCCCCCAGCGTCAGCGACGGCAGGATGCAGCCCAGCCCGATCCGCCCCAGCACCGCCAGCGCCACCAGCACCAGATATGGCGTGGAGCGCGAGCCCAGCGCCATCAGCAGGAACGACAGCGACAGCAGCGCCAGCCCGAACGACACCTGGATATGCGGCGCGATCTTGTGGGTGAAGCGCCCCGATATGGCGATCGTCAGCGCCAGCATCACGCCCGCCGGGAACAGCACCAGGCCCGCGCGCGACGGCGTGTATTCCAGCGCCATCTGCATATAGACCGGCAGCAGGTAGGTCGAGCCGAACAGCCCCGCGCCGTAGATAAAGGCCACCACCGCCCCGGCCGCGAACTGCCGGTAGCTGTAGAGCCGCAGGTTCATCAGCGGATGCGCCGCGCGCAGCTGCCACAGCACGAACGCCGCCAGCATCAGCACGCCGAAGCCCGACAGCGCCAGGCCCGCGGGCACGCTGTCGCGCATCTCGACCACGCCGTTGAGCAGGCTTACCGTGGCAATACCGGCCAGGCCCAGCCCGCGCCAGTCCAGCGGCTGGCGCTCGCCCATCATGATCGAGTCCACCGCCATGAAGCGCCGCGCCATCAGCACGCCGATCAGCGTCAGCGGCACCACCACGAAGAAGATCGAGCGCCAGCCGAAGGCCTCGACCAGGAAGCCACCCAGGCTGGGCCCCAGCGCCGGCGCCAGTACCACGCCAAAGCCGAACATGCTGATCGCCTTGCCCTGCTCGCGCTCTTCGAACACGCGCAGGATCAGGATATTGGGCAGCGGCTGCATAATGCCTGCGGCGACGCCTTCGGCCACGCGCATCGCGATCATCACGCCGTAGGTCGGTGAAAAGCCGCCAAAGAGCCCGCCCGCGCCCAGCAGCAGCGAGGCCCCCAGGAAGGTGCGGCGCAGCCCGTAGCGGTTCAGCAGCCAGGGCGTCAGCAGCATCGACAGCGTCATCGCAATCATGAAGCTGGCCGCCACCCATTGCGCCCGCTCCTGCCCCAGCACGAAATGCCGGCTCAGGTCCGGAATCGCTACGTTGATGATGGTGGACGAGACGATCGACGAGATCGTGCCCAGCATCAGCGTCACCAGCACCAGCCAGCGCAGCCGCTCGCCGTAGCGCACACGCAGCGCCAGCCGGGTCGGCAGACCCGGCCGCTGGCCGGAACCCTCCGGCGTGGCGGGACCCTCGCTCACCCCAGCCGTCCGGTGTCAGCGATCTCGCGGATCTTGCGCACGGTGTCGATATCGGCCTCGTGGTAGGCGGACTTGACGATCTCGGCATAGCGGTCATCGCCGCTGGCGTCGACCGCCGGCATGGTGGTGTTGTAGACAAAGCGCAGCAGCAGCGCGCCCGGGCCCGGGGTCTCGATCGCCATGGTCAGCGTGCCGCCGGCATGCTCGGCCGTGGCCGCGGTTTCATAGCGCACCTGCCGGCGCGGCTCGAACACCACATGGTCATGGATCGACGCCTCGCCAAAATGCAGCACGCGATCGATCCAGTTGTCGCCGCGGCCGACTACTTCGGCGCGGTCCAGCCCCAGCACGAAGAGTTCGGGCGACTCGGCGCGCAGCACCAGCCCTTGCCACAGCTGGTCAGGCGTCAGCGGATCCAGTTGAGGATTGCCTGGATCGTTGATCTCAACCAAGTGCTCGAAACGCAACTTCATTCTCCCGATCGTCAGTAAGTCGATATTATGAAGTCTTCGCGTATTCGGGAGACCTTTTTGTCTGCGCGGTGCAACATGGCTTGACACGGACCATTGCCCTTTATCGACCAATATCCACGCCAACTGGAGTCCCGCATGACCGCCGCGCCGCTGGCCGAAACCGATCCTCTGCAGATCCTTGTCTACGCCGACTCGCTGTCATGGGGCATCGTGCCCGGCACGCGCCGGCGCCTGCCCTTCCCGGTGCGCTGGCCCGGCCGGCTGGAACTGGGCCTGAACGCCGGCGGCGGCGCCCCGGTGCGCGTCATCGAAGACTGCCTGAACGGCCGCCGCACGGTCTGGGACGACCCATTCAAACCCGGCCGCAACGGCCTGCACGGGCTGGCGCAGCGCGTTGAAATCCACTCGCCGCTGGCGCTGGTGGTCCTGATGCTGGGCAACAACGATTTCCAGTCGATGCACCCGCACAACGCCTGGCACGCCGCCCAGGGCATCGCCACGCTGGTGCAGGCGATCCGCAGCGCGCCGATCGAGCCGGGCATGCCGGTGCCTCCGGTGCTGGTCGTCACCCCACCCCCGATCCGCACCCCGCGCGGGCCGCTGGCGCCCAAGTTTGCTGGCGGCGAACATAAGTGGACGGGCCTGCCGCAAGCCGTGGCCGAGGTCTGCACGCAACTGGGCTGTCCGCTGTTCGACGCCGGCACCGTGATCCAGAGCAGCGAGGTCGACGGCGTGCACCTGGATGCCGACGCGCACCTGGCACTCGGCGACGCGCTGCGCCCGGTGGTGCGGGAGCTGTTGCGCGGCTAGCGCGCCGTTCCTGGCACCTGCCTGGCCGGCTGAAACATCACTCCTGACAGCAGTTGTCAGGAGACCCGGCGCACAATGCGGCCGCTTTCACACGGAACGCCGCCAGGAGGCTGTCATGGAGTTGCTGATCAATATCGATGTCGACGATTTGCCGCGCGGCATCGACTTCTACGCGCAGGGGCTTGGCCTGAGGCTGAACCGCAAGCTGTTCGACGGCACCGTTGCCGAAATGCTGGGCGGCAACACCCCCATCTACCTGCTCGCCAAGCCCGCCGGCACCCGCCCCACCACCCGCGCCGATACCCGGCGCGACTACCGCCGCCACTGGACGCCGGTCCACCTCGACTTCGTCGTGGCCAACCTGGAACAGGCCATCGAACGCGCGCTGGAAGCCGGCGCCGAGATCGAGGACTGGCCGCAGGACTTTGACTGGGGACGGCAGGCAAGGCTGTCGGACCCGTTCGGCCATGGCTTGTGCTTTATCGAGTGGAAGGGCCAGGGATATGGGGCGGTGACCGGCTGAGCCAGTGGCGCACCGTCACCGTGGCGCCAATGACTACCGGCAGCAGGCCGGCACCGTTTCGCGTCCCGGTGACTTTTCAGCGCAAGACTGGCCTGATCCTGCTGGACCAGCTCCGGATCGTGGACAAGTCCCGGCTGGTCAGGCGGGCCGGCGGCCTGAGTGACAGGATCGTGGAAGACACCTTGCGGACATTGCGCGAAGTCTTTGCAGACTGAGCCTTGGCACAGAAGCATTTAATGCCGGTCATCTGGCGTTGTTTGGATTCATAAGCTTATGAAAAAGAAATAGACGCCAGATTCATTCCCGCCGCGCCATCTTGACGCAATTGCGTTAATCTGTGGCCCTCGCCCCGGTCAGGCGATCCCTGCCCAGGCGACTGTCTCACTCGCCACATAACCAGAATATCTCCAGAACTCCTATGCGCAGCACGTCTCTCATCAAGCGCCTGGCGGTCGCAGTGTCCGCTCTTGGTTTTTTCGCCGCCGGCAGCGCGTCGGCCCAGGAACAGACCATCCGCGTCGGCACGGTCAGCGGCCCGGATGCCGAAGTCTGGCAAGTCGTCCAGAAAGTGGCCAAGCGCAATGGCCTGAACGTCAAGGTCGTCGAGTTCAACGACTACGTGCAGCCCAACGCCGCACTGGATGCCGGTGACCTGGACGCCAACAGCTTCCAGCACCAGCCCTACCTGGACAGCCAGGTGAAGCAGCGCGGCTACAAGATGCAGAGCGTGGGCTACACCTATATCTCGCCGCTCGGCATCTACGCGAAGAGCCTGAAGTCGCCGAAGGACCTGCCGCAAGGCGCCAAGGTGGCCGTGCCCAACGACCCGTCCAATGAAAACCGCGCCCTGCTGCTGCTCCAGTCGCAAGGCGTGATCAAGCTGAAGGCAGGCGCCGGCACCAACGGTGTCAACGCCACGCCGCTGGACGTGGCCGAGAACCCGAAGAAGCTGAAGCTCGTGGAACTGGATGCAGCGCAGCTGGCCCGCGCCCTGCCCGATGTCAGCGCCGCCGTGATCAACACCAACTACGCGCTCGCGGCCGGCCTGCAGCCGACCAAGGACGCGATCGCACTGGAAGACATCCACAGCCCGTACGCCAACATCATCGTCGTGCGCACGCAGGACAAGGACAAGCCGTGGGTCAAGAAGCTGGTGGCAGCGTACCAGTCTGAAGACGTGCGCCAGTTCATGAAGGCCCAGTACAAGGGCGCGATGGTGCCGTCGTTCTGATTGCCCGTGGCACATCCGGATCGCCGTAACGCAGTCCGGCCAGCGATGCTGCGTGTGCCCGCCGGAGGTGCTTGCAAATTTGTGAACCTTCGGTAAAATGCGCCGCTCACCTTGCCCAGGTGGCGGAATTGGTAGACGCACTAGGTTCAGGTCCTAGCGGTGGCAACACTGTGGAGGTTCGAGTCCTCTCCTGGGCACCAGAGATTCAAGCAGAAAGCCCGCACAAAAGTGCGGGCTTTTTGTTTTTTGCGGCCGCCAACGGATATTGAAGCGGTTCAGCGTTGTTCCGGCTGCCCCAGAACCGGCGGAGCCGGCGGCGGCAGCGGCGTGGCAACCGGCTCCGGTCCGGTCGTTCGCACGATCGTGGCTGCCGCCGGGGACGCCAGGAACCGAACAAACCGCGAAGCCGCCGCGCTCTGGTGGCCCGCCACCATCCCGGCGGAGAAGAAGACGCGCTGCTGCAGTTCGGCTGGTACCCGGCTGCCCGCTGCCACCTTGCCCTCCGATATCAGCTTGTCGAGACCCGAGTCCGCCAGGATCACCACATCGAAGGTCTCGCCGCGTGCCAGCCGGCTGGGGAAGCCAACCACGTGGTTGGCGTGCTGGCGCTGGTGGAAGCCCGCCTCGGCATGGCCGTGCTGCCGGGCCTGGCACTGCCACGCGATCATCCCCGCCTGTGCGCCATCGCGCTGACCGAGCCTGCCGTGGACCGTGTCCTGGCGCTGATACGCCGTCGCGACCGGGCGTTGCAGCCTGCGGCCAAGGCGCTGTTTGACATCCTCACTTCCGACGCTGACGTGTCCACCGATTGACCAGCAACAGCGGCCCACCGCAGCTCAACCGGATTTCTTGCGCCAAAGCCGGCCGAGGGACTTGCAAAATCCGCAGCGCGCTGTAAAATCCGGCGCTCACCTTGCCCAGGTGGCGGAATTGGTAGACGCACTAGGTTCAGGTCCTAGCGGTGGCAACACTGTGGAGGTTCGAGTCCTCTCCTGGGCACCAAGGTTTCAAAGCGAAAAGCCCGCACGAACGTGCGGGCTTTTTGTTTTGCCGCGACGGACTCGTCATTCATCCGCGCACAGCTTTGCCGCCGTCTGGTCCAGCTGCGCCTTCACCATTGCCAGCAGCGAATACACGTTGTGGCAACCCTCCGAACGCTCGCTCTCGATTTCAACCAGCAACAGGATGGCACTCAGCCCGGCGCTGATTTGCTCAAAGGACTCGATCGTGCCGGCCGGCACGATATGCCGGGGTCCTGAAGGGTGATGGGTAGACATTTGCATCGCGCTTATCTCCTACTAGCCAGAGAGAGCCCGCCTGCCCAGACGAGAAGAAGGTGGCGGGCCTGACAACGGGGGTGACATACCGGGGAACCTCAGCAGAAGAAGACCCGGCCAGCCTTGCAGCTGCCCCGCCCGGCCCGCCATGGAAACATGGTTGCCCGCGCGACTCTTGATTGAATGAGATCGAATCTGCCGAGGTTCTTTCGGGTTGTCACCCCCGCCCACCGAACCCTTCGGTGAGGCCTGCAGTTTCTCGCCCCCGCCATCGTGCGGCGATAAGACGTTTCGCATTCGCCACTCCCCGCCCCCATCGCCTACAGTATTCCTATCCAAGGGCGCGGCCGACCCGCCTGACCTAAGAACTGCGGAGAACCACCGTGGGCAAACTGCAAGAGCGTCGCCGTTTCCTGGGAGCCGCGCTGGGCGGCCTGCTGGTCCCTGCCCTGCCCGCCTGCGGTGGGGATGACGACGATCCGCCCAGGCCGCCCGGTCCGGTTCCCGAATCCCAGATCACCCAGGCCATCGCCCAGGTCGACAAGCTGGCCGCTGACCTGATGGCCAGTTCCGGCGTGCCGGGCATGGCCGTCGCCGTGGTGCGCGGCAATCAAACCGTTTACGCCAAAGGCTTTGGCCGCAGGCTGGTAACCGACCCCGCGCCGGTCGATGCCGACACTGTGTTCCAGCTTGCGTCGGTGTCAAAGCCCATCGGGGCAACCGTGGTGGCCCGGCAGGTCGGCCGCGGCGGCATCAGTTGGGATACGCCGGTGCGCGCGCACCTGCCGTGGTTCGCGCTCGCGGAAGCGGAAGTCACGGAAGCCGTCACCATTGGCGATCTCTACGCCCATCGCTCCGGCCTGCCCGACCACGCCGGCGACCGGCTTGAAGACATGGGCTTCGACCGCCAGCAGGTGCTGACGCGCCTGCGCTACCTGCCGCTGCATCCGTTCCGGGCGGTCTATGCGTACACCAACTTTGGCATGACCGCCGCCGCCGAGGCCGTGGCCACCGCGGCCGGCATCGACTGGGCCACGCTGTCCGAGCAGGCCATCTACCAACCGCTGGGCATGGCGCGCACCAGTTCGCGCTACGCCGACTTTGCCGCGCGCGACAACCGCGCCCTCGGCCATGTCAGGATCAACGGCGCCTGGGTGCAAGGCATGGGCACGATGCCGGATGCGCAGTCGCCCGCCGGGGGCGTCAGCTCATCCGTCAACGACATCGCGAAATGGCTGGCGATGCTGCTCGCCAAAGGCGAGTTCGCAGGCCAGCGCATCGTCGACGCCGCCGCGCTGGCACCCGCGCTGAGCCAGCAGATGCAAAGCAGCCCGCCCGTCAGCGGACGGCCGGCCAGCTACTACGGCTATGGCTTCAATGTCGGCACGACCGAACTCGGGCTGGCCTCCTATAACCACTCCGGCGCGTTCGCGGTGGGCGCGGCCACCAACTTTACCGCGGTGCCGTCGCTGAACCTGGCCATCGTCACGTTGACCAACGGCTATCCCATCGGCGTCCCGGAAACCCTGAACGCACAATTCTTCGATCTCGTGCAGTACGGCGCCATCCGGCGCGACTGGGGCAGGATCTACGGCGATGCGCTTGCGCCGCTGCTGGCACCGGAAGGCCGGCTGGTCGGCCAGACACCCCCGGCCAACCCGCTGCCGGCGCGCGCACTCTCGGCTTACACCGGCACCTACCAGAACGACTACTACGGTCCGCTGCAGGTGGCCGACCAGGGCGGCACGCTGGTGATGACGCTGGGCGCCACCCCTCTCACCTTGCCGCTGAGCCACTGGGACGGCGACGTCTTTACCTTCACGCTCAATAACGAGAACGCGACGCCGGGCACGATCTCGCAAGCGGCGTTCTCCAGCGACCGCGTGTGGCTGGAGTATTACGACCACGAAGGATTGGGCATGTTTGTCCGCTAGTACTGCAAGTTGCCAGGCCAATTCATCCAGGGAAGAAAGACCATGACCAGACTGCGCGCCGTTCTCCTCGCCACCGTCATCGCCCTGCTCGGCGCCTGCGCGGCGCCCACGCCGCCAGCGGAGGCCCGGCGCCCGATGCCGGCCGGCCAGCCCACCGCCGGCAAGGCCGAAGTGCTGTGGCTGGGCCAGGCCGCCACGCGCATCACCACGCCCGGCGGCAAGGTCATCGTGGTCGACCCATGGCTCACCACCAATCCCAAGACGCCGCCAGGCTTCAAGCAGCTCTCGGCGCTGGGCAAGGTCGACCTGATTCTGGTCACGCACGCCCACAGCGACCACCTGGGCGATGCCCCCGCCCTGGCCAGGCTGACCAACGCGCCGATCTACAACGGCGGCGGCCTGGGCCAGGCCCTGGTCAGCCTGGGCATGGTCCCGGCCGCGCAGGCGCAGCGCTTCGGCAAGAGCGGCACGGTCATGCCCTTTGGCCCGACCGGCCCCAGAATCACCGCAGTGCATGCCGAACACTCGTCGGAACTGGCGCTGAAGAACCCCGCCACCGGCAAGGACGAAACCCACTACGGCGGTGAGCCCGTCGGCTACATCATCGAGCTGGAGAACGGCTTCAAGATCTGGCACATGGGCGATACGGGACTGTTCGGTGACATGCGGCTGATCGGGGAGGTCTACAAACCCGATCTCGTGCTGATCCCCATTGGCGGCCATTTCACCATGGGACCGCAGGAAGCCGCCATCGCGGTGCGCGACCTGATCCGGCCGCGCTTTGCGATCCCGATCCACTATCAGACCTCGCCGCAGTTGAGCGGGACACCGGAAGCGTTCAAGGCGGCGCTGGGCGCTGGCGCCGCGGCAGGCGTGATCGTGCCGCAGCCGGGGGAGAAGGTGGATTTCTGATGCCGGGATGATGCTCACGCAACGCGATATCGCCGAATGACCTCCGGATCCGGGTCGATGCCCAGGCCCGGGCCAGCGGGTACCGCGATCATGCCATCGCGCGGCACCACGGCATCGCCAAGCACCTGCGCCTCCATGTCGAAGTAGCGCCATTCGATCATGGCCGCAGCATCCCCCAGCGCTGCCGTGGCATGCATGCTGGCCAGCAGCCCCGGGCCGTCATAGAAGGTATGGACCATCACTTGCGTGTTGTGCGCCTCGGCCAGCGCAAAGACGTTGCGCAAGGCGCTGATGCCACCCATCTTGGCCGGGCTGGGTTGCACCACATCGACGGCGCCCACGCTGAGCAGGTGCTGGAACTCCATCAGCGTGGTGGCATTCTCGCCGGCGGCGACCGGGATGGCGCACTGCTGGCGCAGGGCGGCCAGTCCGGCATAGTTCTCCGGCGGCCACAGGGGCTCTTCCAGCCACCGTAGCGACAAGGGTTCCAGCGCGCGCGCCATGTCGATGGCCTCATGGAGCGGCCACGGGCAGTTCGTATCCAGCGTGATCTCGATGTCCGGGCCCGCTGCTTCGCGGGCGGCGCGAATGACCGCGAGGTCGACCTCGTGCAGCTTCAGGCTCCGGTAGCCATCGGCGATGGCGCGGCTGACATTGACCGCCATCGTTTCGGGATCGGCATACCGGATCAGGCTGGCATAGGCAGGCAGGCGGTCCCGGCGCGCGCCGCCGAGCAGTTGGTGAACAGGCAGCCCGGCCGCTTTGCCGCAAAGGTCCCACAGGGCGATATCGAGCGCGGACAGCCCGTAGAAGATAGCCCCGCTGCGCCCGAAGACATGGAACCTGCGTTGCAGGTCCAGGCCGATGGCATCGATCCGGGTTGCGTCCCGGCCGAGGCAGGCCGGCGCCAGCATCTGTTCGATGGCCGCCTTGACCGCCGGAATCCCCACGAAGCCGAAGGTCTCGCCCCAGCCGACCAGCCCATCGTCGGTCGTCACCTTGAGCAGCAGCGAGTCGGCGGCCTGCATCCCGGCGCCGCCCCAGACGCCCGCGGCGGAAACGCCGCCCACCGTGAACGGAATGCGCAGGACGATGGCTTCGATGCTCGCGATCTTCATGGCGCCCTCCCTCCGTTACCCGCAGTCCGCCCGTGCAACGCATAAGGCGATGCCGGGCAGAGTTCAATATAGGCGAGAAGGCAAGCAACCGAGTGACGGCGGGTCGCCTACTCGATCGTCACCTTCCCGTCCTTCACCAGCCTGGCGAACTTGACCGTCTCGTCCTGGATCCGCTTGGCAAACTCCTGCGGCGTGCTCGCCATCGGCTCGGCCCCGACCGCCACCATGCGCTGCTGGAAGTCCGGCGATTTCACGATCTTGACGATCTCGGCGTTCAGCCGGGTGACGATGGGCGCTGGCGTGGCGGCCGGCGCCAGCACGCCGAACCAGGTGCCGATATCGAAGCCCTTCAGCCCCGCCTCTTCCAGCGTCGGCACATCAGGCAGGACGCTGGAGCGCCGCGCGGTGGTCACGGCCAGGGCGCGCAGCTTGCCCGACTTGATGTGCTGCAGCACCGGCGTCAGGGTATCGAACGACATCGTCACCTGTCCGCCGAGCAGATCGGTGGTCAGCGGGCCACTGCCCTTGTAGGGCACGTGCAGCAGCGGCGCACCCGTGGCGGCCTGGAACTGGGTGCCGATCAGGTGCTGCGCGGTGCCGTTGCCATTGGAGCCATAGGCAAACTCCGGCGCTGCCTTCTTCGCCAGGGCCACCAGTTCGCTGACGTCCTTCGCCGGCGTCTTGGCGGCATTGATGACCAGCACGTTGGGCACCATGGCGACCGTGGCAATGGGTGCCAGGTCCTTCTGGAAGCTGTAGGGCAGCTTCTTGTAGACGCTGCTGGCAATCGTATGGTGGACCGCGCCCATCAGCAGGGTGTAGCCGTCCGGCTTGCCCTTGGCGACGTAGTCCGCGCCCACGGTGGCGCCGGCGCCGGGCCGGTTCTCGACGATCACGGGCTGGCCCAGGCTCTTCGACAACTGGTCGCCCAGCGCGCGGGCCAGCACGTCGGTAGTCCCGCCCGACGGGAACGGCACCACCACGGTGATCGGCTTGGCCGGCCATTCCTGTGCCAGGCAAGTGCCGCTGAGGATAAAGCCGGCTGCCAGCACGGCCACGCCGGAAATACGACGCACGAGTTCAGTACCACGCATGCTTTGTCTCCTGAATGTTCTATGTTTGCAGCCGGTCTTCGGCTGATTAGTGCTTGATAGCGCCTTGGCCCCCTGATGTCTGCCTGCTGGACCTGCGCGATGCGCAGCAGGTTGGCGGTGCCGGCCACGGTGAACGGCAGGCCGGCCGAGATGACGATCTGCTGCCGGCCACGCCGAACTGCTCCTTCAGCACGGTGTGGCTGGCCAGGTTGGTCATCTCCAGCACATCCACCACTTCATGGCAGAGCACCGCAGGCTCCAGAGGCGCGCGTCAGCAAGATCGCGCGAAAGTCGTTGACGTTGGTCAGCGTGGGGCCGGTGATGACGGCATCCCCCAGCGCCTCGAAAAATCCATGGCCGTCGTTGGCGGCCAGCGCATCCTGCGGACGCAGTCCGGCGCGCCAGGCACGTTCCAGCGTGTCGGGGCCGATCACGGCACCCGCGATCTCTTCCTGGCCGTCGACGCCGTCGGTGTCGCCCGCAATCGCATGAATGCCGGGTTCGCCGCGCAGCGTCAGCGACAGCGACAGCAGTAACTCCACGTTCCTGCCGCCCCTGCCCGCGCCCCGCACTGTGACCGTGGTCTCGCCGCCGGACAGCAGCACGCACGGTGCCGCAAACAGCTGGCCATGCCTGGCGGCTGCCAGCGCGATACCGCCCATGACCTTGCCGACATCGCGGGCCTCACCTTCGATGGCGTCGCCCAGCACGTGCACGGCGAAGCCTGCGTCGCGGCCCACCTGCGCCGCCGCTTCCAGCGCCAGCCGGGGCGTGGCGATGAACTCGGTGCGGATGCGCGGCAGGCGCGGGGCGCCGGACTTGAGCGTCTCGGCCGCGTCGGACGCCAGCACTGCCATCACATTGGGCGGAAGGTCGATCGCATACTGCTTGACGATGGCCAGCGCATCGGCGCGCGTGGTCGGGTCAGGCACGGTCGGGCCAGAGGCGATATCGATGGGGTCATCGCCCGGCACATCGGAAACCAGCAGGTTCAGCACGCGCGCCGGATAGCATGCGGCTGCCAGCCGGCCGCCCTTGATGGCGGACAGGTGCCGGCGCACGCAATTCATCTCCGAAATCGTGGCGCCGGACTTCAGCAGCGCGCGATTGACGCGCTGCTTGTCGTCGAGCGTAATGCCGGCAAGCGGCAGCGGCAGCAGCGACGATCCGCCGCCGGAGACCAGGCAGATCACCAGGTCGTCCTCGGCCAGGCCCGCCACCATCGCCAGCATGCGCTGCGAAGCGGCCAGCCCGGCATCGTCCGGCACGGGGTGAGCGGCCTCCACGATCTCGATGCGCGAGCACGGCACCGCATAGCCGTAGCGGGTAACCACCAGGCCTTCAAGCGGCCCGGGCCATGCCGCTTCCAGCGCGCTCGCCATCGCCGCCGAGGCCTTGCCCGCGCCAATGACGACGGTGCGTCCGCGCGGCGGCGGCGGCAGGTGCCGCGCCAGGGTCCTGGCCGGCTGGCCGGCTGCGACCGCCGCATCGAACATGCGCCGCAGCAACACGTTGGGCTCGGAAAATTGCAGGCTCACGAAACGGCCCTTGCGCTCAGGCGGCCTTCGCTTGCTGGCCAGCGGCAAGCAGGTCGCACACCGCCCTGGTCACTTCAGCGGTAGTCGCCTTGCCGCCCAGGTCGCCGGTGTGCAGCGCGGGGTTGGCGGTGACGGCTTCGACGGCCTGCATCACGCGCTGCGCCGCCTCGTTTTCGCCCAGGTGTTCCAGCAGCATGACCACCGACCAGAAGGTGCCTACCGGGTTGGCCAGGCCCTTGCCCATGATGTCGAAGGCCGAGCCGTGGATGGGCTCGAACATCGACGGGTAGCGGCGCTCCGGATCGATATTGCCGGTCGGGGCGATGCCCAGGCTGCCAGCCAGCGCCGCCGCCAGGTCGCTCAGGATGTCGGCATGCAGGTTGGTGGCGACGATGGTGTCCAGCGAGGCCGGACGGTTCACCATGCGCGCCGTGGCCGCATCGACGAGTTCCTTGTCCCAGGTAACGTCCGGGAAGTCCCTGGCCACCTGCACGGCCACCTCATCCCACATCACCATGGCGTGACGCTGCGCGTTGGATTTGGTGATCACCGTCAGCAGCTTGCGCGGACGCGACTGGGCCAGCTTGAAGGCAAAGCGCAGGATGCGCTCCACCCCTACGCGGGTCATCATGCTGACGTCGGTGGCCGCCTCGATCGGGTGGCCCTGGTGCACGCGGCCGCCCACGCCCGAATACTCGCCTTCCGAGTTCTCGCGCACGATCACCCAGTTCAGGTCTTCCGCGGCGCAGCGCTTGAGCGGCGCATCGATGCCGGGCAGGATGCGCGTCGGGCGCACGTTGGCGTACTGGTCGAAGCCCTGGCAGATCTTCAGGCGCAGGCCCCAGAGCGTGATGTGATCGGGAATATGCGGGTCGCCGGCGGAGCCGAACAGGATGGCATCCTTGTCGCGCAGCGCATCCAGGCCGTCGGCGGGCATCATCACGCCGTGCTGGCGATAGTAGTCGCCACCCCAGTCGAAGTCTTCGAACTCAAAGCGGAAGTCAGCACCGGCAGCCGCCAGCGCCTCCATCACTTCACGGCCGGCCGGCACCACCTCCTTGCCAATGCCATCGCCGGGGATCGTTGCAATGCGGTACGTCTTCATCCGTGTCTCCTGGTCCAGATCGATTCAAGTACGAGTTGAGTGCATGGGGCGGATTCTGGGCCGTGGACAAGGTTTTGGATCGCTTGTAGAGTTAAACCATTGTTAACCTGAAATTAAAGATGGAATGGCGCTATCGTCCGGCATCCAACCGTCAGAACTGGGATTCTTCACGTCGGTGGCCACGGCAGGCAGCCTGAGCGCGGCCGCGCGCGACCTTGGGATCACTACCGCCGCGGTCAGCAAGCGGCTGGCGCAGATGGAAGCGCGCATCGGCATGCCGCTGGTGACGCGCACCACGCGGCGCATGAGCCTGACGCCGGAGGGCGAGGTCTACCTCGAGCACGCGCGGCGCATCCTCAGCGAGATCGACGACCTGGACCAGATCCTGACCCGCTCAAAGGGCCGGCCGAGCGGCCTGCTGCGGGTCAATGCCACGCTGGGGTTCGGGCGCATGCATGTGGCGCCGGTGATTTCCGAGTATGTCGCCACCTACCCCGAGGTCGATGTCCAGCTCCAGCTGTCCGCCGACCCGCCGCCGCTGACCGAAGATGCCTTCGACGTCTGCGTCCGCTTCGGCCAGCCGCCCGACGCCCGCATCGTGGCCCGGAAGCTGGCGCCGAACCGGCGCCTGCTGTGCGCCTCGCCCAAGTACCTGCGCAGCCACGGCACCCCGCACACGCCCGCCGACCTGCGCCAGCACAACTGCATCGGCATCCGCCAGGGCAGCGACGCCTATGGCGTGTGGCGCCTGACCTCAGGCAAAGGGACCAAGGCGCGGACCGAATCGGTCCATGTGCGCGGCAACCTCACCACCAATGACGGCGAGATCGCGGTCAACTGGGCGCTGCAAGGCCACGGCATCCTGATGCGCGCCGAGTGGGACATCGAGCGGTTCCTGCGCAGTGGCCGCCTGGTGCAGGTACTGCCGCAATACGCGACGCCCGAGGCGGACATCTATGCCGTCTACCAGCAGCGGCACCAGCTGTCGTCCCGGATCCGGCTGTTCGTGGAATTCCTGGCGGCCAGGTTCAGTGAGTTTGGGAAGTAAACGCAGCAGGTTGTTTTCCGGCGTCCGGGCCGCCAGGCGTGTATTCGAATCTATCGGTTGAACGACCGGAAAGGGACAGAAGCGCCCAAACCCCGGGCCCGCGCCGCCCCCTGTGGAATCCCCACCGACGGCCCACAGATCACGATGGACCGCCTGTGCTGGCCGTTGGTCCACGGAGTGGGCGAGTGTATGCAAATTCCGCCATGGGCGGAACGCCCCGTTCGGGGGAAAAAGAGACTAACGAGATTCGCTGCGGCACCAGAGGCGGACTGCGGTGCGGGCCCGGGCCAGCTAAATCGATCTTCACTTCAGATCTGAACGCAGCTTATGTGGGACGTTCCCCGCCCTTGACACGCGCTACCAGGCTTCCGTCCGGCCCAGGGCCGCGAGCAGTCGAGCGTTCAAGCAGGCGAAAGCAACTCAACCCCTATTGGCTCTCGATCCACTGAATCGCGAAGCGCATCAACTCCTTGCCGTTGGGGATGTCCAGCTTTTCCTTGATGTTGGCCTGATGCGCCTCGATGGTCTTGACGCTGCGATTCAGTTTCCCGGCGATCTGGCGGGTGCTGAAGCCAAGCCCGATCAGGTGCAGGACTTCGAACTCCCGTTCCGACAAGCTTGCGATCGAGCCCGCGCGGGTTCTTTGAGGAGCCTTCAGGGCCCGCGCCAGCTTGTCATGCATGGCGGCGCTCAGGTAGACATTGCCTGCCAGCACCTCGCGGATGGCATTCACAATATGCTCCGTGGCCTCGAGTTTCATCAGATACCCGTTGGCGCCTGCGCGCAGTGCGCGTTCGGCAAACAGCGTTTCGTCATGCATGCTGAGGACAAGGATTGCCAGCCTTGGATAGTGTTGCCGCAGCATCCTGACAAGATCCAGGCCGGAGTTCGAGTGCAGGCTGAGGTCGACAACGGCCACGTCAGGCTGGCAGGCCATCAACGCCAGAGCCTCTTCGGCACTGCCGGCCGCACAGCAGACGTGCAGGTCCTCATGCAGATTCAGCATTTGGCTTAACCCCTCGCGGATGATGGGGTGGTCATCCACGATCAGGATCTGGGTTGCGCGGCCCGGGCTAGATGGCTTCTGTTGCATGGCCCGGACTCTCTGGTATCGGATAGCTGATGGCAACCGTGGTGCCGCCCAGAGCATTGCGGGTGATCGTGCAGGAGCCGCCCAGGAGGCTCGCCCGGTGACGCAGGTTGTGAAGTCCCAGTCCCGAGGCACGCTCCATTTGCTCCGGGTCCACCCCCACCCCGTCGTCACTGATGGAAAGCCGCTGCATCCCGCCTTCGCGCTCAAGGTCGATCCCGATGTGGTGTCCCTGGCTGTATTTCAGCGCGTTGTTCACGGCTTCCTGCGCCGCACGATAGAGGTTGATCTGCATCGGCGGATCGAGCGAGTCCACGTCCGACCCGATGCGCAGCGTGCAGTCAATGCCATCCAGCGCGCAGGTCGTCTGCGCCAGCCTCTGCAGGGCGAGCGCAAGGCCACCGGACTCCATGGCGACCGGGTCCAGGCCGTGGGCAATCTTGCGAGTCATCAAGGACGCCTGCTTCACCAGTCCGACGATGGTAGCCGCGTCCGCCGCAGCCGGGTGGCCATGCTTCTGCAGCGTTTGATTCAGGCTCGTGCAGTAGAAGCCCAGGCTGGTGAGGTGCTGCCCGAGGCCGTCATGCAGCTCCCGGCCGATGAGTCTCTGCTGCTGGTCGCCGATCCGGATCAGCTCCGCTTCCAGCAGGCGACGCCGCGCCATCTCCTGCTTCAGTTCATGGTTTGCCCGCTGCAGGTCCCGGGTTCGCTCCCGCACGCGCCCCTCCAGTTCGATTTGGGATGCCTGCAGCAGGCTATGGACGCGCTTCTCCTGGGCATGTGCCGCCACCAGCAGCAGCCCGGTGACTGCCACGACGTTCGCGAAGGCGCACCATCTCACAAGGCTATCCACTGGAGACACTGCGGCAAAGGGACCGGTGCCGTTGGTGGTGCCCCAGATGGCAACGATCGAGACCAGCAAGGTTGCGAAGGTGGTGCCAAGGTGATCGAAACGCAGAGCCGCCCAGATGATGAACGGAAGAATCGCCAGGGCTGAAGGGTAGTAGCCGTGCCCGGCAAGCTCGGGAGCGCCGAAGATGAGGTAACTTGCCCAGAGCATGGCAACGGTCAGTCCGCACGCTTCCACGGCCTGCTTTGTGGAGTGCACAGGGCCAGGACTCGCAAGCAGGCTGAGCAGGGGCGGAGCCACTACCAGCACCCCCATCATGTCACCGAGCCACCATTCCAGGACTGCTTTGCCGTACTCGGAAGCCGACACCCGGCCCCCGCCAAGGAGAGCAGTCGCACCAATCAGGGCACTCACTGCTGTGCTGACTGTCGCGGCCAGGATGATGAAGGCCAATACGTCCCTGACGCGGTCGAGGGTAATCCGGAACCGGGCCACGCGCGTCAACAGCAACGTGGCCGTCAAGGCTGCAGCCGTCGCGCCGAAGCCAATCAGCGCGGCCATTGGCAGTGGCACGCCGACCGACATATTGGCAAAAAAGGAGCCAATGGCAATTCCCGGGGCAGCTGCGAAACCCATGACAAGGAGCGCAACCAGGGCCACGCCGCTGGCAGGCCACACCAGAGACACCGCACCGCCCACTACTGCATAAGCCAGTCCCAGCTTTGCACTTGCGAAATACGCCAAAGCGACAAGTCCGGTATGGACGAAAAGTCTGAGCCTTAAGTTGCGCGGGACAATAAACATGGTTCGCTTCAAACCCCCGGGAACCGACACTGTCACATCCAGTCATTTCTGTGGTTAAACGGAATGACGACACTCTTGCGAAAGTGAATGTTCCATGCACCTGCGGCAAATCACGAGCCTGCACCGAATCGATGCAAGGCGAAGCGCTGCAAAACCATGGTGCCACAACACTACTATGAATCTACGCCAGAACTCCCTTGCGCGGTAAGAGTTGCCGGATGGATTCGATCGCCACCGTGCAGTAATGCAGGACTGAATCTGCCTGCCCACCGGCTAGGGCAATCCCCTAGCCTCTTTTCGGAAAAAAGCCCGATTCATATGCTTGTCGCCAAGGCCTACATTTCATTGCACTTGTGCGAAGTTGCGACCCTCAAACTGAAGCGAAAGAAGAATCGTTTCGGTGTTTTTGCAACGACCTGAAATGGAGGTAAGAAAAATGGTAAAGACAGTCATACTGCTCGCTGCGGCGGGTGCGGCGCTTAGTGCCGGAATCGCCTATGCCGGCATCGGGACGCGGGATGTCTACACTGACGGCGCCAGCGTGATGGGGCCGCGAGACCCATATTCCGATGGGGGCAAGACCACAAAGTTTGACGTCTATTCAGACGGGGCGAAAGTCTCGGATAGGCGCGACGTGTACACCGATGGCGCGAGAATCACCAACCGCGATGGACTCGTTGACCACAGCATGTAAGGAACTACAGAAAAGAGTGTCCCCTCAAAAAATTCGTGGCCGGGACTCAGCGTCTCCGGCCACAGACCAGCACCTCCCCCAAGTAACAGCCTCGGGGGATTTTTTTGCCGTGAGCGGAGCGGTATTGCCGAGGCCGCTGCAGCAGTCAACAGCAAAAAAATCGCTCCGACCGATGGCCGGATTTCAGTGCGGCCATGATGTCGCCAGTGTGCGGCTCCGCTGTCGGGGTTGCACCTTACGGAGTGCGCTTGCGCTGAAGCGCCACCCCCTGCTCGAGCAGCTTTTCGATCTGTGATTCCGTAAGGCCCGCCTCGCGCAGCACCTCCACCGTGCTCGCGCCGATCTCTTGCGGAGCTTCACGGTACGTTGCCGGCGTGCGGCTAAGCTTGACCGGCGAAGCGACCGACTTGAATTTTCCAATTTCAGCCACCATGCCCCGGTGTGCCGTGTGCGGGTGGTTCAGCGCCTCGACCACGTTGTGGATGACACCGCACGGCACGCCAACTGCCACCAGGCGTTCGAACAGCGACTGCGCTTCGAAGCGGCTGAAGGCGGCCTCAAGATCGCGCTTGAGCTCGAAACGATGCACGGCTCGCTGAGCATTGGTTGCGTAGCGCGCATCGACCGCCAGTTCCGTTCGGTCCACCGCTTCGCACAGCCGCTGAAACTGGCCATTGTTGCCGACCGCGAGATAGATGGGCTCGGTGGCAGTGGCATAGGTGTCGTAGGGCGCGATGTTCGGATGGCCATTGCCAGACCGCATCGGAGCCTTGGCGGTGAAGAGCGTGTTGATGGAGTGTGGGTATAGGGAGAACAGAGCGTTGTCATACAGTGCCGACTCAATGGACTGTCCTTTACCGCTGCGCTCACGCTCATGCAAGGCCAACAACACCCCGATCACGGCGCTCAGACCAGTCGTCACATCGATGATCGGCACCCCAACGCGCGTGGCCGTTCCATCCGGGTCACCGTTGATGCTCATGATGCCACCGAGCGCCTGTACCGCGGCGTCGTAGCCGGGCAGCCCACCGAGCGGCCCCGTCGCACCGAAGCCCGTGACACGACAATGGATCAGCCTTGGAAAGCGCAAGGAGAGCACGTCGTCGTACCCCATCCCCCAACGCTCCAGGGTGCCGACCTTGAAGTTCTCGATAAGCACGTCCGCTTCGGTGAGCAGCTGCATCAGTACTTCGCGTCCTTGCGGCAACGCGAGGTCGAGGCACACAGTGCGCTTGTTGCGATTGATGCCCGCGAAGTACGAAGCCATGCCAGCCTCATTAAAGGGCGGCCCCCAGGTGCGCGTCTCATCGCCCATCGGACCTTCCACCTTGATCACGTTGGCACCGTGATCCCCGAGGATCTGCGCACACAGGGGACCACCAAGTACGCGGGACAGATCCACGACCTTCAAGCCTTCCAGCGATGCCATGATTTCCAACCTCCGAAAAGTTGACGTTCGACGCGTGTGGTTCAGTTCGCCGCAAGCGGCGGCAGTTCGGCCCCCACGTTCCAGAGCGCCGGCCTGCGCTCCCGGGCGGCTGTCACGCCTTCCACCGCTTCGGAGCGCATCTGCTGCGCAAACTTGACGGAGGCAGTGTCCAGGTAGTGCGTCAATGCCTCGTGCGACTGTGCCGAAAGTGGGCGCATCTGCGTCAGAAGGCACTTGGTTGCAGCGCTGGCTGCGGGTGCCGTGGCAACGACGGACCCCAGAATTTCCCGCACGCGCGCAGGCAACGCCTCCTCGGATTCGGCAAGGTAATCCAGCAACCCGAGACGGTGGGCCTCCGCGCCATCGATCCGTTCACCGGTGAGCATGAGGCGGCGCGCTACTTGAACGCCAATGCGTGCGCTGACGAAAGGCAGGATTTGCCCGGGCACCAGGCCAATACCGGCCTCTGGAAAGCCGAACCGGGCCGCGGGTGAACCGATGGCGATATCCACCGCGCATACAAGGCCCGCGCCTCCGCCCATGGCTGCGCCGTGCACACAGGCCACCGTGACCTTCGACGACCGGATGAGCCGGGCAAGGAACTCGCCATAGCGCCGGTTACCCACCGCGATGGGATCCTGGCCATCCGCGCCGGGCTTGACCGCCAGGCGGTCCGAGATATTGCCGAGATCCCCACCAGCACTGAAGGCCTTGCCCGCTGCGGTGAAGAGGATGATCCGCACGTCATCCATTTGCTCGGCCTGATCAACTGCCTTTGACAAGGCCGCAACCATGTCGGCGCCCAGTGGATTCCTCGCATCGGATCGGTTAAGCTCGATGCGAAAAACGGGTCCGTGAACGACGGTGCGAACGAACGGTGCGTCCGTGATGGCAGACGGCCCTGTAGCTTCGATGGGTGTGGAGGATACGCTGGAAGTCACGCTGTTCAATCCTGAATGTTAATGTTGGGAATCACGACAACTTGCAAGCGGCAGCCGCAACGCTATTCGACATGAGCTTTCGCAACCTTGACATCGGCCTGCTTCGCACGTTCGTTGCCGTGGCAGAGAAAGAAAACTTCGCTGTGGCGGCAGAGCAGGTCTTCCGCACCCAGGCGGCCGTGTCGCAGCAGATGCAAAAGCTGGAGACCGCGCTCGACTGCGTGTTGTTCGAGCGCGTTGGACGCAGCAAACGCCTGACCACGGCGGGCACCAGGCTCCTGGACTACGCGCGTCGCATCGTCGGCCTGAACGATGAGGCTTATCGCGCCATGACCCAGAGAGCCTTCGACGAACCGGTGAAAGTCGGAGCTTGCGCGGATGCCGTCGACTCGCTCATTCCCGAATACCTGAAGATGTGTGCAGAGGTTTTTCCCGGCCTGCGCGTGGACATCCAGGTTGGCCGCCGCCGTTGGCTGACCTCGTCCCTGCGCCGCGGCGAGATTGACCTGGTCGTCATGCTTGACCCTGTGCCCAACCCGGAGTTCGATCAGGTCGTGCTGCGCACCTCTCCCGTAACCTGGATCGCAGGCGCGCGATACCACCATCAGCCCGGCGCGCCGGTACCGCTCGTGCTCATCGAGGGGGCCTGTCCGTTTCATAGCATGGCAATCAAGTCCCTGTCGGACGCGAACATCCCCTGGCGTGTCGCTTTCCAAACCTCGACGCTGGCGGGTATCCGGGCGGCATTGCGAGCGGGCATGGGGGTCACGCCTCGCACCGTGGAGATGCTGGCCCCTGACCTGAAGGTCCTGGACCCTCACGCCGGCATGCCAGCGCTGCCGACCATCAGCTACCGGCTCTATGCGCGCACCGACAAGCTTAGCGAGAGCGCACTGGGCATCAGCCGCCTGATCTCGCCGCGCTGAACGTGCTATGGGCTTCATGGCTGCTGCATTCCCGCGTCAATGATGATTTTTCCCCAGAGCTTGGTGTCGCGCCGCTGCAACTCCTGCAGATGCATCGGGGCAACCTTGGCCGGAATCAGGCCCTTGCCGATGAGGAAATGACGACCATCGGGCGAGTCCAGCGTATCGGCGATCCAGCGCGACAACAGCCTGGCCACAGGCTGGGGAGTCGACGCGTTAGCGCTCCAGATGCCGATCCACGAACTGACGTCAAAGTCCGGGAATCCGCTTTCCGCCAGTGTCGGCACATCAGGTAATGACTGCACTCGTTCGGAGCTGGAGATTGCCAGGGCGCGCACGGTTCCGGCCTGGATCTGCGGCAGCGCGGTGACCATGTCGCACAGGTAGTAGTCGAACTGGCCGCCAAGCAGGTCCGTCATGGCCTGGCTGCTGTTCTTGTACGGAACGCTGACTGCCTTGACGCCTGCTCGTTGCTTGAACAACTCCCCGCTGATACGGCCTCCCACGTTGGCGCTCGCAAAGGAAAGCGGATTGCTCTCCTTCCTGGCCCATGCCAGGAACTCCTTGAACGTTGCTGCGTGAACACGCTTTGGATTCACGAGCAACACGAAGGGTGTGCTGGCCATTGTGGCCAGCGGCGTGAAGTCCGCTTCCGGGTCATAGGGAAGTTTGCGGTAGATGGTGGCGTTTGCCGCGTGCGTCGATGAGCCGGACACCAGCAGCGTGTAAGCATCGGTCGACGCGCGGACTGCAGCGTCGGCTGCAATGTTGCCGTCAGCACCGGACTTGTTTTCTACGATCACGGGCTTGCCGGCACGCCTGGAGAGTCCGTCGCTCACGAAACGCGCGATGCTGTCCGAAGCCCCGCCGGCGCCGTAAGCAACGATGATGCGCACCGGCTTGTCGATGCGATCAGTGCCGGGAGTGGACGTTGGCTGGGCGCTGGCTGCAGCGCCCCACAGGATGGCACCCAGCGCGCTCACGGCGACGCGGCATCGTCGCTTGGCGAGCCGCCGCGTGGTGCTCTGAGCTTGGTAGTCCGGTTGCTGTGTCGCTTGCATGGCTCATGTCTCCTGGTTCGTTGTCGGTCGCAAAGTGCCCTGCCGCCCGGTCAAGGTGTGGGCGCTGTCCCCGCTGTCCCCGCCGCCGTTTCTGGCAGAAGGTCCGCGGGACATTCGATTTCCATGTCCAGCAGCATCTGTGCATAGCACTTGCCCAGCGGATCGGAACGCAGGCTGCAGGAACCACCGCCACCCAGTGCCTTTTCCAGTACAAAGTTGAAGGCGCCGATTTCCGGCAGTTCGTAGCGTTTCACCGGGCCTTCAATCAGATGCGCAAAGTAGTCGCGTACCCTCTGCGCCGTCGCCTGCGCGCTGACCACAGGCAGCCACGCAGGATCGCGCACCATCAATCCGATGTTGGCATCGTTGCCTTTGTCGCCGCTGCGCCCGACCGCCAGTGTGCCGAGCGGAATACGCACGAGGCCGCGCGCGTCCTGCCGCGGCTCGTCCCCAGGCGGTCTCCAGGGCGTGTGCGAAGTCATTGCCGGCCGCTCCGAGGGCACACCACACGCCGGCACCGCCACCGTTGTCGCCGGCTCGTCAGCCAGCCTCCATTGCACCGTCACCTCCTGCTTGGGGAGCAGGAACGAGGCCGTGCGGATCACACTCTGGATATCCGAACGCCCGCCAAAGTGGCTGCGCGTTCCCGGCCCCATGGAGGTGCCGGCTGACGCCGCCTCCTTCTGCAAGAACGTCAACGCTTGCTTGTCATCGTGCTGGGCAGCAATGCGCAGCACCACCTCCCGGCTGTCTCGTACGCGACGATGCGGCCCGTACATGGATTCGGCGCCTAGCAACTCCACCAGGGTGTCGCTGTAGTCGGCATGGCCGGCCTTGGCCATCAGGCCGCGGCTACGCGCCAGCAGCGCTTGCGCCGTACGCTCGGCCTTCTCCAACGCCCGCTGTCCGCGAATGGCCATCATCAGTGCAATCTGGTAGCCCTGCTGGTAGGTCGCTGTCACCTTGTAGCAATCGCCGGGCGCCCTTCCCCGCGCCCCACTGACGCGCACGCGGCCGCCACTGGCTTCGAAGCCCGGCAGGTCCTCGATGCGGACCTCGGAGAAATCGCAGACCACATCAGGCAGCGCATAGGCCTGCGGATCACCGATCTCGTAGAGCAGCTGCTCGCCCACGGTCTGGCGCGTCACCAGTCCGCCCGCGTCAAACGGCTGGTAGAGCTCGAATACGCCGTCGGCTGTCATGCGCACCAGCGGGTAGCCAATGTTGGTCCAGTCCGGTACGCGCTCCCAGTCCGTGAACAGCCCGCCCGTGGCCTGCGCCCCGCACTCCACCAGGTGGCCTGCAAGGCTGCCCTGCGCCAGCCGGTCGTAGTCCTGCATCGACCATCCGAACTCGTGGATGGCAATGCCAAGCAGCGCGGCACTATCCACGCAACGGCCGGTGACGACAATGTCCGCGCCGCCGTCCAGTGCCTCGGCAATGGGCAGGGCACCGAGGTAGGCATTGGCCGACATCAACCGCGGGAGGCTGGCATCGGCCTCGTCACCGGGCCAAGGCAGGAATCTCCCCTGAAGTGCCAGCACGTCGTCGCCGGATACGATCGCCACCTTCAGCTCCAGCCCTTGCTCTCGCGCCAAGGCAAGGATGGCATCGCGGCAGCCTGCCGGGTTAAGGCCGCCTGCGTTGGACACCAGGCGCACCCCATGCTGCTTCAGAGCCCGCAGGTTGGGCCTCAGCGCCGCGCTGACAAAATCCGTTGCATAACCCAGCTCCGGCGCCCGAAGGCGCGCTCGCTGAAGGATCGCCATGGTGGTCTCGGCCAGGTAGTCGAAGACGAGGTAGCCCAGTTCCGGCTCCTGCAGCAATTGCGGGACGGCAATCTGCGAGTCGCCCCAGAATCCCGATGCGCCGCCAATGACAACCGCGCGGCCGGACTTTGCGTTTTGGCCCATTCATGCTCTCCTGTAGTGTGTGCGGACGTGCTTGTGGTCGTGCCCCGCGGGTCCGATCTGCGTTTCGGCTTCCGTGCAGTCAGGTCGCCTCCTGGGCTTGGATGGCACCCTCCTCGGCGCCCGTGCCGACTTCGATCAGCACCTGGCCGGCATTGAGCTGCATACCCTCCTGGACAAGCAGGCGCGCAATGCGTCCCGTGCTTGGCGCGGCCAGGGGCATTTCCATCTTCATGGACTCCATGACGGCCAGGGTCTGGCCTCGCTCGACGGCGTCGCCCTCACCCACCATGACGGCGATCACGCGCCCGCTCATCGGCGCCCGCACGCTGCCTCCCTGCGTCTCGCCGTCGCTGGCCTCGAAGCGCGCCAGCCGCCTGAACACGAAGGTATCCGCGCCATCCTGCAGCCACCATTCGTCGCGCCGAGGCGAGTCGCACAGCAGCTGGCGGTACACGCCATCGACGGCCAACCCGAGCGTGCCGCCATGTCTCCCGGCTGAGCCGGCGATCGGCGCCCAGTGCACATTGCCGACGCTGCAGACAGGCTCGTCGTCACACGCTTCGGAACGCTTCCCGTCGCGCGCGGGCACCGCTGCGCCAGCCCGGAAGCTGATGAGAACTTCGCCCCCGTCATCGGACGGCCGCAGTTCGACTGCGCTGGCCGTCCCTTGCGCGGCGGCGCCTGCGTTGAGCGCATGGGTCGCGTCCACGAGCCACAACGCCCGCGTCTGCGCCGGGCCAGCCGGCAGCCGGCGAATGCCAGATGACTCGCGGCCGACTGCGCCTGACAGCAGCAAGGCCGCCGCGGCGCGTGCATGCACCGACGGCTGTGCTCGCCAGGCCGGGCCGCCCATGTCTTCGCCCGCCAGGAAGTCGGTAGTGACTTCACCGGTCACGAAGCGTGAATGACGCAGACAGCGGGCGAGCAGGCCAAGGTTCGTTCGGACGCCCAGCAGCGCCGTGCGCTCGCAGGCCCGGACCAGGCGGTTGATGCTTTCCTCGCGCGTCTCGCCCCAGGACATGATCTTCCCGACCATGGAGTCGTAGTCGGAACCGATCTCCATGCCGTCCTGCAGCGCGCTATCAACGCGGATGTCGGGCGACGGCCGCCAGACGTCGACGCGGCCCACCTGAGGCAGAAAGCCCGCCGCAGGGTCCTCCGCACACAGCCGCACCTCGATGGCATGGCCGCGCATGCGTACATCCTCCTGCCCGAACGCGAGCCGCTCACCCTGGGCAATGCGCAGTTGCTGCTCCACCAGGTCCAGCCCCGTGACCAGTTCTGTCACGCCGTGCTCAACCTGGAGCCGCGTGTTCATCTCCATGAAATAGAAGCGTCCTTTTCCGTCAAGCAGGAATTCGAGCGTGCCGGCGCCCGTGTACCCGATGGCCTCGCAGGCGCGCACAGCGACCTCTCCCATCGCGCGGCGCAGCTCGGCGTTCACCGCGGGCGAAGGGGCTTCCTCGATGAGCTTCTGGAAGCGCCGCTGTGTCGAACAGTCGCGCTCACCGAGGTGCAAGCAGCGACCATGTTCATCGCACAGCACCTGGATCTCGATGTGTCGTCCCCGTTCGATGGCGCGCTCGATGATGATCTCGTCAGAGCCGAATGCGCCTGCCGCCTCGGAGCGCGCCTGTCGCAGCGCCGCCAGCAAGGTCGAGGCATCGCGCACGACCCGCATGCCGCGGCCGCCCCCGCCTGCCGCCGCCTTCAGGATGACCGGGAAGCCGATACGCTCGACCGCAGCGATTGCCTCCTCGTCGGTCGCGCAGCCCTGTTCTCCTGGCACAGTCGGCACGCCGGCTTTCTGCATGGCGAGTTTTGCCTGGGCCTTGTTTCCCATCAACGCAATGACGTCTGCAGAGGGCCCTACGAAGGTAATTTCCGCATCGGCGACCGCCTGCGCGAATTCCGCGTTCTCAGACAGGAATCCATAGCCCGGATGTATCGCCTGGGCTCCGGCGCGCCGGCATGCCTCGATCAGCGCATGGGCATGCCGATAGCTGCGGGCAGCCTCGGCCGGTCCAATGCGCACGGCCAGATCGGCCTCGCGCACGTGGAGGCTGCGGGCATCGGCGTCCGAATAGACGGCGACCGTGCGCAAGCCGAGCTTGCGCGCGCTGCGCAGGACCCGCAGTGCGATTTCTCCGCGGTTGGCGACAAGCAGTGTGTCAAAGCGCATGTGACTCTCCGTTGATCAGGCCGCCCGTTTCGGCAGGATCCCCATGTGCTTGCAGATGATCGTCAGCATGATCTCGTCGGCTCCCCCGCCAATGGAGATCAGCCGCAGGTCCCGCCAGGCGCGCGATACACGGTTGTCCCAGGTGAAGCCCATGCCGCCCCAGTACTGCAGGCAGGAATCGGTCACCTCACGGCACAAGCGGCCGGCCTTGAGCTTGGCCATGGATGCCAGCTCGGTCATGTCGCCGCCCGACATGTGCACCTGTGCCGCGCGGTAGATAACGGATCGCAGCAGCTCGACTTCCGTCTTCAGCTCAGCCAGCCGGAAATGGACCGCCTGGTTGTCCAGGATCGAGCGCCCGAATGCCTTGCGCTGACGGGTGTATTCAATGGTTTCGTTGATCGCATTGGTGAGCGCGGTGACCCGGCGGGTAGCGCCACTGAGGCGCTCCTCCTGGAACTGACGCATCTGGTAGGTGAAGCCCATGCCCTCATCTCCGATGCGGTAGCGCTGGGGCACGCGAACGTCGTCGAAAAATACCTGGGCGGTGTCGGAAGACCACATGCCGACCTTCTTGATCTTGTTCATCGTGATGCCGGGACGCAGCTTCCCGCCTTCCCTCAGCGGCAGGCAGATGAGCGACTTGTTGCGGTGGATATCTCCATCGCTGGTGTTCGCCAACAGGCACATCCAGTCGGCTTGCAGCCCGTTCGTGATCCACATCTTGGAGCCGTTGATCACATAGTCGGAGCCATCCTTGCGCGCCGTGGTCTTCAGCGATGCCACGTCCGAACCGGCACCCGCTTCCGACACGCCCAGGCACACCACGAAGTCGCCCGCGACGGTCGGCTTGAGAAAGGTCTCCCGCAATTCGTCGGAGCCAAATCGCGCCAGCGCCGGAGTTGCCATGTCAGTCTGCACCGCGATGGCCATGCCGACGCCGCCTGCGCTGATGCCGCCGATGGCCTCGCAAAAGGCAATCTCATATGAGTAATCCAGCCCCATGCCGCCGAATTCCACGGGCTTGTTCACGCCGAGATAACCCGCCGAGCCGAGCTTCTTGAACACTTCGTGCGCGGGAAAGATTTCGTCAGCCTCCCATTTTTCGACATGGGGTTCGATCTCCCGGTCGATCAGCTTGCGTACGCTATCCTGCAGCGCGATGTGGTCGGGGGTCATCATCTTTCGTGTCTCCTTGTGGTTCGAAGGGATGGGGCGCGGCAAGCCGCCCGGCACGCGAAGGTGCCGGCGCGCAGCGCCGCCTTGTGGCTAGAGGCGGGCGACGCCGAACTGCATCGGTTGCACGGTGCGGTGCTTCGCCTGTTCCACCGTGGCCAGGGCCATGCCCAGCCAGGACCGCGTGTCTCTCGGGTCGATGATCCCGTCATCGAGCAGCAGGCTGCTGGTGTGGATCGCGCTGGATTGACGATCGAAGGTAGCGACGATGTCGCGGCTCTCGGCCTCGATCGCCCGTTCGTCGGCGGAGTTTCCGCTGCGGCGGGCGGCGTTCTCGGCGACCAGCCGCATGGTCATGGCGGCCTGCTCGCCGCCCATGACCGCCGTGCGCGCATTCGGCCAGGAGAAAAGGAAGTCGGGGCGAAAGGCGCGGCCGCACATGCCATAGTTGCCGGCGCCAAAGGACGAACCGCACAATATGGTCAGGCGCGGCACCGGCGCATTGGACAGCGCCTGGATCAGCTTGGCGCCGTGCTTGATCATCCCCGCCTGCTCATGCTCGCGCCCGACCATGAAGCCGGTGATGTTCTGCAGGAAGACAAGCGGCCGGCCCAACTGCACGCACGACTGGATGAACTGCGCCGCCTTGGTGGAGCCATCGCAGTCGAGCGGCCCATTGTTCGTCAGGATCCCCACGTGGTACCCCTGGATACGGGCATGACCGCAGACGGTGTGAGCCCCGTACATCGCCTTGAATTCCCTGAAGCGGGATCCATCGACAATGCGCGCAATCACTTCGCGCATGTCGACGGGCGTGCGGGTGTCGACCGGCATCAGCCCCAGCAGGTCCCCGGCAGGCTCAAGGGGCTCGTCCCAGCTCTCGCCGCCCGGCACATCGCGCCAACCGATCGTATCCATCACCTCTCGCAGGCAGGCAATGCCATCAAGATCGTTGTCGGCGACGTGGTCGGCGAGGCCGGAGACGCTGGCGTGCATGTCGGCCCCACCGAGCTCCTCATCGCTCGCCTCCTCGCCTGTCGCGGCACGCAGCAACGAGGGCCCGGCCAGGTACGCATGGGCCTGGCGCCGCACCATGATGACGTGGTCGGAAAGTCCCGGCAGATAGGCACCACCAGCGGCCGAAGATCCATGGATGAGAGACACCACCGGCACGCCGGCCGCGGACAGCCGCGCCAGGTTGTAGAACATGCCGCCACCCACGACGAAGCGTTCGACCCGGTATTTGCGCAGGTTCCCCCCCGCGCTTTCGACCAACTGGACAAATGGCAGCTTCTGGGCAAGCGCAATCTCCTGCGCCCGAATCAGCTTCTGGCCGGTCAGCGCCTGCATCGCACCGGCGCTGATGCCCGAGTCGTTTACCGCGATCATGCAGCGCACCCCCTCGATATAGCCGATGCCGACTATGAGTGCCGCACCGGGTACGCTGGTGGCCGGGTCCGGATCTTCGAGGCCGCAATACCCGGCCAGGGTCATGAGTTCAAAGAACGGGCGGTCGGCGTCCAGCAGGTGCGCCAGCCGCTCCCGTGGCAACAGCTTGCCTCGGGCATGAAATGAATCTGCCGCCCTTGCAGATTTTCTGACCGTCCGTTGCTCCAGTTCCCGCACCTGGCCCAGCATCGCCAGCATGTGCTCACGGTTGCGTTCGGCGCCTGACGTCAAAGGACGTGCGCCTGAAATCGTTGCGTCCTGAGTGATATTGTTCTCTGCCATCTTCTGCCCTTGTGGCCATCGCATGCTGGCTCGTACGTGGATTCGAAGCGTGTCTGACTGCTGCATGATGGCCTCCTGGCACGAGAGCTTCCAGTTAGAAATTCATCCCGATTTGATAAGAAAACCTTATGTTTTCTCGCGAAAGTGCCTCACGCGGGAACGTGCAGCCGCACTCGCCGCCTGCCATGCCATGGCATCGCGTCGACAGCAGCAGACGCGGCATAGCGCGGAGCCGTCAAGGCACCGTTCAGGATCGAGTGGGAAATTTCGGGAAGCAGCAGCCCGCGGTCATGCCGCGGTGGAAGCCGAGACGTCATGGCCATCGGCCAGCGCGCAACCGCGCCGGCCGGCTCTTGGCCTGGCCAGCGCATCAACAATCAGCCGGTCTTCCAGATGCCGCTGGGGTGGCTGGCGTTTGTTGCGGCCATAATCTCGCCAGTGTGCTGGCCGCGCCGTGGAATCGCGCCCGCCGCCATGGCCTTGCCATCGAAGCGCGGCGCGGGGGCAGCCTGCAGATGGCCCTCCGCTTCGAAGTAGACGCCCCGCGCGGCAAGGTGCGGATGCCCGGCGGCCTCTTCCGGGCTCAGCACCGGGCCGAAACAGACGTCGGTGTTTTCCAGCAGAGCGCACCATTGCGCGCGAGTCCTGGTGGCAAAGAGTTCTTCGAAGTGCCGATGCAGCTCCGGCCAACGCTCGCGGTCCCATTGCCGGGCGAAGCGCGGATCCTCGGTCAGGCCCAGCTTTTCCAGCAGCAGCGCGTAGAACTGCGGCTCGATCGAGCCGAGCGTGACGAACTTCCCGTCCGCGCAGCGGTAGGTCGAATAGAAATGAGAGGCATCGTGGATATTGTTGCCGCGCTCGCCGGTGATGAAGCCCTTGCGGCGCGTGGACAGCAACAGCTGCAGCATATGGGCCGAGCCATCCACGATGGATGCATCCACCACGGTTCCCTTTCCGGTGGCGCGGGCGTTGAGGATGCCTGACAGCAGGCCCACCGCCAGGTAAAGCGCGCCACCGCCGACGTCGCCCACCACGGTAATGGCCGACGACGGCGGCTCTGCCGGTGTGCCGTGGTAGTACAGCGCGCCGGAAAGCGAGATGTAGTTGTTGTCATGCCCCGCGGCCTGCGCCATCGGGCCGCTCTGCCCCCATCCTGTCATGCGCCCGTAGACCAGGCGGGGATTGCGTTGCAGGCAGACATCCGGGCCCAGCCCCAGGCGCTCCATGACGCCGGGGCGCATGCCTTCGATCAGCGCGTCGGCATCCTGGATCAGTGCCAGCACCAGCTCACGCCCTTCGGCCGTTTTCAGGTCGGCAACCACCGAGCGCTTGCCCCGGTTCAGCACGTAGCCTTCGGTGGATAGCGCCGCATCGTTGGCCGGTGCCGCGCGTTCCACGGCAATCACATCGGCGCCGAGATCGGCGAGGTGCATCGCGCAGAACGGGCCTGGACCGATCCCGCAAATCTCGACAACTTTTACACCGGAAAGCATGAACGATCCCCCTGATTCAGCATGAAAGTGAAGGTCTTCCGTACAGTACGTTGGAGTCTTGGAGGCTATCAGCCGTCCGGCCAGGCGCGGCCTCCCCGGAACAGGGAGGGCGGCCCGGCCTGCGACACCGCTCAGTCAAGCGTGATGCGCGCGTTGGCCGCGATCCGTCCCCAGATCTCGGCGTCGCGCCGCATCAGCTTCAGGAATGCCTCGGGCTCCAGCGTTCCCGGCTCCAGGCCTTGCTCACGAATCGCCGTTTGCATGGCCGGCTTGGCCAGGATTGCCAGCACCGCCGCGGATAGCTTGTCCTTCACCGCCTTCGGCGTCGCCGCCGGCACGAACAGGCCATACCAGCCGTTTGGCTCGAAATCGCGGTAGCCCAGTTCGGTAAAGGTCGGCACCTCCGGCAGCAGCGCCAGCCGGCGCTCGCCCGTGACGGCCAGTACCTTGATCTTCGGGGAGTTGAGCGCGGCCTTGCCGCTGGCCACATCCACAAACCCGGAACTCACCTGCCCACCCAGCAAGTCCTGGATCAGTGGCGAGCCGCCCTTGTAGGCCACGTGGGTCAGGTCGACGTCCCCCTGCATCCGCAGCAATTCCCCGTGCATGTGGGAGGAGGTGCCGTTGCCGTAGGAGCCGTAGCTGATCTTGCCAGGCGTGGCCCGGGCCGCGGACAGCAGCTCGCTCACGCTGGCAACGCGGGTGGATACCGGAGCGGCAAATACGTCCGACGAGAGCGCCAGGCGCGCCAGCGGCGCGAAGTCGCGGAAGGTGTCATAGGGCAGTGACTTGTAGACGCCCTGCAACTGCACCAGCGGCGTTGCGCCCAACAGCAGCGTATAGCCGTCCGGTGCAGCCTTCGCGACCGCGCCTGTGCCAATCGCGCCGCTGGCACCGGGCCTGTTCTCGACCACCACCGTCTGGCCCCACATCGCCGTCAGCTCGCGGCCGAGCAAGCGGGCCACGGTGTCGGATCCGCCTCCGGCCGGGAATGGCACGACCAGCCGGATGGGCTTTTGCGGATAGGCAGAATCGTCAGCGGCGTGCGACCAGGCCGGCAGTGCGGCGATGCACGCCAGCGCGGCCAGGGCAGCACGCCGCCGCGGCACAGTGATGATGGGCATGGGCCCTCCTTGGGGCAGGATTGGGTCAGTCGATCAATTCGAACTGCGGCAGGCTCACGTCGTCACTCGCCTTCTCGAACACCACTCGCACGCGCTTGCCGATAGCAATGGCCTCGGGCGATGCGTTGAGGATGTTCGCCATCATGCGCACACCTTCGTCAAGTTCGACGATGGCAACGGCGTACGGCAGCCGCGCCTTCATGAAGGCATTGGGTGCGCGATGGTTGATGGTGAAGGTATAGATCGAGCCAAAGCCGCAGACCTCCGTCCAGTCGACCTGGTCCGATTCGCACGCAAGGCACAGCGTGCGCGGATAGAACTGGCGGTGGCCACAGGCGCTGCAGCCTTGCACCACCAGCCGGCCCTGCGCCGCCGCATGCCAGTAGCCTTCGGTGATCTCGGTGGGACGCGGCAGGGGACGTTGTGCTTCGCTCATGCTTCAGACTCCGAGGATCATGGTGGTGTTGCAGGAGAAGACCAGTCCGGGCGCATGGCACAGCGCCAGTTCGGCATCAGGCAATTGCCGCTCGCCGCACTCCCCGCGCAACTGGCGCACGGCCTCGATCAGCACGAACATGCCGAACATGCCAGGGTGGCCGTAGGAAAGGCCGCCGCCGGAGGTATTGATGGGGAAGCGGCCACCCGGGCCCAGGGCGCCATCGGCGACGAAGGCACCGCCCTCGCCTCGCTTGCAAAAGCCCAGTTCTTCCAGCGACTGGATGACGCCGATGGTGAAGTGGTCATAGATCTGCACCACGTCGATGTCTTCGCGGGTGACGCCAGCCATGCCGAACGCTTCGTCCGCCGTCTCGGCGACGCGCGTATCCAGCCAGTCCGTCGTGCTGAACGGGGTGTAGTGGTGCGAGAAGGTCTCGGCTGCGCCCATCACATAGACCGGCTTCGACTTCAGGTCTCGGGCACGATCGGCGGAGGTGATGATCAGTGCGCCACCGCCATCCGTGACGAGGCAGCAGTCACGCGTACGCAGCGGCGACGCGATCACGGGCGACGCCATGACCTCCTCGATGCTGGTTTGCTCGCGCCGGTATGCCTTCGGGTTCAGCTGCGCCCAGCGCCGCGCCGCCACTGCCACCTCGGCGAGATCCCTGGACGTGGTGCCGTAGCGATGCATGTGCAACTGGGCAACCATTGCGTAGTAGCCGATCGGGCTGAGCTGGCCATAAGGCGCGATGAACTGGCCACGCGGCGAGTCCGGCGTATCCGCGGCGACGGCGCCACTCTTGCGCGAGCCGTCGGACAGTTGCGTACTGCCATAGGTCACCAGCGCCACCGAACACATGCCGGCGGCAATGGCCGCCATCGCATGGCGGATGTGCATCAGGTTGGACATGCCGCCGACGTTGCTGGAGTCGACGTACCTTGGCTGGATACCGAGGTATTCGGCCAGCTGCACGGTGGCAAAGCGGTCATCGGTATGCGCAAAGACGGCATCCACATCGCGCAGCGACAGCCCCGCGTCCTGCAGCGCCAGCCGCGCGGCCTGCGCCTGCAACTCCAGTGCCGTCTTGCCGGGCACCTTGCCCAGGTCGGATTCCGCGGCACCCACGATGGCGACCGAGCGAGAGAGGTTCTTGGTCATGGTGAATTCAGAGTGCGCGCGCGATGACTTCGCGCATGATTTCGGCCGAACCGCCGTAGATCCGGTTCGGACGCACGTCGGTGTAGGCACGGGCGATGGGGTACTCGCGCATATAGCCGTAGCCGCCAAAGAACTGCATCAGGTCATCGATGGCCCGCGTGGCCTCGCCGGCCCAGTACTTGGCCATGGCGGCACCATCGGGCGTCAGCGTGCCGGCCAGGTATTGTTCAAGGCAGCTGTCGACGAAGGCACGCGTGGCACACGCATGCGTCTTGATTTCGGCCAGGCGGAAGCGGATGAACTGGTTGTCGATCAGCGCCTTGTCGAAGGCACGGCGTTCCTTGACATGCGCGATGGTCCAGTCAAGCGCCACCTCCAGCGCCACGGCGCAACGCAAGGCGATCAGCAGGCGCTCACGCACCAGCCCGCTCATGGCGTAGCCGAAGCCGGCATTGCGCTCGCCGACCAGCATGTCGTCCGGCACGAGGACGTCCTCGAAGAAGAGTTCAGCGGTGTCCTGGGCCTTCTGGCCGATCTTGTCCAGCAGGCGGCCGCGGCTGAACCCGGGGCTGGTGGTGTCGACCCAGAACAGGCTGATGCCGCGCGCACCGGCGGCCGGCTCTGTCTTGGCGAACACCAGCACGCGGTCAGCGTGGTAGCCATTGGTGATAAAGGTCTTCTGGCCGTTGAGCCGGTAACCACCATCCACCTTGACAGCGCTGGTGCGGATGGCTTTCAGGTCACTGCCAGCCCCCGGCTCGGTCATCGCGATCGATCCAACCACATCGCCGCTGGCCATGCGCGGCAGGAACTCACGCTTCTGCGCCTCGGTGCCGAACTCCAGCAGGTACGGCGCGACGTTCTCCGAGTGCGTGGTGAACCCCGTCACGCCGCTGGCCAGGGCCCGGGCGATCTCTTCCACCACGATGGCGCTGTGCAGGAAGTCGCCGCCGGCACCGCCGTAGGCTTCGGGCAAGCCGGGGCACAGCAGGCCGTGGGCGCCGGCATCGCGCCAGAGATCGCGCGGAACCAGGCCGGCGGCTTCCCATTCGGCGTGTCCGGGCATGACCTTGTCAGCCAGGAAACGGGCGACGCTGTCGCGGTACATCTCGTGCTCCGGCGCGAACATCTTGCGCGGCGCGTGGTAGCTGGCTTCTTGTCGGGACATGGCATCAGTTGCGCTCAATGCGCGATTCGGTTTTCGGTTGGCCAGTAGCTGGCCTTGACGGCGCGCTTGAGCAGCTTGCCGGTTTCGGTGCGCGGCAGCGCCGCGACGAAGTCGACCGAGCGCGGGCATTTGATTGGGGAGATCCTGCTGCGGCAAAGCGCGATCAGTTCTTCGGCCAGGACCGGCGACGCCCGCTCAGGCTCGTGCAACTGGACCACCGCCTTCACTTCCTCGCCGAACTCGGTATTCGGCACGCCGACCACCGCCACGTCGAAGACCGCCGGATGGCTCATCAGCACGTTCTCGGATTCCTGCGGATAGATATTGACGCCGCCAGAGACAATGGTGTTGGCAAGGCGGTCCGTGAGGTAAAGGAAGCCGTCGGCATCGACGTAGCCGACGTCCCCATAGGTGGCCCACCCACGGTCGTTATAGACCTGCCGGGTTTTCTCCGGATCATTGTGGTAAGCAAAGGTCCCGCCGCCGGAGAAGTAGACCACGCCGGTCTGGCCCTGCGGCACTTCATTGCCATCGTCGCCGACGATGTGTACCTGCCCGAACTCGGGCCGTCCGACCGACCCCTTGTGCGCGAGCCATTCCACGGAGTCCAGCGAGGTGCGCCCGACCAGTTCGGTGCCGCTGTAGAACTCATAGAGGATCGGCCCCCACCAGTCGATCATCTGCTGCTTGACTGAGATCGGACACGGCGCGGCGGCGTGGATCGCATAGCGCATGGTGGACAGGTCGAAGCGCTCGCGCTCCGCCGCAGTCAGCCGCAGCAAGCGCACGAACATGGTCGGCACCCACTGGCTATGGGTCACGCCGTAGCGCGCGATCGCATCCAGCGCCGCCAGCGGCTCGAACTTTTCCATCATGACCGAGGTGCCTCCGGCGCGCATCGTGGCCATGTTCCAGCGCACCGGGGCAGTGTGATAGAACGGCGCGGTCGACAGGTAGACCGTATCGCGGTCCAGCGACTTCCAGCCCAGGCGAGCGTCATCACCGGTGCGGAAAAAAGCGTTGGCGCCTTGCAGTGGACGCTTGATGCCCTTGGGCCTGCCCGTGGTGCCGGAAGAATATGAGAAGTCAGTTCCCTCCACCGTGCGCGGCAACGTGACCTCGGCCGGCATCTGCTCCAGCCACGCTTCATAGTTGCTGTAGCCCGGCTCGCTCCCATCCAGAAGCACCCGCGTGACCCGAAGCGATGCCAGGGCGCCGGGCGCAAGGTCGCCAAGGGTCTGCGCCGAGCAGAACAGTACCCGGGCGCCACAGTCCTGCACGATGTACTCCACCTCGTCGGCTTTCAGGTGACGGCTGATCGTGGTGTAGTACAAGCCGATCCGGTGCGCGGCCCAAAGGATCTCGAAATAGCGGACATGGTTCTCCAGCAGCACGGCAATGCCGTCGCCCTCGCGCAGACCGGCAGCCAGCAGTGCGGCAGCGCACTGTCGCGAACGCTGCTCCAGTTCGGCCCACGTCACCGCCTGGCCGGACGGCACCATGCGGTAGGCAACCCGGTCGGGCGTGGCACGGGCGAATTGCTCGATCACGGACATCTTGACTCCTTGATTACGGATGCAGGTCGGCGACGCCGTGGCTCAGCACGACCACATTGCGCTCGTCTGCGAGCGCACGGAACCGGACCTGCCCTTCGCCGCGCCACATCTCCACGCGCAGCGTTTCACCAGGCACGAATGGCGATGAAAAGCGCACCGAAAGGCTGGCCAGGCGCGACGGATCGCCACCGCAAGCCTGCTTCAGCAGCGCCCGGCATGCCATGCCGTAAGTGCAAAGGCCATGCAGGATCGGCCGCTCGAAGCCGGCCTGCCGGGCGGCGGCGGGCAGTGCGTGGATGGGATTGCGATCGCCATTGAGGCGGTACAGCAAGGCCGCGGAAGGCTGGGTCGGCATCGACATGATCATGTCAGGCGCGCGCTCCGGCACCGCCGGCAATGGCTCGAGCGGTGCATCGCCGGGCGTGGCGGCGCAGGCAAAGCCACCATCAGCCCGGCAGAACGACACATGCTCGACGGTCGCCAGCAACTCGCCGCTGGCCTGGTCCTCGATGCGCCGCTCAGTGACCACCAGCGCGCCCTTGCCGGCGCCCTTGTCCACCACGCGGCTGACGCGCGTCTGGCTGCGTACCGCGCCAGACGCCGCGGGCACTGAAAAAAAGCGCATCCGGTGCTCGCCGTGCAGGATCTGCATCCAGTCGATGCCCGTACCCGGGTCGCTTGCCCATGCACCTGGCGCGCCGACGGTGGCGAGGAAGGTGGGCACCACGCTCAGTCCTTCCTCAAAGACAAAGGGCAAGTCCGCCTCGTCCATCGGATCGGAGCCAAAGCCGAGGCTCAGCGCATAGCGAATGTTGTCATTCGCCGCATAGCTGGAAACCTGGTCAAAGAACGCCCACGAGCGCAGGCGGTGATAGTCGATGGCCATCGCTGCGTACCTCCGTTCTCAGATCGGGTCCCAGGAAAACACCTCGGGCGAGCGCTCCAGCGGCGTGAAAGCGCGCTTCACCGCCGGCACGGCATGCTCCGCCAGCGTCTCCAGCGTCCAGCCTTCGGCGCGATGCACAGACGCCACCGGGCGCGGCTGGCTCATGACGATCAGCTCATTGCCGCGCACGGCCAGCACCTGGCCATTGACGTCCGCCGAAGCATCGCCAGACAGGAACGCGGCAACCGGGGCAACCTGCTCCGGCTTCATCGCCTGCATCCGCTCAAGGCGCTTCTTCTCGGCCTCGGTTTCGCTGGGCAGCGTGCCGATCAGGCGGCTCCATGCGAACGGGGCAATACAGTTGGAACGGACATTGAAGCGGGCCATGTCCAGCGCGATGGATTTCGACAGCGCCACGATGCCAAGCTTGGCGGCGGCGTAATTGGCCTGCCCGAAATTGCCGACCAGGCCGGTGGTGGAGGTCATGTGGACGTAGGTGCCGCCTTGCTGTTCCTTGAAATAAGGCGCCGCGGCACGGCTGACAAAGTAAGCGCCGTTCAGGTGCACATCCAGTACCGCCTGCCATTCAGCGGTGCTCATCTTGTGGAAGATGCGGTCGCGCAGGATGCCGGCGTTGTTGATCACGCCATCGATGCGGCCGAACTCGCGGATGGCGGTATCGACAATGGCCTGCGCGCTCTCCGCAGTCGCGACCGAATCGGTGTTCGCCACAGCCTTCCCGCCGGCTGCGCGGATCTCGTCAACCACCTTCTGGGCTGGTCCGGCATCACTGCCCTCGCCGCTGCCGCTGGAGCCCAGGTCGTTGACGACCACCCTGGCGCCCTGCGCGCCGAGCAGCATGGCAATGGCACGGCCGATGCCATTGCCGGCTCCGGTGACGAGGATGACCTTGTCCTTGAAATTGTTTTGCATGGCGTTGTCTGCAAGAAGAGAGTGATGAATTTGTTCGCGCTTACTCGGGCTTGATGTTGCCGTCCTTGATGACCTGCTCCCAGCGGGCTTTTTCGGCGCGCACGAAGCTGTCGAACTGCCGCGTCGACCCGCCCGCGGCCGTACCGCCCTGCTGCGCCAGCTTCTCGCGCAGAGCAGGATCGGCCAGCGCCTTGTTGACGGCAACATTCAACGCCTGCACCACCGCGGGCGGCGTTCTGGACGAGACAAAGAGGCCGAGCCAGACCGAAACGTCGAAGTCGCGGTAACCGGATTCGGCCATGGTCGGCGTATCCGGGAGTTCCGGGGCACGCTGCCTTGTCGTGACCGCAAGCGCGCGCAGCTTGCCGGCTCGCACCAGCGGCAATGCGGTGATGAGGTTGTCCACCATGAAATCGACTTGCCCCGCCACCAGGTCGGTCAGCGCCGGCGATGCGCCCCGATAGATCACGTCGACGGCGGTAATGCCGGCGCGCTGCTTCAGCAGGTCCCCGGCGAGATGGCCGGAAGAACCGCTCGTCGACACCGCCATGGACAAGCCGTTGGGGCGCGTCCTGGCATAGGCCGCCAGCTCGGCAATGGTCTTGACCGGCAGTTTCGGGTTGACCACCACGACGTCCGGCATCGTCAGCACATGCGCCACCGGTGCAAAGTCCTCGAACTTGTAAGGCAGCTTGTCGTGCAATGCGTAGTTGGCCGCATTGGGGCCAAGGCTGCCCATCACCAGCGTGTGGCCGTCCGGTTCCGCGCGCAGCATGGCCTGCATCCCGATCACGCCGCCCGCGCCAGGCAGGTTCTCCACGACGACGGGCTGCCCCAGCTGCTCAGACAGAGTCTTGCCGAGCAGGCGGCTGGTCAGGTCAAGGATGCCGCCGGGCGAACTTGGCGCGATCAGGCGCAAAGGACGCTTGGCCTGGAAGGTCTCGGGGGACGGGTTGGCGAATGCAAGGCCCGAGGTGGACACGACAGCGAGGCAGGCTAGCGCCTGGCAAAGAAAACGCCGCTTCATGGTTGTCTCCTGTTTAATTTTTTTCGGACATTTATGTCCGCCTAGCGGTCATTGCCGCCCGTTTTTTCGAACTTTACGTCCGGCCTTGCTACAATGTCAACCTGAAATCAGACCTCGTACAGACATGACTACTACCGACAACGATGGCTTCGTACGCTCTTTTGCCCGCGGACTGGCCGTGATCCACGCGCTCGGGCGCAGCGGCACGCACACCGTTGCCAGCATCACGGCATCCACTGGCCTGCCGCGGACCGTGGTGCGGCGGATCCTGCTCACGCTGTGCGAGCTGGGCTATGCGGCGGAATCCGAAACGCGGGGTTTTCGCCTGACCCCGAAGATCCTTACCCTCGGCATGACCTACCTGACCTCGCTGCCCTTCTGGGGGCACGCGCAACGCGCGCTGGAAACCCTGTGGACGCAGGTCACCGAGTCGTGCGGCATGTGTGTGTTCGACGGGCACGATGCGGTATATGTCCTGCGCATTCCGTCGCTGAAGATCCGCTCACTGGGGCTTGGCGTGGGCAGCCATGTGCCGGCCTTCGCCACAGCACCAGGCCGGGCGGTGCTGGGCTTCCAGACCACGGAATTTCTCTCGCAGTTTCTCGACGAGGCCTCCCTGCGGGCCTACACGGACCGCACCGTGCACGACAAGGCAGCATTGCTTGAAGCGTTCGCTGCCGTGCGCCGCGATGGCTATGCGTGGGTGGATGGAGAATTCGACCAGCACATCGCAGGCCTCGCCGTACCGGTACGCGACGAACACCACAACGTGGTGGCATCGATCAGCGTCAACCTGCCCTCGGGCGAAGTCACGAGGGAGGAAGCGGTGAAGCGCTTCCTGCCGCCCTTGCGAGCGGCCGCGGAACAGTTGACTGGCCTGGCGCCGGCATTCCTGAACCCGGTCGTGGTGCCCACGCAGCGTGAAGCAGCGGTCAGCATGCAAGCTTGAGCAGGCTGCATGCCAGCAAACGCCGACTTCCAGTGCTGCTTGCGAAGTTCGTGCTTGAGCACCTTGCCGACGCTCGACAAAGGCAACGCCTCCACGAATTCAACGCTGCGGGGGACCTTGTAGCTGGCAATGCGTTCTCGGCAGCTTGTCGCCAACCTTCACGTCGGCGAAACGGGGGGCTTGCATGGTTCTGTTCTCCTTGTGCGCGATCAGCCGCGGCGTTCCACCAGGGTGCTGCGCATGTCGGCGACATGTTCGCCGTCCTGGTTGGTCACGCGGGTGGTGTTGACGACAAGATGCAGCGCGCCCCCCTTCTTGTCGTAGACGTCGCTGACCGTCGTGTCGAAGTGCAGCGTGTCGCCGGCGTAGGCCATGCGGTGATAGTCGAAGGCCTGTTCAGCGTGCAGGATGCGGCCCAGGTCCACTTGCAGCACCTTCATGCGGTCGATGCCCGATGCGGCCGACACATCGCTGTTCAGGCACATGAAGAAGCCCACCCGACGGGTTGACCACGACCTTGCCGCCGTAGGTGTTGTCACCGTCCCGCACCATCATCTCGGCCTCGCCGGCCCTGGCGAAGCCCAGCGACTCATAGCTCAGCAGTTCGTTCTGCGCGAAGCAATCGTGCAGTTCGCAGACCTGGATATCCGACGGGCCGACGCCGGCCTGCTCGTACACGGCCTGCGCGCCCGCCTCGGCCATATGGAAGCCCACCAGGCCGATCATCGAAGGCGGCTCGAAGCTCGGGGCCACGTCGGTGGTCAGCGACTGGGCCAGGATGCGCACGTCGGTGCGCAGGTTGTGCTTGTTCGCGAAGGCTTCGGTGCAGACAATGGCAGCGGCGGCGCCGCAGGTCGGCGGGCAGGCCATCGAGCGGGTCATCACGCCGGGCCACATCACCTTCTCGGCCATCACGTCTGCTTCCGTGACGACGGTGCGGAACACGGCCAGCGGGTTGTTGGCAGCGTGGCGGCTGGCCTTGGCGCGGATCCTGGCGAAGGTCTCCAGCCTGGTGCCGTAGCGCTGCATGTGCTCGCGGCCGGCGCCGCCGAACAGCGTCAGCGCGCGCGGGCACGCCGGCCTCGACCGCATCCTGCACCATCGGGGCGGCGATGTTGGTGAACTCGACCATGGCCGCCTCGCGGTCAGTCCACGCGCTCTTCAGCGGGCCCGGCTGCATGAACTCGAAGCCCAGCGCCAGCGCGCATTCCACCGCGCCGCTCTCCACTGCCTGGCGCGCCACCATCCCCGCTGTCACAGCAGCCGCTCCGCCTCCTCGATCAGGGCGGTCGGCGACAGCATGTCGCCACGCGCGAACCGCACCAGTGCGATGGATCGCACCAGTGGAGGATCGCCCGGGACGTGGGCAGTGAGCAGGTCGATGTCGTATGCCGGCCCCGCGCTGTCCGCCGCGAGCAGCACGTTCATGGCACTAAGCCGCAAGTGTCTTTGCTCGATGGAAAAGCAGGAGCGTGCGTCCGCCAGGACCTCGGCCAGGCATTCCAGTTGACGGTCAAGCGCCCCGGTTTCGGGGCCGAGCTGCGCAAGTTCCTGCTCGTTCGCGGCAATCTGCCCGCCCAGGGCGGCCTGCTCGCCGGGACTTGCGTCGGCATCGCCGCCGAGCACCGAACGCATGCCGGTGCCTTGCTGCTGGAGCAGGCGCAGGCGCGCCACCAGCAGCGCCTGCTCGCGCGCGAGCACCTCGCGGCGTGACTTGCCGGCAGCGAAACGGGCGAGACCCTCCATGCTGAACTGATCGAACATGCGCCGGACAATTTCCTCGCGCAGCGCGGCCTCGCTGCGAGCGATGATCCTGACCTTGTGATCGCCGAAACTGACGGTGGTTTGCGGCACTTCCGTGCGCATGACATCCCCTTCCAGCGCAACCCCGAGCGTGCGCCGCTCGGTCATCGCCATCCCCAGCACCGCAAACGCCTGCGGCGCATCGGGCGACTGTTCGAAGAACGCGCGCAGTTCAGGAGAGCGGCTGAAGGCCAGCGGCACGTCACGCGGCGCGCCGAAGAAGGCGTGAACATAGGGATCGTCACCCCATGCCTGCATGCTGGCTTCCCGCGGCGCGGGAAGACCCTGGACGAGTTCGCGCACGTAGTCCTGCGCTTGCTCGAGCGCAGGCCGAAGCCGCTGCTGGTAGCGTGACACCAGCCGCAAGCGCGGATAGATCCGGGTCACGCGCTCGGTCAGCTCGGCAATCTCCTGCTTGCCGTGCGCATGGACTTGCGCATTGCGCCAGCGCAACCACCGCAGAAAACCCATTGGCATGCTCCCACCCGGCGCCGCCTTACTCAGCGGGCACGCCTGGGCGTGACAGAAATGGCAAGGGCTTCGGTGTAGACGGCCTGCACCTGGTCACCGCGTCTAACCGCCTTCAGTTGCTCCGGATCCTCGACATGCACGTCCACCGTCTTGCCCTTTGGCCCCTTGAGCGTCACCATGCCGGTCTTGGCGTTGACGGCCACCACATCGGCAGTGACCGTCACCTCGCGCCCGACCATGCCGCCGGGCTTGGCGCCAGGAGCGGCCCGCTCGGCGATCTCGCGTTCGGTGCTGGAGCGCATGCCGCTCTGCTTGGCGAGAGCCACTGACAAGGCCTGCGTGTACTCGACGGTGACCATGTCGCCCACGCGGAGCTGCTCGAAGTTGCGCACGTCCTCGCCGACCTGTACGTCCGTGACCTTGCCCTGCTTGTTCTTGAGCGAAATGGTGCGCGTGGCGGCATCGATGGCCACCACCGTGGCAGTGGCCTTGACCGTGCCGGTGGTCCTGGTAGCCCCCACGCCCGACACCGTGTCCACGCGCGTCTCGGGCTGTGCCAGCACCGGAAGAGTTGCCGCGGCAAGTATCGCCGCCACGATTAGCTTGCTGGGATGCATGACTTACTCCTCGAGCCCCGTCTGCTGGCATGCCGTCGTTCGGCGGCGCCGGCACGACGCCGGCGCTTCTACCGGAAAGGTCTATAAACCATAGCATACGAACGGTTATTCGCCTGCCCCGCGTCCCTCACGCCACATTTGACGTCGGCGTTCACGGACTGGCCCCTGAGCGCGGAGGTGGTCATCATCGATGTTGCGCGAATCCGGGCCGAAGGCCAGGCGCTGGAAGCTCCCCCGCCGCGAAGCCAGCGGCCCCCGCAGGGCATCTCAAAGATCTCTGGAGATTTCTAGTCCCGGTGGGAATCGGCATCGTGCTCTGGTTCCTGCCGGCGCCGGCCGGCCTCGCGGTGAAGGCGTGGCACATGTTCGCGGTATTTGTCACCACCATCGCCGGCATCATGACCGCCCCTGCCCATGGCGGCCGTCGCCATCATCGGCGCCAAGGAAATCATCATGGCGGCAATTTTCCTTGGCTTGCTGGTGCTCTGGATTTTCGGTGAGGACCTGGCCATCGGCGCAACGCTGGCGGCGGCTCTCGGCGTCTCGCTGCTGTTCATCACCGGCGTGCTGACCTGGGAGGATGCCCTGAACGAGAAATCCGCCTGGGACACCATGATCTGGATCGGCCTGCTGATCATGCTGGCCTCCAAACTCAATGAGTACGGCATGGTTGCCTGGTTCGGCAAGGAGTTCGGGGCACACCTCGAGGGCTTCCACCGGCTGGCCGTCTATATGCTGGTGGCGGCGATCTATTGCTACGCTCACTACTCCTTCGCCAGCGCCACGGCACACATCAGCGCCCTCTTCCCGCTATCCATGGCGCTGATGGTCGCGGCCGGTATCCCGCCTTTCACCGCGGCGCTTTGATCGCGCATGCGCTAACAAGCACTTTTCATATTCTTTGGTTGGCGGAGCAAATCGCGCTAACAATAGCTTACATACACGGACATCCGCTTGATTTACCCTCCGCTGCCTGAACCTTGCCCGCCCGGGCCCACCACACGAAAAACAGGCAAAAATGAAGAAGATCCACGCGTACCCGCTGATGGCAATCGCCATGCTGACCGCCTCGGGGGCCGCCTTTGCGCAGCATGTCGTCGGGGGGATGGGCGAGGAAGTCAGGATCGGCGCGTTCTCCGGTCCGACGCACCGCACCGACAGCAGTCGCGGCACGCCCACTGGGCGCAGGGACAATACGGCAAAGCCAGGCCGGCAAGCCGCCGATCCGCGTAGCGCACGTCCGGTCAGCACGCGCGGACCTGCACCCACGCTTCCCGGCAAGCATTTGCCATAGCCGCGCACAGGCGAACCTCACCGAAGCCAACCTGGCACAGAACCAGTTGCTGCCGGCACGGAACGCGTCAGCTGACGCCTATAACGGAGCGCTCGCCGCCGCGGCGACATTGGCGCTGGCAACCAGCTCGGTTGGCGCGGCGCGCGATGGGGGTGGATGGCCGGTGCGGTGACGCGGCCTGTGCCCTGCTCCCGGCGTCGGGGACGAAAGCAATGGGGGCGAAACCTTGTGGCACGCGCGCTTTTGCACGCACGAGAAGGCAGCGGGCCGGCCCAGATCAGCCCTGCCGCGGCTGCACCGTCGCCGCAAGGCCGGGCTTGCGCAGCATTTTCTCGACCTCTCCCGCATGCAGTTCCTCCAGCTGGATCAACTGCCGCGCATACTCCTCCAGCGCGACTGAGCGCCCCTCGACCAGGCTTAGCAGCTCACGGTACAGGTCCAGGGCCTCCATCTCGGTCGCGAGCGATTCACGCAGGATCGCGCCGATATCGGTCGTGTGGGTGTCCAGCAGCTCGCCGATGCCAAGCGAGGGATAGGCGCCGAGGGTCGTGATCCATTCGCCGGCCTGGTGCGCGTGCAGCAGCGACTCATTCGCCTGCTCACGCAGCCACGACACGATGGGAATGCGGCCGAAGCCGAATATCAGGAACGAATAGTGCGTGTAGCGCACAACCCCGGCGAGCTCGGCTTCGAGTATTCGATCCAGCACACCGACGACTTTCTCCTGTTCCATTTCCGTCATGGCAGGTTCCCCCCGTGAGGTGGATTCGACAGTACGCCAGCACCCGCGGCGGCACGCCGCGCAGTGTCTAGCGGTAGACGAGGACAGGAACCCGGCAGTGGGTAAGAACCTTCTGGGTTTCACTGCCGACCAGCAGCCCCTCCAGGCCCCTGCGGCCGTGCGACGCCATGAAGATCACGTCACACCCGTGCCTCGCGGCCGCATCGATGATGCCCTTGTAGGGTACCGAAGTCGTCATATCCGTTTCGCATGTGACTCCCGCAGCCCTGGCCGCAGCAACAACCGCTTCCAGCCTGGCGCTTGCATGTGCGGCCTCTTGCTCTTCGAAGGCCTTGCGCCTGGGATGGCCGGCATCGCCTGACGCCACGTAGGGATACTCTTCCATGCACGTATAGGCCGTCAGCCTGGCGCCGCCGGCTTTGACAAAACCAATGGCCGCATCCATTGCCATTTTTGACAGTTCCGAGCCATCGGTGGCCAGCAAGATGTGCTTGAACACGATTCTTCTCCTTGGGCGATTGATCCCGGCGGGCAGCGACAGCCCGCCAGTCAAGTTCAGTATGGACAAGAATCCGCCTCTCGCCACCCACGCCGATGCACCCGCGCACACGCCGACGCTGCCGCGGCGCCCTCACCCATCGATCTTGAAGCCGATATCCTTGATGAACTGCCCCCAGCGCGCATGATCGGTCCGGATCTGCGCGGCGAAGGCCTCAGGCGTGACCGCCTGCGGCGGCAGCACGCCAACGCCTGCCAGCCGCTTCTGGTAGGCCGGGTCGGCCAGCACCTTGCGCACCGCAGCAGAGACCGCATCGACCGTGGCCTTGGGCATGGCCTTGGGGCCGAACAGCGCGAAATAGCCGCTGAGCTGCTCCATCTCAGGAAAGCCCTGCTCACGGAAGGTAGGCGCCCCGGGCGCCAGATCAGAGCGTTCCGGGATGGTGGTGGCCAGCGCCTTGGTCTTGCCGGCCTGGTATAGCGGCACGCCGGTGGTCAGGCCGTCGATCATCAGCGGCACCACGCCGCCCACGAGGTCCTGCGTGGCCGGCGCCGAGCCCTTGTACAGCACCGGTTCAAGGTTGGTGCCTGCCAGCCGGTTGAACAGCAGCGGACCGAAGTGCGACGAGGTGCCCGGACCGTACGAGGCCGAGTGGATCGGCTTGGTCGGATTCGCCTTGGAATAGGCGATCAGTTCCTTCAGCGTGGAGTACGGCGCATCCTTGTTGGCCGCCAGCAGCACCGGGGCGCGGCCAAGTTCCGCCAGCGCGGTGAGGTCGGTCAACGGGTCGTAAGGAACGCGGTTGATATGCGCGCCCGAGGTGGCCGAGGAACCCAGCGTCACCAGCAGCGTCTGCCCGTCATTCCTGGCGCGGATCACGTCCTGCGTGGCGGGAATGGTGGCCCCGCCGGGCTTGTTCTCCACCACCACCGACTGCCCGGTCACGCGCGTCAGGTAGTCGGCAAACAAGCGTGCCACCACGTCGGTGCCGCCACCAGGCGGATAGGCCACGACCAGCCGGATGGCGCGCGCCGGCCACTGCTGCGCGATGGCGTGCGGCGCGACGCCGGCGGTCGCCGCGATGGCCGCGGCGCTCAGGAACTTTCGACGATCCATGTATGAAGTCTCCGCGTTATCGTTGTTTGCCGCGATGGCGGCGGGTACTTCATGTTAGAGGCTGATGCGCCGTGGGACAGGCCCGGGTTTTCCTCCATGCGGCGGAGCCGGGCACGGACTGCCGGTGGCTTGCCTGCCTTGCATTCGCCTACATCGCCTGCGGGCTGCTGCCGTTGTCGTCCCGCGTCATGCGCTGCGTTTCTGGCGCACGGTCGCCGGCACGCAAGTCCGCGCCGGCGAAAACCCCAGCGATCACCTCGCCTTGCCAGGAGAAATAGGGATTGAACGTCAGCCGCGCATGCACCTTGCCGGCTTCGCGATAGCCCCAGTCCGAATACCACACGGCCTCGCCACGCTCGCAAGCCCGCGTCGCCAACTCATCCTGCCCGTTCCAGCAGATGCGCAGGCGGCCCTGTTCCCCGTACAGCGGATTCGCCGGCGAGAACAGCAAACCCATATGGGAGAACTGGCTGATCCGCAATTGCGGCAGCGTATCGCCACGCACCAGCACGCGGCCGCTGTCCGCCGTGGTTTCCGGCCTCTGGCCATACCAGATCAGGCGGCTTGCGGGATGCGTAAACCTGTCCTGGAACACGGTCAGCAAATAGCGGGTATCGAGCACCGAATCGTGCTGCGCCACCGCCATGAAGACCGGCTTGTCGTAGGCCCCCTGCTCCAGCCGCAGGCGCGCCGCGCGACTGCTGCGGTAGAACTGGGCGAAGCCGTTGGTTGGCACCGTCATGTAGCGCACGGCGTTCTGCATCGGCCGGCGCCCGTCCGGCTCCAGCAGCCATGGGCGGATCCAGCCAATCAGCGGGGTCAGCCAGTCGTAGCGGCTGTTGGACTGGAATGCCGGTGAAAACAGCACCAGCCCCGCCACGTCCGGGTGAGCGTAGGCGTATTCAAGTGCCAGGTTGGCGCCAGTGGAGAAGCCTCCCAGGTAGACCTGCCCGACATCGCGGCGCAGCACCTCGGCCTGCTCCCGCACCACGCGCTGCCAGTCTTCCAGCGTCACGTCCAGCAGGTCCTCCGGCCGGATGCCATGACCGGGCAGCAGCACGGTCCTGACCAGGAAGCCCTGCGCGGCGAGCTGCCGGGCGAGGTCATGGAACGACCACGGCGAATCGCCAAGGCCGTGGATCAGCAGGATGCCCTTCTCCGGCTTCGTTCCGGCACGGGACAGCGCCGGCAGCCATTCGCCGGGGCCGTTCCACGCGAGTTCGGCTGCCTTGTCGGCAAGCTGGAAGTGGCGCCGCGCCTGCAGCTGGCTGAGGGTTTCGCTACGGTAATCGCTGAAGCTCGCGCGCGCGGGCAGCGGGCCGCCGCTGCCGATGCCGGCGCACGCTGCCACGGTCAGTGCCATGGCACCCAGCACGGCCCTGGCTGCGTTCAGCTTGTTGCGGTTGGATCTCAACCTGTCCTCCACATCGTCTGCCCTCACTGGCAGCGTCGCTGCCGTGCGCCGGATTCCGGGCATGATGGCCCGGCCCTGCCAATCGATAAACCGCGTAGCTTAGCTGCCCGCAGCCAACGGCGTGCTGACAGGCAACTGGCAAAGCTGTCAGCAAGCACGCCGCGACTACCGCATGCGCGCGCGCCGCGGCCTTCCTGACAGCCCTGACAGGCTGGAGTCACCGTTCCAACCGCCTCCGTTGGCTATAAACCAGCATGCCAATGACTTGTGGATCCGGCGGGTCCGACTGCCATGCCTGCGTTCTCCCTCACCTCCTATCTGCTCGCGGCGCTCGGGCCTTATGCGCGACGGTTGTGGTTTGCAGCCGCGGCGCTCTGCGTGCTCGCGCTCGGCACGCTCGGCCTGGTCCGGCGCAGCCAGTCCGATGCGCCCCCACCGCCGCCACCGCCTGTTCCTGTGCGCGTGGCGCGCGTGGAGGCACGCGACGTCGCCCGCCAGGCGGAAAGCGTCGGCACCGTCCGGCCCTTGCGCGACGTGGTGGTGCGCACGCAGATCGACGGCCAGCTGATGCGCCTGCATGTGCGCGAAGGCCAGCAGGTGGCCCGCGGCGAGCTGCTCGCCTCGCTCGATGACCGGCCGATCCAGGCCGCACTGGGTCAGGCCCGCGCCACGCTGGCGATGAACCTGGCGCAGCTGCGCGCGGCCGAGCTCGACCTTGGGCGCTACCGCACGCTGATCGCCGCCGATGCCATCCCGCGCCAGACGCTGGACCAGCAGCTCGCCACCGTCGAGCAGCTGCGCGCCACCGTGCAGGGCAACCGCGCCGCTATCGTCGCCGAGGAAGTGCGCCTGTCATACACCCGCATCCGCTCGCCCATCGCCGGGCGCATCGGCTTGCGCAACGTCGATGAAGGCAACCTGGTGCGGGTCGGCGACGCCGACGGGATCTTCACCGTCACGCAGCTGTCGCCCATCACCGTGGAATTCACCATGCCGCAGTCGGCGCTGCCGGTGCTGCAACACCTGAGCGCCGGCGGCGCGAACGCGGCCGTGCACGCGCATGCACGCGACGGCGGCGCGCCGCTGGCGCAGGGGCGCCTGCTGGTGATCGACAGCCGCGTGGGCACCGGCAATGGCGCGGTCCGGGTCAAGGCCGAGTTCGACAACCGCGCCGGCGAGCTGTGGCCGGGCCAGTTTGTCGCGGTGCGGCTGCACACCGGGCTGCTGCGCGATGCGCTGGTGGCCCGGCCCGCGGTGCTGCGCTACGGCGAACAGGACCAGCCTTATGTGTTCCGCGTCAGGCCGGACAACACCGTGGAGATCGTGCCCGTCAGCGTGCGCTACCAGGACCGCCAGCAGGTCGTGCTGGAGGGCGTCGCCGCCGGTGACCAGCTGGTGTCGGACGGCCAGTCCCGGCTGCGCGCCGGCAGCCGCGTCTCCGTGCCGATCGCAACCCCGGCCCCGAGAGCCTGAAGTGAAATCATCCTCTTCGCTATATGGCTGGTGCATCGATCACCCGATCGGCACCGCCTTGCTGGCTGCCGCCCTGGTGCTGCTGGGTGCGGCCGCATATTTCCGGCTGCCGGTGGCACCGCTGCCCGAAGCCGAAGTGCCAACCATCCAGGTCAACGCCCTGCTGCCCGGCGCCAGCCCGGACACCATTGCCTCGTCGGTTGCCACACCGCTCGAAGTGCAGTTCAGCGCAATCCCCGGCATTGCCGAGATGACTTCGACCAGTGCGCTGGGCTCGGTCACCATCGTGCTGCAGTTCACGCTGGAGACCCGGCTCGACAGCGCCGTGCAAGAGGTACAGGCGGCCATCAACCGCGCCACCAGCCGGCTGCCGCCGGACATGCCGGCAATGCCGACCTGGCGCAAGGTCAATCCCGCGGACAGTCCGGTGGCGATCCTTGGCATCACCTCTGACACGCTGCCGCTGACCGAAGTCAGCGACTACGCCGAGCGCGTGCTGGTGCGCCAGCTCGGGCAGCTGCCGGGCGTGGGGCTGGTCAACGCCACCGGCCTGCGCCGCCCCGCGATCCGTGTGCAGGCCTCGCCGGCGGCGCTGGCCGGCGTGGGCCTGACGCTGGCCGACGTCCGCGGCGCAATCCGCGCGGCCAGCCGCAACGCGCCCAAGGGCGCGCTGTACGGCGAGGCGCGCGTCAGCACGCTGGAGACCAATGGGCAGTTGCTGGAACCGGACGACTATCGCGAGCTTGTCGTGGCCTGGCGCAACGGCGGCCCGGTATTCCTGAAAGACGTCGCGCGGGTTGCGGCCGGGCCTGAAGACGCCTACGTCAATGGCTTTCCGAATGGCCGGCCGGGCGTGGCGCTCGCCGTCATGCGCCAGCCCGGCGCCAACATCGTGCAGACCTTCGATCGCATCAACGAAGCGCTGCCGTCCCTGCGGCGTGCCTTGCCCGCCGATGTCCGCGTGGAGATCCTGAACGACCGTACCCGCACCATCCGCGCCTCGCTGCACGAGGTCGAGCTGACCCTGCTGATCGCTGTGATGCTGGTGATCGGCGTGATGGCGCTGTTCCTGCGCGAGTGGTCGGCCACGCTGATCGTGACGGCGGTGCTGGGCGTGTCGCTGGCGGCCACCTGCGCGGCGATGTACCTGATGGGGTTCAGCCTGAACAATCTCACGCTGGTGGCGGTGGTGGTGGCGGTCGGCTTTATCGTCGACGACGCCATCGTGGTGGTGGAGAACATCCACCGCTACCGCGAATCCGGACTCGGCCTGCGCGAGGCCGCGCGCCGCGGCGTGGCCGAGGTCGGGCCCACGGTAGTGTCGATCGGCCTGTCGCTGGTGGCGGTGTTTATCCCGTTGCTGTTCATGTCCGGGGTCGTGGGCCGCCTCTTCCGCGAATTCGCGCTGACCTCGGCGATGGCGATACTGATCTCGGTGGTGGTGTCGCTGACGCTGGCGCCCGCGCTGGCGGGCATCGCCATGCGCAAGGCGCATCACGATACGGGCGCGCGCCAGGCGGACCTGTCCACGTGGCTGGGGCAGCGCTACGCAGCCGGGCTGCGCTGGTGCCTGCGGCGCCAGGCGCGCGTGCTGGCGGTGTTCGGCCTGACGGTATGCGCCAGCGTGGCAGGCTTCGTGCTGATCCCCAAGGGCTTCTTCCCGCTGCAGGACACCGCATTCGTGCTGGGCACCTCGCAGGCGGCGGCGGATATCCCCCATGCGGACATGGTCGCCAAGCATCGCGCCCTCGCCGACATCATCGCGGCCGACCCGGCCGTGCTGACGGTCACCCATTCGGTCGGCATGACCGGCGGCAGCCAGACCCTGGCCAACGGCCGCTTCTGGATCGTGCTCAACGACCGTTCCGACCGCGACGTCTCGGCCAGCGGCCTGATCGACCGCCTGCGGCCCAGGCTGGCCGCGGTGCCGGGCATCCGGCTCTACCTGCGCGCAGCACAGGACATCAACATCGGCGCCGGGCAGCCGCGGGCCCAGTACCAGTACGTTCTCAAGGGCAACGAAACCGCCGAGCTCTATGCGTGGTCGCAGCGGCTCACCAGCGCGCTGCAAGGCGAGCCGCTCTACCGCGACCTGTCCAGCGACCTGCAGCTCGGCGCCAATGTCATCCGCATGCGCATCGACCGCGCGGCGGCAGCGCGGCTGGGTCTCACCTCAGCCGATATCGACGAGGCCCTCTACAACGCCTTCGGGCAGCGCCAGATCAACGAGTTCCAGACCGACACCAACCAGTACCAGGTGGTGCTTGAAGTCGACGACGACGGGCGCGGGCATATCGAGACGCTGCAGTCGTTCCGCCTGCGATCCCCGCTGTCGGGCGAGATGGTGCCGCTCGCCGCGGTGGCGAGCATCGCGCCGCCGGGCGCCGGGCCGGTCTCGATCCTGCACCACGGCATGCTCCCTGCGGTCAACCTGTCTTTCAACCTCGCGCCGGGCGCACCGCTGGGCGATGCGGTGGCACGGCTGGAGCAGGTACGGCAGCGCATCGGCATGCCGGCCGCCATCCAGGGCACGTTCCTGGGTTCGGCCCAGGCGTTCCAGGAGGCCCTGGCCGGGCAGCCCTGGCTGATCCTGGCGGCGCTGCTGGCGGTCTACATCATCCTTGGCGTGCTCTACGAAAGCCTGGCGCATCCGCTGACGATCCTGTCCACGCTGCCGTCGGCGGCCATTGGCGCGCTCGCGCTGCTGTGGCTGGGCGGGTTCGACTTTTCCATCATGGCGCTGATCGGCGTGATCCTGCTGATCGGCATCGTCAAGAAGAACGGCATCCTGCTGATCGATTTTGCGCTGGCGGCGCAGCGCACCCGCGGCATCAGCGCCGGCCAGGCGATCTACGAGGCGGCGCTCACACGCTTGCGCCCGATCATGATGACCACGCTGGCCGCATTGCTGGGCGCGGTGCCGCTGATGCTGGGCTTCGGCACCGGCGCGGAACTGCGCCAGCCGCTGGGCGTGGCCGTGGTAGGCGGCCTGCTGCTCAGCCAGGCGCTGACGCTCTTCACCACGCCAGTGGTCTACCTCGCGCTGGACCGGCTGTCCCGCTATCGCCGGCCCCTGGCGGCGGTGCCGGGCGCTGCCACGCCTAATGGCAGGCCGTGATGGCTGCATGGGTGTTGGTGGGCTGCGGGGCTCAGCCGTTCGCGTCAGCGGGCCGTGGCTCGCTGCGCGCGCCGTCCGTGTACGTGTCGCGCGGTTCACGCACCCGGGCGCCGTCGCTGTACACATCGAAGCGGCCCTTGGCTGTCGCCGCGCTGGCCGCGCCATCGGTATACGGGTCAACGGCCCGCGGTGCAGCCTTGGCCGACAACGAAATGCTTGCGCCGACCATCATCAGCAAGGTCGGGATCAGGGCGCGCAGCAGCGCGGAACGGTGGCCTGTGCTGTCGTGGTGGTGGGATCGCTTGGGTGAGGTCATGGAAGGACTCCTGTGCAAGTGGGAAAACCGGCCCGGCCGGGCACGCATGGAGTCTAGGGAGCGCAGCCGACGCCACCCTGACGCAACGCTGACAATTGCGTCAGGCTGGAGCGGCGGCGCGTCTTCAAACAGTCTTTTCCACCAGTGTGAACAAAAGCGGCACGTGCTCCTGTCATGCTTGCGGAGCGCGCGCCGCAAGGCCTGGCTGCACAGCTTCGGTGCGGCACCGGGAAACTGACAGGATTGACAGGTTGGAGCCGCACACATCTTCTATATTGTTTAGATTCCGAGGACTGGACCAATGAAACTCCTGCTGGTCGAAGATGAGATCAAGACGGTCGATTACCTGCGCCGCGGCCTGTCCGAGAATGGCTACGTAGTCGATACCGCGCACAACGGCGTGGACGGCCTGCACCTGGCCTGTACCGAGCCCTACGACGCGATCGTGCTCGACGTGATGCTGCCCGCGCTGGATGGCGTCTCGGTGCTGAAGTCCCTGCGCCGCGAGCAGCAGACCCCGGTGCTGATGCTGACCGCGCGCGACGACCTGGATGACCGCCTCAATGCCTTCGATGCCGGCGCCGACGACTACCTGTCCAAGCCCTTCTCTTTTCTGGAGCTGCTGGCGCGGCTCAACGTGCTGACGCGGCGTGGCCGGCAGACTGAGCCGTCGCAGCTGACCGTGGGCGATCTGCGCATCGACCTGCTGTCGCGGCGCGCCACGCGCGGCACGCGGCGCCTGGAACTGAGCGCACGCGAATTCACGCTGTTGTCGGTGCTGGCCAGGCGGCAGGCGCAGATCGTGTCCAAGACCGCGATCACGGAACTGGTCTGGGACATCTCGTTCGACTGCAACACCAACGTGGTCGAAGTTGCGGTCAAGCGTTTGCGCGCCAAGCTGGACTGGCCCGGCGAAGCCAAGCTGCTGCATACCATCCGCGGCATGGGTTACGTGCTGGAGCACCGCGACGGATTGAGCGCATGAACCGGCAACGCTCGATCGCGGCGCGGCTGGCCGCCATGTTCGGGCTGGCGGCAGCCCTGGTCTTCACCGTCACCGGCATGGTGCTGTACCGCGTGCAGTGCGTGGAACTGGAAAAGCGCCAGCTCGGAGAGATCCGCGCCCGCTTCGACCTGGCCGGCACCAAGGCCGCGGGCCTGGGCACCGAAAAGCAATGGGAGCACTTTGCCGCCATGCTGCGCACCCTGACGCCGGCCGATCACAGCGTGCGCTACTTTGTCGAAAGTACCGACCCCCGCTTCGACTACGGCGAGCCCTTCCCGCGCGAGGCCGACACCAGCCCGCGCGCACCCGACGTGTGGGCGGTGGAGTTCGGCGACCACCGCTTCCTGATGCTGAAGCGCCGCATCCCGGCGCTGAATGATCGCCCCGAGGTGGCGCTCGCGGTCGCGGTGGACCAGGCGGCATTCTTCGAGACCAGCCGCACGCTTGGCATCGCCCTGGTGGTGTCGTCGGTGCTCGGCGTGATCGCGGTGAGCCTGCTTGGCTGGCGCATTGCCAAGTCCGGCCTGGCGCCGATCGAGCGCCTGTCGCAACATGCCGGCGCGCTCGACCCCAAGCAGCTGGAGCACCTGCCCGACGCCGACCTGCCCGCCGAGCTGGGCGGCCTGGTGCATGCCTTCAACGGCGCGCTCGACAAGCTCGAGCACGCCTACCAGCAGCTATCCGCCTTCAATGCCGACGTCGCGCACGAACTGCGCACGCCGCTGGGCAATGTCATCGGCCAGACCCAGGTGGCGCTGTCGCGCCCGCGCAGCACCGAACAGCTTGAAGAGATCCTGCAGTCCAACCTGGAAGACCTGGAGCGCCTGAGCCGCATCGTGATCGACATGCTGTTCGTGGCGCAGTCCGACCGCGGGGCGCTGGCGCGCGACCTGGTCGAGGTCTCGGTCGCCCAGGAAGTCCGGCGCAGCGCGGACTTCCTCGACATGCTGTTCGAGGAAGCCGGCGCCACGCTGCACGTGACCGGCGATGCACGCGTGCGCGTCAACGTCTCGCTGCTGCAGCGCGCGCTGACCAACCTGATGAGCAACGCCCTGCAGCACGGCCGGCCCGGGCGGCCGGTGACGGTCACGATCGCGCAATCGGCGGACACGCTGACCATCGCCGTGCGCAATGAATCCGATCGCCTGCACACGATCCGGCCCGAGCGGCTGTTCGATCGCTTCTACCGCGCCGACGCCGCGCGCAGCGACAGCCGGCAGAACCACGGACTGGGGCTGGCCATCGTCAAGGCAATCGCCACCATGCACGGCGGCAGCGTGTTCGCGCAGGTGCAGGCGGACGCGATCCGGATCGGCATGACACTGCCGGTCAGCGAGCCGGCGCAAGCCGCACCCGCGCCGGCACGGCCGCTGCCGCGCCCCGCGGCGGCCTGATTGCGCCGTGTTGATGCCTCAGGCCGCGCCCCGGAGCGGCCCGAACCGCTCCACGTACAACCCCGCCACCCAATCGACAAACACCCGCACCCGCGGTGCCAGCTGCCGGTGGAACGGATACAGCGCCGACACCGGCAAGTCCGGGCAGGGCCAGGCCTCAAGCACCGGCACCAGCCGTCCCGCGCGCAGGTGCTCTTCCACGCGGAAGCGCGGCACCTGGATCAGGCCGCAGCCGGCCAGCGCCGCGCTGGTATAGCACTCGGCATCGCTTACCGAGATCCAGCCGCGCGCCTTGAACTCCTGCACCTCGCCATCGACGGTCAGCGTGAAGGGATAACGGCGGTCATGGTTGCGCGAGAAGAATCCCACGCCGATGTGCTGTGCCAGCTCCGACGGGTGTTCCGGTTTGCCATGCGCGGCCAGGTATGCGGGGCTGGCGCACAGCACCTCCGGCATTTCCGCCAGCCGCCGGGCCACCAGCGAGGAATCGCGCGGCTGGCCGGCACGCACCACGCAATCGATACCCTCCCCGACCAGGTCGACCAGCCGGTCGCCGCTGCTGACGATCAGGTCGATATGCGGATAGCGCTCCCGGAACTCGCCGATGCGCGGCAGGATGATCATGGTGGCGTGGGTGCCATGCAGGTCCAGCCGCAGCGTGCCGCGCGGGTTGGCCACCTGCGTGCTGAGCGAGGTCTCGGCGTCTTCCAGGTCCTGCAGCAAGCGCTTGCTGCGCTCATAGAACGCCTGCCCGTCCAGCGTGGGGCGCACCTGGCGCGTGGTGCGCTCCAGCAGGCGCGCGCCGACGCGGGCCTCAAGTTCCTTGATGGCGTGCGTGGCGGTGGCGCGTGGCATGTCCAGCGCGCTGGCGGCGCCGGTGAAGGAGCCCAGTTCCACGATCCGGGTAAAGAGTTGCAGCGCGTCGAAGCGGTCCATGCGGAGGGGCTGTCATAGCGGAAAGGTCACTTCCGGATTGGAATCAGGTTCCGGGCGCGCGTCAAGCCAGATCCCCGCTCGCCTGTCCGGGGTCGGGTCCTTGACTGCGGGCAGGGACCACGAATCAGCCAGGCATCGATGCTGCTAGCCTATATTTCATTAATAGTCTTCTGCCGTTCTCCCACGTGTCCCGTGCCGGGCCATGTGGCGAGTATGCAATCCGGTTAGTGCTGGGAGATGGGATATGAGCGCCGTTCCTGAGTCGCGGGTCACCGGCACCACTTCGGCCCCAGGGAAACGTCCCGTCACTTCCACCCGGCATGTGTGGACCCGATACTGGGCCATTGCAAAACTTTACTGGTTCTCGCGGGAAAAATGGAAAGCCTCCGGCTTGCTGGTCCTGCTGATCCTGCTGCTGTTGGGCCAGACCCAGACCGAGGTACTGATCGTCCAGCAAACCGGTGAATTCACCTCGGCCCTGGCAGCGCAAGACGCGGATCGTTTCTGGGCCTCGATCAGGAAGTGTCTCTATATCCTGATGGTTGCAGTCCCCATCTACGCGGTCTATTACTACCTGAGGAACAAGCTGAGCCTGCTCTGGAGACGCTGGCTGACGCATCACTATCTGGACGGGTATTTCAAGGGCCGGGTCTACTACAAGCTCAATTCAGATGCCGCGATCGACAATCCGGACCAGCGCATCGCCGAGGACATCAATACCTTCACGCGGCAATCCCTGTTCTTCCTTTCAATCGGTATCGGCGCGCTGCTGCAGCTCATCGCCTTCAGCGCCGTCCTGTGGTCGATCTCAAGAGAGCTGGTCTACTTTCTTGTCATTTATGCCATCGCCGGTACATTTGTCTCCATCTTCTTCTTCGGCCGCGTCCTGATCGGCCTGAACTTCTTCCAGCTAAGGCGGGAGGCGGATTTCCGCTTCAGCCTGATCCGGGTGCGTGAGAACGCCGAGTCCATCGCTTTCTATCGCGGCGAGGCGCTGGAGTCATCCCATGTGAGAGGCCGTTTTGGCAAGGCCTTCCAGAATTTCGACCGGCTCATCAAGTGGCAGCTGAGCCTGAACATGTTCCAGTATGCCTATGGCTTCCTGACCATCCTGCTGCCCAGCGCCATCGTCGCTTCACGCGTGCTTTCCGGCGAGCTTGAAGTCGGCAGCGCCATCCAGGCGGCCGGCGCGTTCGCCGCCATCCTGAACGCGCTGACCGTGATCGTCGACAACTTTGAAGACCTGAGCCGCTTCGTGGCGGGGCTGGATCGACTGGACACATTCTCCATCTCGCTGACCGGGACGGCAGCAGCCTCCGTGAAGCCGGCCACCACGATCGAGTCCATCCATGACTCCCGCCTGGCGCTGGAACATGTGACCTTGCGCACGCCGAATCAGGAGCGAACGCTGGTCACCGACCTGACGCTGTCGGTCAACCCGGGAGAGGGCCTTCTTATCGTCGGCGCCAGCGGCGGCGGCAAAAGTTCGCTGATGCGCGCGATCGCCGGATTGTGGAACAACGGCACGGGATGCATCGTGCGGCCAATGCCGCAGGAAATGCTGTTCCTGCCGCAGCATCCTTACATGGTGGTCGGCAGCCTGCGCAGCCAGTTGCTATACCCGAACCACATCGGCCAGCGGATCCCTGACGAGGAGCTTCTGAAGCTGCTGGAAGCGGTCAACCTGAAGGACATCGCTGGCCGCTTTGGCGGCCTGGACACGGAAGTGGACTGGGGCAAAGTCCTGTCCCTTGGCGAGCAGCAGCGGCTGACCATCGCCCGCGTACTGCTGTCAAAGCCGCGCTATGTCATGCTGGACGAAGCGACCAGTGCCCTGGATATCAGCAATGAGGAAGCCATGTACCAGTTGCTGGCCGACATGCAGTCGACGCTTGTCAGCGTCAGCCACCGGCCCACGCTGCTGAAGTTCCACCACCAGGTGCTGGAACTGCCCGGGAACGGAAAGTGGTGGCTGCATCCGACCAGGGACTATCGCTTTGGCTGGTAGGCATCCGGCCCGCCCCCAACCATCATCGTGCAGTGCTAACGTCGAACGTCGCCCAAATCGAGGACCAGTTGCTGTCGCAGCGCCTGCAAGGCAACCGCGCCGACCTGGGTTCGATGCGGCGCGGGCCGGTGCGGCTGCAACGGGCCCGCGCCGCGCATTCGCCTGGCGGCGCCTGGCCCAGCACCCTTACTGCATGTGCTGCCCGCCATTGATGGCGATATTGGACCCGGTCACGTAGGCCGCTTCCTCCGAGCACAGGTAGGCAATCAGCGCTGCGACTTCTTCCGGCTTGCCGACGCGGCCGACCGGAATCTGCGGCAGGATCTTGGTCTCCATGATTTCCTTGGGCACGGCGTTGACCATCTTGGTGGCAAGGTAGCCCGGAGAGACGGTGTTGACGGTCACGCCCTTCCTTGCCACTTCCAGCGCCAGCGACTTGGTGAAGCCGTGCATCCCGGCCTTGGCGGCGGCATAGTTGGTCTGGCCGAAGGCGCCCTTGGATGCGTTGACCGATGAGATGTTGATGATGCGTCCCCAGCCGCGTTCGACCATGCCTTCGCAAAGCGGCTTGGTGAGATTGAACACCGAGTCGAGATTGGTCCGCATCACGGCGTCCCAGTTCGGCTTGTCCATCTTCTTGAAGGCCATGTCGCGGGTAATGCCGGCGTTGTTCACCAGGATATCCACGCGGCCTACGTCAGCCAGGATCTGCGCCGCGCAAGCCTGGCAGGCATTGTAGTCGGATACATCCACCTCGTAGGCACGCATCTCGCGGCCGCCGGCGGCCATCGCGGCAAGCCAGTCCTGGGCGGCCGCATTGCCCGGCGAGTGCGTCACCACCACCGCATAGCCTGCGTCGTGCAGCTTGATGCTGATGGCTTCTCCCAGCCCACCCATACCACCTGTTACCAGTGCAATTTTCTTCATCATCCTGCCTGCTTCATTCTCGTAAAGTTGAAAGACCCCTGCCTTGCCGGGACGGGCTCTTGCCTGATTGTCCCGAGCACATTCCCGCTGCCCTGGCGCGGACAAAGCGAGGGCGAGCCGGGCCGGATGACTCCGGGCCCAGCTTGTATACCGATGCGGGAAGATTGGCGTCGCAGTGCTGTGGCCTGCAAGCCTGCGATCTATGTCCAGCGCGCTGGCCTGGCCTGCTTGGCCAGCCGCACGCCGTTATTGCTTGGAAGCGCGGGGCGCCGCCTGCTGGGCCGCGCCGGAGGCCGCTGCGGCGGTCTTGGCAAAGTTGGCCTTGGCGACTTCAGCCGTCTGCTTCGCGGCGTCCTGGAAGGATTGAAAGGTGCTGCTGGCGGCTGCAACGCTCGATTGCAGCAGCGCGGTGATCGCTTCAGACCCGGCTGGCGCGTTCTTCACGAAGTTGTCAACGAAGGCTTGCACATTGCGGTTGTGCTGTTCGTACTGGCCCTCGACTGCCTTGGTCAGTTCCACCTGCGTGTTCGATGCGATTTCGTACACATGGCGTGCATATGCAACCGCCTTCTCCGCGGCAGGCTGTGCCAGATTGCCCTGCACGGCGAACACTTCACGCAGGTCCTTTCCGGCCAGCACCGCTTCGATATTGCCCTGGCCTTCGGCAAGCGTCGTCCTGACTGCCTGCAGGTTCAACTCGGTCAACTTCTGGAAGCCGTCAAAAGCCATGTTCGTCAGCGCGAACAGTTGGTTCAGACTGGACTTTTGCACTGCAGCAAATTGCTCGGGCATAAAAGGGGACATGCAAAATCTCCTGTGGATTGATCGAACGGATTCGCGCAACAGTTTGCAACGTGAATCCGCTTCGGTTTGGCTTCCGGATTGACAGCGCCACCAATCCCGCAGCGCAGCATCCGAGTGCGAATCCTAGAGGGTTTCCTCTAATTTGATCCCTAGGTATATACCCAAAAAGTCTTTAAAACAGGACATTAAAAGTGCGTCGTACGTCTCTAAATTTACATGTGCTTACGCAGAAATGTTGCAGTGCATGACATGTGTAGGGCGCACTTCACCCCAGACGCTTGGAACGGATCTCTGAATACAGCAAGGGGAAAATGGAAATGAGCCCTGAGCGGCCACACAGGGCAGCCCGAGCTGCCGGTATGCCTCACGTCGCAGCCTTCCTGAGCCGCAACGCATTGGTAATGACCGAGGCAGAACTCAGGCTCATCGCCAGCGCCGCAATCATGGGCGACAACAACAGGCCTGTCATTGGATACAGAACGCCCGCCGCCAGCGGAACGCCCAATGCGTTATAAACGAACGCAAAACCGAGGTTCTGCTTCATGTTTCGAATGGTCGCTTGCGAGAGTTTCCGGGCACGGGCAATCCCGCGCAAATCCCCCTTGACCAGCGTGACCTGAGCGCTGTTCATCGCGACATCAGTGCCCGTGCCCATGGCAATACCGACGTCGGCCTTCGCCAGCGCCGGCGCATCGTTAATGCCGTCGCCCGCCATCGCCACCACCGCGCCTGCCTGTTGCAGCGAACTGACAAGTTCAAGCTTGTCCGCCGGCTTCACCTCGCCGTGGAACTCGTCAACGCCAAGTTTCCCGGCCACCGCCTTCGCCGTCGCAATCCCGTCGCCGGTCGCCATCACGACACGGATACCTTCTCCCCTGAGATGCGCCAGCGCCTCCGGCGTGGTGGCCTTGACCGGATCCGAAACGGCGAGCAGGCCAGCAAGCTTGCCATCGACGGCAAGATACATCACGCTGGCGCCTTGCGCCCGCAGCTCATCGGCCTGCGCCACGAGCGGATCGATGGGAACGCCTTCGGCTTCCATGAGCGCAGTATTCCCGATCGCGACCTTGCTGCCTCCCAACTTGCCTCTTACCCCAATCCCGGAGCTCGACTCGAAGCCCTCCGGCTTTTCCAACTGCAGGCCGCGCTCACGGGCTGCTGCAACAATCGCGGCAGCCAGGGGATGCTCGCTGCCCTGATCCAGGCTGGCAGCTAACCGCAGCATGTCCTCCTCGGCATAGCCATTGGTGCCGATCGCGCGCTCAAAAGCCGGCCGACCCTCGGTAAGCGTCCCGGTCTTGTCGACAATCAGGGTATCGATCTTGCGCAGGTTCTCGATTGCAGCGGCGTCGCGGAACAGCACGCCGCTGGAAGCGCCCTTCCCGCTTGCAACCATGATGGACATCGGCGTGGCGAGACCCAGCGCGCACGGACATGCGATGATCAGCACCGCGACGGCATTGATCAGCCCGAACACCCAGCTCGGCTCGGGGCCGAAGAGTCCCCACGCGACAAAGGTCAGCACCGCAATGCCGATGACACCGACGACGAAGACGCCGGCAACCTGGTCGGCCATCCGCTGCATCGGTGCCTTCGATCGCTGCGCTTGCGCCACCATCTGGACAATCTGGGACAGCACGGTCTGGGAGCCGACCTTTTCGGATTGGATGACAAGGCTGCCCGAAGTGTTCATCGTGGCGCCGATGACGCGGTCGCCGACGCGCTTGGTGGTCGGAATGGGCTCGCCAGTGATCATCGATTCGTCGACCGCGCTGGTGCCTTCCGTTACCACGCCATCGACCGGCACCTTCTCGCCGGGCCGCACGCGCAGCAGGTCGCCCACGTGGACACGGGCGAGCGGCACGTCCTCTTCGGCGCCGTCGGGACCGATACGCCGCGCCGTCTTGGGCGCCAGTCCCAGCAGCGACTTGATGGCGGCGGAAGTCTGGGAGCGGGCCTTGAGTTCAAGCAACTGACCCAGCAGCGTGAGGGAAATGATCACCGCCGCTGCCTCGAAGTAGGCACCGATACGGCCATGCTCGGCGAACACCTGCGGAAATGCGCCAGGTATGACGGTCGCAATGACGCTGTAGACATAGGCCGCACCGGTGCCGATTCCGATCAGCGTCCACATGTTCGGACTACGGTTGACGATCGAGTGGAAACACCGCACAAAGAACGGCCAGCCTGCCCACAGCACCACAGGCGTCGCCAGCGCAAGCTCGACCCAGCTCTGGGTCGACACCTCCATCCAGCCAAGGCGATGCCCGAACATGGCCATGACGAACACCACACCGGTGAGCGGTAGCGTCCACCAGAAGCGGTGACGGAAATCCACCAGCTCGGGGTTCTCGCCTTCATCCAGTTCCGGCAACAACGGTTCCAACGCCATGCCGCACTTGGGGCAGTTGCCGGGATGATCCTGGCGGATCTCCGGGTGCATGGGACAGGTATAAATCGTTCCCTCGGCAGCTGGCTGCGCCGCCCCGGCTCCAGTGCCAGCCGGTTCATGAACATGGTCATGGTGATGCGCATGCTCGTGATGAACAGGACCGGACTGGTCCTGAGTCGAGCCATGTGCACCGGCGCTGTGGCGGCCAGGCTCGGTTGCATCGCGTTCGTTGCTTGTCCTGTTCATCCTGGCTGCTTCCTTCAGTTGTCGGGCCGGGCATCCACTGCGTCATCCGGCGTGCCTTTTACCTTCATGACACGCTCATGATGCGAAGACGACGGCCATTCGCGGTGGGACGTCCATGTCACGCCTGATGACCCCAGCTTAGAGGTTCCCATCGTTGGAAGGTCAAGGCCAAGGAAGCACGGGACTGTGCTCAAAGGCCAACGCGCCTCGGTCCAGGATCAGTTGGCCGCCAATGAGACGTCGCCTTCAGGGGCGAGGTCAGCCGCCGAAGAGATGACTACGGTCGATGGACGCGCACACCTTTTGCATTCGGCGCGCCCCGCAAGAGGACACCCAGGTCTACGGTGCTCCATGCCGTGGAGATGGACAACGCCGAAAGAACCAGCGTTGGGCGGCGAGGCAACCGCCTCGCCCTGTGCGTTTGGGCTCCCGTCAGCGCGCCTTGTTCGCAAGCCCTTCAACTTCAGCGCGCAGCCGCTCTTCCTGCTCCCGCAGTTCTGGCGTGAATTCAGCACCGAAGTCCTCGACCTCGAACAGCGGGCGAATTTCGATTTCGGACTCGCTTTCCATGGGATTGGGGCAGCGCCTGACCCATTCGACAGCCTCATCCATTGACTCGACTTGCCACAACCAGAACCCGGCAACGAGTTCGCTGGTCTGCGGGAACGGCCCGTCCGTCACAGTCCGCTGATCGCCCGAAAAGCGCACCCGCTTTCCCCTTGCGCTAGGGTGCAAGCGCTCGCCCGCAAGCATGACGCCCGCCTTGACGAGCTCTTCATTGAACTTGCCCATTGCCGCAAGCAACTCCGTGCTTGGCATCTTGCCGCTTTCTGATTCGCTCGTGGCCTTCACCATCACCATGACACGCATTGTGGTTCTCCTTGAAGGAATCGTTGGCGCCACAAGACCCCGAAGCGGGAACCGCCGCGGCGGCGGGCGCCGGAAGCAGGATCCAATCAGAATAGTTGAATTCGACGGCACCTGACTTGCGCGGACCGCGCCAGTACCTCTACAGTTCGACCAATGAAGAATGAAACCGCCGTAGCAGCGCTCGCTGCACTTGCCCAGGATTCCCGATTGGCGATCTTCCGCTTGCTGGTCCAGGCCGGCCCGGACGGCGTCAGCGCGGGCCGGATCCGCGAAGCGCTGGGTGTCGCACCCGCGACGCTGTCCTTCCATCTGAAAGAACTGGTCCACGCGGGTCTCATCAAGAATACGCAGGAAGGCAAGTTCGTGATCTACCGGGCGCAATTCGAGACGATGAACGCGCTCATTGCCTTCCTGACGGAACATTGCTGCCAAGGCAATCCGCAGGGCTGCGGCGTGCCGGAAGTGGCATGCAAGCCGGCGGCCACCAAACGCCGCGGCGTCTCGACCGAAGCGGCCTGAGCCATGGCAGCCTGAGCATCACGGCCGCCGGGATCGGAGTGCCTTGGGGCGGGCGTCAGGCCTTGCGCCCCGCTTCATACCAGCCTTGGGTCCGATTGACGATGCTGACCACCAGCAGCATGACCGGCACTTCAATCAGCACGCCGACCACCGTTGCCAGCGCCGCCCCGGACTTGAAGCCGAACAGGCTGATGGCCGTCGCCACGGCCAGCTCGAAGAAATTGCTGGCGCCGATCAGCGAGGACGGGCCCGCCACGCAATGCGCCACACCCAGTTTCCGGTTCAGCAGATACGCCAGGCCGGAGTTCAGGAACACCTGGATCAGGATGGGCACGGCCAGCAGCGCGATCACCAGCGGTTGCTCGATGATGGCCTGGCCCTGGAACGCGAACAGCAGCACCAGCGTCAGCAGCAGCGCGGCGATGGAATAAGGACCGAGCTTGCCCACGACCCGCTGGAAATGCGCCACGCCCTTGCTCAGCAGCAGCTTGCGCAACACCTGCGAAATCGCCACCGGCACCACGATATACAGCGCCACCGACGTCAGCAGCGTATCCCACGGCACCGTGATCGACGACAGGCCAAGCAGCAGCGCCACCACCGGCGCGAACGCCACCACCATGATGGCATCGTTCAGCGCCACCTGCGACAGCGTGAAATACGGGTCGCCCTTGCACAGCTGGCTCCACACGAACACCATCGCCGTGCACGGCGCCGCGGCCAGCAGGATCAGCCCGGCGATATAGCTGTCGAGCTGCTCGGCGGGCAGCATGGGCGCAAACAGGTGCCGCACGAACAGCCAGCCCAGCAGCGCCATCGAGAACGGCTTGACCGCCCAGTTGATGAACAGCGTCACACCGATGCCGCGCCAGTGGGATTTCACCTGGCCCAGTGCGCCGAAGTCGATCTTCAGCAGCATCGGGATAATCATGATCCAGATGAGGATGCCGACCGGCAGGTTCACCTGGGCGTACTCCATGCTGCCGATCGCCTGGAACGCGCCTGGCATCGCCTGCCCCAGCGCAATCCCGACGACGATGCACAGGGCCACCCAGATGGTCAGGTAGCGTTCAAAGAAGCCGATGGCGGGCTTGGTCGAAATGGGGGCGTGGGTGGTTGCGTTCTGATTCATTGGAGTTCCGGCGCCTTCAGTTCTTCGCGATCGCGTTGAGCGCGTCCTGCAGCTGCGCATTGCTCATGCCTTCCAGCGGCAACGCCAGCAGTTGCAGCATGCGGTAGCCAATGGCCTCGCGCGTCAGCTCGAATGCCAGGCGCTTGCCCTCGTCGCCGCCCAGGGCGTTGGACGGATCGGCATAGCCCCAGTGCACCTTGACCGGGCTGCCCGGCCAATATGGGCACTGTTCCGCCGCGGCGCTATCGCAGACCGTGATCACGATCCGCATTTCCGGCGCGTTGTCGCCGACGAATTCGTCCCAGCTCTTGCTGCGGTAGCCGCTCACGTCGACGCCGGCACTGGTCAGCGCTTCCAGTGCGAACGGGTTCAGGCGCCCGCTCGGTGCGCTGCCGGCGCTGAAGGCGCGCACATCCTTGCCGAGCTTGCTGGCCCAATGGTTGAGCATCCCTTCGCTCAGCACGCTGCGGGCAGAGTTGTGGGTGCACAGGATCAGAACGTTTGTAGTCATGGACAGTAAAGAGTCAGCGTTGGCCGATGTCCCGTACGGCCTGTTGCAGGCCTACGGCATCCAGTTTATCGATGGGGAGTGCGAGCAGGTACTCGATGCGTCGCGTGAGGATTACCGCCGCTTCGCGGACCAGCTTTTGCCTGCGCTCGTCCGATACTTCACCGGCTGCAGGATCCGCCACGCCCCAATGCGCGGTCATCGGCTGGCCCGGCCAGACCGGGCAGAGTTCACCGGCGGCCTTGTCGCACACCGTGAACACGAAGTGGAGCGCCGGGGCGCCATCTCGCGCGAATTCGTCCCAGCTCTTGCTGCGGAACCCGCCGGTCGGAAGACCCAGCTTTTCCAGCGCTTCCAGCGCGAACGGGTTCACCACGCCAGTCGGGTGGCTGCCTGCCGAATAGCCGCGGAAGCGGCCTTGGCCAAGATGGTTCATCAGTCCCTCGGCCAGGATCGAACGGGCCGAATTGCCGTTGCAGACGAAGAGAACGTTGTAGACGCTGGCGCTCATGGCGAGTCCTTAGCAGCACGACGAGTTGGAGTTCACTGCAATTCCGATCGGCTTGCCGCGCGGGGCACGCGGTGCACAGCAGGCGGAGCCTTCGGCGGACGCCGCTTCGGCCTTGCCTTCACCAAATACCGGGACGTTGCCCAGCGTATGGAAGTGCTCCCATGCAATGCCCTGCGGATCGGTGACCCAGTGCTTCTCACTGCGGGCATAGCAGCAGGTGGTTTCACCCTGGTCCAGCAGCGCCATGTCGGCCGCCTCGGCGCGCGCTTTCAGTTCAGCAAGCTCGGCGGCGTCATCGGTCTGGAAACCGAGATGGTCGACGCCCGTCCCCTGGCCGCGCGTGGAGATCGCGAAGTTGATGCGCGGATCCTCGAGCATCCATTTGGCGTAGTCGCTCTCGACTCGCGTCGGTTCAGCGGCAAAGAGCTTCGAATAGAAGGCAATGCTCTTGCCAAGGTCGTCGACATGGACGTGAACGTGAAAGCGCTTCATCGGAACATCTCCATCAGCAGTGGCAGGGAACCGCCGCTTTGTCCTCGACACCTTCGCAGCAATTGGCGGTCAGGTAGCCGAGCAACGCACTCATATGCGCGAAAGCGGCGCGGTAGATCAGGTTGCGTCCGTCCCGCTCCTGCGTCACCAGGCCGGCGTGTGCCAGTTCCTTCAGGTGGAACGACAGGGTGGCCGCAGGCACGTCCAGCCGCTCGGCCATCGCGCCGGGCGTCATGCCACCCGGGCCGGCGACGACCAGCATCCGGAAGACCTGGAGGCGCAGCCCGTGGGCCAAGGCTGCAAGGGAGCGGACAACATCATATTCTTCCATATTTCTACAATACTAGAAATATAGGATTGATGCAATGCCTGATCCGCCGAAGCGCCGCTGGCACCCTGCCCGTCGTCCGAGTTGTCCAGAGGACAACCGCGCCTGCGATAGCCGCGGACTAGTCCATCAGATCCGTGTACTCACCTTTCACATAGGGCCGGGTGCGGTTCCACGGAGCGGGTTGCGGCAAGGCAGCGGCGGTCACCCGCGTGATCTTCTTCTGCGTGCCGCTGGCATTGCGCGACTGGACCAGGCGCGGATATTGGCCGGCCACGTCCCACTGGACCGTCACCTGTTCATCGCCGCGCTTCGCGCGGTACTCCTGCACACCGCCGCGTGCAGGACCGCTCGCGCTCATGGTCTTGAGCGCTGCCGGATCCAGCAGGTGGTAGGCGGTCGCCCATGAGCCGTCGAAGCCGATGTTGCCGTATTCGGCCGGGCTGACTTCGAAGGTCTTGCGCATGGCGTCGCTGACCAGCCGCACCGACAGCTTGCCGGACGGCTGCCGCTCGATCCAGCGCGCGGCGGCCGACATGTCCATGTGCTTGTGGCCCTTGTCTGCCTTGGCGTGCTCGGCTTCGTCGTGCGCCCCGTGCGGGATCTCGCGCTCGATCCAGACCGTGCCGCCCTCGCGGTAGACACGTTCGGTGAAGTAGATGTCGCGGCGCACGCCGTCGGCCCCGAGCGCCGACAACTCATGCTGCACGCGCAGCGCCAGCGGGCCGGAGGCCTTGGACGGTTCCGCCGCCACGGCAGTGAAGGCTGCCGAGACCAGCAGCAGTGCGAGGACGGGAGTGGCTTGCTTGGTTTTCATGAAATCCGTTCAGAAAGCGAAAATGCGCACGCCGGCAACCGGCGCGCGCATGGCATCAAAAGACCCTGTGCTCAGTCGTGCAGCAAGGCCGCGGCCGGCATCACAGGCCCAGCGCGGACTTTACGACGCTGAACACCTTGGTGTTGTCGATGGTGCCCTTGAGCGCGGCGTTGCCCGGCCCCGTCGAGAACAGCATCACATCGCCGCCGCCGTGGGTTTCCGAGCCCGGCGAGCCAAGGTTGACGCCAACTTCCTGCAGATAGCCGTCGGCCGTGGTGTCCACCAGCGCGGGGTTGTCGCGCGGGGTCTTGCGCGGACCGCCGCCGTTGCCGAACACCAGCGTGGTGTAAGGCAGGCCGTCGGCCGCCGTGGCCGGCTGCCTGGTCTTGATGTCCGTTGCCGTGCCCAGGATCGGGTTGCCGCGATGCGAGTAGCCGTTGATCGTCATCGTATGGTCGTGGTCGGCAGTGACCACGATCATCGTGTTCGACAGGTCCACCATCGACAGCGCACGCTTGATGGCATCGTCAAACGCGATCGTGTCTTCCAGCGCGCGCTTGGCGTTGGTGCCATGCAGCGCATGGTCGATCCGGCCGCCCTCCACCATCAGGAAATAGCCGTTGCCGTTCTTCTGCAGGATGCGGATGGCCTTCTCGGTCATGTCGGCCAGGCTGGGCTCGTCGACATTGTTCTTGACGCGGTCCAGCTCGTAGTTGAGGTGGTCCATGTTGAACAGGCCGAGCAGCTTGCTGGTGGATGCCGGGTCAACGGCCTTGAACGCGGTGCCGGTGGTCACGTAGGTGTAGCCCGGGAACTGCGTGGTCAGGTCGACGCCATCGGTGCGCTTGCCACCCGTGACGCTGTCGGGCAGGAACTGGCGGCGGCCGCCGCCAAGCAGCACGTCCAGGCCATCCTTGAGCGCGGTGTTGTAGCCGGCGTTGCCGGGCGTTGCCTGCGCGGCGATATTGTTCTCGCCGTCGCGGTGGCAGACGTGCGAGAAAGTGGCCGCCGGCGTCGCGTGGGTCACGCGCGTGGTGGTCACCGCGCCGACCGACTTGCCGGCGGCCTTGGCCAGTTCCAGCACGGTCACGACCGGCGCGCCGTTGCCGCTGGGACAGGTGCTGTCGCCGGCGCTGGTCACATAGGCCTTGCCGGTGCCGTCGCTGGCCTTGGTATCGGCCGACATCGAGATGACCTCGTTGTTCATCTTCACGCCGGTCATGTAGGCCGCCATCGACGGTGCGCTGTCGGTGGTCTGCGCGTCGTTCGAATACGTCTTCACGCGCGCGGTGCGCTTGAGCGACTCCATGTTGAGCTTGCCCGTCTCGCCATACTTGTAGATGCGCGAAGCGGTGACGGTGGTCGGGCCCATGCCGTCGCCCAGGAAGAAGATGACATTCTTGGCCTCGCCCGCGGCTTGCGCAGGGAGAGCAATGCAGGCGCAGGCAGCCGCAAGTGCGGACAGGCCGGTACGAATGATGAGTTTCATGGCGTTATTCCGTCAGCGATAGTGGCTTAGAGGCCGATGGCCGTCTTGATCAGGCCGAACACGTCGGTGTTGTCCATCACACCGGCGAAGGATTCGGCACCGTTGCCCAGTGCGCCGATAAAGACATCGGTGCCGCCATGGGTCTCGCCACCCGCCGCCGTCGGGATCGCGGCTTCCTGGTGATAGCTCTTGTCGTAGACCTGTGCATCGGTCAGCGCGGTGCGCGTGGCCGGGCGGTTCTCGCCGGTGCCGAAGCCGATAATGGTGAAAGGATTGCCGCCGGAGTCCGTGGACAGGGCGCCGGTCACGTAGTTCTTCAGCAGGCCCAGCACGCCGGGGTTGCTGTCGCTGGTGGGGCCGGTGCGCTTGGCGTAGCCGTTCAGCACCAGCGTGTGGTCATGGTCGGCGGTGACGACGATCAGCGTGTTCTTCAGGCCCGGGTCGATCACGTTGAGCTTGTCGATCGCGGTCTTGATCGCGGTGTCGAAGGCCACGGTGTCCTGCAGCGCCTTGCGCGCGGTGGTTTCATGCAATGCGTGGTCGATGCGGCCGCCTTCCACCATCAGGAAGAAGCCCTTCCTCTTCGCGGCAAGCACGTCGATGGCCTTGCCGGTCATCTCCGCCAGGCTCGGTTCATCGCCGGGCACGCGGTCCAGGTCGTAGGCCATATGGCTGGACGTGAACAACCCTGCCACCTTCTTCGCGCTGGCGGCGTCGATCTTGTCGAACTCGGCCTTGCTGGAAACGTAGGCATAGCCGGCCTTGGTCAGCTCGCCGACCAGGTCGCGGCCGTCGGTGCGGGCGCCGCCCGCGGCCTTGTTCTGGAAGTGCTTGCGGCCGCCGCCGAAGATCACATCGACGCCATCACCAAGCGCGCTGTTGTAGCCAGCGCCGTGCGGCACCAGTTGCGCGGCGATGGTGTTCTCGGCGTCGCGGTGGCACACGTGCGCGTAGGTCGTGGCGGGGGTTGCGTGCGTGATGCGGGTGGTGGTGACCACGCCGGTGCCGTAGCCTGCCGCCTTCATCTGCTCTAGCAGCGTCGGCACGCTCTGGCCGTTGCCGGAAGCCGGGCAGGTGCTGTCCGCGCCGGACAGGTAGTCCTTGCCGCTGGCGTCGAAGGCATTGGTCTCCGGCGTCATCGAGATGACTTCGTTGTTCATCTTGACGCCAGTCATGTAGGCCGCCATCGACGGCGCACTGTCGGTCACCTGCGCGTTGTTCGAATAGGTCCGGATAAACCCGCTCTCGGGGAGCGTATCCATGGTCAGGTCCCCATCCTCGCCGACCTTGTAGATCCGCGCCGCGGTCATGGTCGTCATGCCCATGCCGTCGCCAAGGAAGAACACGACGTTCTTCGCCGGCGCGGTGCTGCCGGCAGCCGGCGGCTGCGTGACCGGCGCATTGTTGTCATCATCGCTGCCGCACGACGCTACGGCCAGCGCCAGCAGCGGGGCTGCCAGTATTGAAAGACGCCTCATATTTCCTCCCCGTTGGTTTTGGCGGGAGGATGCACGACGAATATTTCGGCACCGTGACGTGTCACAGGACGGCATCGTTGCCGCTGCAGGAAAACATGCGAAAGTGCAGCATCAGGCCGTTCGCTATGTTCGCGAACGGCCCACCTGTGCGGCAAGCTGCCGCAGTAGCGATGCTGCCTGGTGGCGCCGAACACTGATATATTGTCGCCAAAACAGGCACCGCTCTCGTGAGCAAATCGCATCGCCGGCCATGGTTCGCCGGCTTCCTCCTCGTTGTCTTCCTGGCAGCCCAGCTGGCAGTGGCGGCGTACGCCTGTACCGGCAGCCGCTACCAGGCGGAACACAGCGGCACGATGGCGGCGATGACCGAATCCTGCGCCGATATGGCCGCCAGCGACACCCAGCAGGACATCGACCAGAGCGGGCTTTGCCTGGCGCATTGCCAGGCCGATTCCAGGAACGCCGACCATGCTTCGCCGCAGCTTCCGGCCTTCATGCCGGTGCTGATGCGCGTGCTTGAGCCAACGCGCGTGGTCCTGGCGGAGGTTCGCGTTGGGCTGCGCGCCGAGGCAGAGGCGCGCGCACCGCCTCCCCTCACCGTCCTTCACTGCAGTTTCCAGACTTAGCCTCCGGCTCGACGTCACCTGGTGCTGCCTGCTTCCATGCGGGCAGCAGTCGTCGTCCCTGGAGGCTTTATGCTTTTTCTACGTCACCTGTCCGTGGCGCTGCTCAGCGCGCCCGCAATCGGCCTGGCTGCGCCGCAAGGCGCGCCCGGGCAATCCGCCCCTTCCCTCTCCCTTGAGGAAGCCGTCGCGATCGCGAGCGCCCATGCCGGCGACGCCGAATCGTCGCGCGGCGCCGTGGAGGCCGCCGGGCAAATGGCCGTCGCCGCCGGCCGCCTGCCGGATCCCGTGCTCAAGCTCGGCGTCAACAACGTGCCGGTCAACGGCTCGGACGCGTTCTCGCTGAGCCGGGATTCCATGACCATGCGCTCGATCTCGGTGATGCAGGAATTCACGCGCGCGGACAAGCGCCGCGCCAGGGCCGCGCGCTTCGAAGCCGAAGCCGCCGCTGCCGACGCGCAGCGCACAGTGGGGCTGGCAGGCGTGCAGCGCAATGCGGTCAATGCCTGGCTCGACCGGTGGTATGCGGAGCAGGCCGGCGTGCTGCTCGGCCATCACGGCCATCCGCTTGAACTGGCGCTGCAGGCCGCCACCGCGGCCTACCGCGGCGGGCGCGGCTCGCGTGCGGAGGTACTGGCGATGGAGCTGGAAATCCAGAAGCTGCACGACCGCGAGGACGAGAACCGCGCCGCGCTGGCAACGGCCACGCTGAACCTGGAGCGCTGGGTCGGCGCCGCTGCGCGGCGCCCGCTGTCGGAGCGGCCACCGCTTGAAGTGCCGCCGGGCGCCCGGCAACTCGCCAGGGGCGAGTTCGAGGCCGTGCCCGAACTGTCGGCTGCGCAGCGCGACGTGGCGCTGGCCGAATCGGAAATCCAGGTGGCAACGGAAGCCCGCAAGCCGGACGTGACGGTCGAGCTGATGTACAGCCAGCGCGGCTCGGCCTACTCGAACATGGGCTCGCTCAATGTCAGCTTCCCATTGCCGTGGGACCGGGGCAACCGCCAGGACCGCGAAATCAGTGCGCGGCTGGCGCAGGCCAATGACGCGCGGGCCAGGCTGGAAATGGTCCGGCGCAATACCCAGGCCATGGTCGGCGCCAGGCTGGCCGAGCTGCAGCGCAACCTTGACCGGCTGCGGCGCTACGACGACAAGACCTTGCCGCTCGCGCGGGCACAGGCGGATGCGGCACTGACGGCCTACCGCGCCAGCACGGGCACCTTGGCGGCGGTCGCCGAAGCCAACCATCGCGCCATCGACACCGCCATGGATCGCCTGCTGCTTGAGGCAAAGACCGCGAAGCTGTGGGCGGACCTGAACTACCTGGTGCCATTGCCTACCGCCCAGGCCGAAGCCGCAGTGAGGGAGGCAAAATGAAGAAGCACATCATTGCAGCAGCAGCCGGGCTGGTCGTCGCCGGCATCGCCCTCTACGGCGCTTACCACTTCGGGTTCACGCGCGGCACACAGACTGCGCAACCGTCGAGCACGGCTGGCGCGCAATCCACCGTGCTCAAGGCCGGCGACATCGATCCGAAGACCGGCAGGAAGATCCTGTACTGGCACGATCCCATGGTGCCGGGCCAGCGCTTCGACAAGCCGGGCAAATCTCCCTTCATGGAGATGCAACTGGTGCCGGTCTACGCGGACGGCGATGGCAGCGGCAGCGGTGTCACCGTCGACAGCCATGTCGCGCAAAACCTCGGCATTCGCACCACCGAGGCAAAGCCTGGACGGCTGGCCGCGATGCTACAGGTGCCCGGCAATGTCGCCATCGACGAACGCAGCGTGCAGGTCATCCAGGCGCGCACCAACGCCTTTGTGCAGCACGTCGCGGTCCGGGCCACCCTTGACCCGGTCCGGCGCGGACAGGCGCTGGTCACCCTGTACTCGCCCGACTGGGTCGCGGCGCAAGAGGAATACCTGGCCGTGTCACGCATGGCAGCGAGCGAGCATCTGGACGACCTGCGCAGTGCTGCCAGGAATCGCATGCTGCAGGCAGGCATGACGCCGGGCCAGGTCAGTGCGGTCGAAAGATCCGGCAAGCCGCAGCCCGGTGTTGCCATCGCCAGCCCGGTCGATGGCCTCGTGACCGAGGTGGCGGTGCGCGAGGGCATGACCGTGTCGCCGGGCATGACGCTGTTCCGCCTGGCTGACCTGAGCCAGGTGTGGGTGATTGCCGAGGTACCAGAGGGCCAGGCCGGCACCATCCGGCCCGGCGCGGCGGCCACGGTACTGCAGGGCGGCACGGCCAGCCCCCTTGCCGGCAAGGTCGACGCCATCCTTCCCGACGTCAACCCGGCGACCCGCACCGTCAAGGCCCGCATCATCCTGCCCAACCCCGGCAGGCGCCTGCTGCCGGGCATGTTTGTCACGGTCGGCTTCGACAGTGGCGCGCAGAAGGAAGCGTTGCTGATCCCGTCGGAGTCGGTCATCCGCACCGGCCAGCGCAGTATCGTCATGGTCGATGCCGGCCAGGCAGGGTTCGTTGCCACCGAGATCAAGACCGGCCGCGAAGCCGATGGCATGGTCGAGGCGCTGGACGGACTGGCGCCGGGACAGAAAGTGGTCACGTCCGGCCAGTTCCTGATCGACTCGGAAGCCAGCCTGCGCGGCAGCGCGCAACGCATGTCCGCCCCGCCTGCGGCCTCCGCACCTGCCGCACCATCGGCCGAGCATGAAGGCACAGGCCGCATCGAAGCCGTGAACGGCAGCGAGAGCCTGACCATCTCGCATGGCCCCATCCCGTCGGCACAGTGGGGTGCGATGACCATGGATTTCGCCGCGCCGCCGACGGGCCTGCCCAAGGGACTGAAGCCTGGCGACCGCATCCGCTTCCGCTTCCACCTGGACCGCGACGGCGCGGCCATGCTGTCGTCGGTCGAGCCCGCCGGCACCGCCCAGGGAGCCCGGCCATGATCGCGCGCCTGATCCTGGCCTCGATCCGCCACCGCATCCTGGTCCTGCTGGCCACGGTGATGCTGACCGCATGGGGCCTGTGGGCGGTGCGAAGCACGCCGCTCGACGCCCTCCCCGACCTGTCCGATGTGCAAGTGATCATCCGCACGCCCTTCCCGGGCCAGGCGCCGCAGATCGTCGAGAACCAGGTTACGTATCCGCTGACCACCACCATGCTGTCGGTGCCCGGCGCCAGGACGGTCCGGGGTTACTCTTTCTTTGGCGATTCGTTCGTCTATGTGCTGTTCGAGGATGGCACCGACCTGTACTGGGCGCGCTCGCGCGTGCTGGAATACCTGAACCAGGTGCAGTCCCGCCTGCCTGCCGCGGCCAGGCCGGCGCTGGGGCCGGATGCCACCGGCGTCGGCTGGATCTACGAGTACGCGCTGGTGGACAAGACCGGCCAGCATGACCTCGGCCAGTTGCGCGCACTGCAGGACTGGTTCCTGCGCTTCGAACTGAAATCGCTGCCCAATGTGGCCGAGGTCGCTTCGCTGGGCGGCATGGTGAAGCAGTACCAGGTGGTGCTGCTGCCGGACCGGATGCGCGCCTACAACCTGTCGCAGGGCAAGGTGCTGGCGGCGCTCAGGGGCGCCAACCAGGAGGCCGGCGGGTCGGTGCTGGAAATGGGCGAGGCAGAGTATATGGTGCGCGCCAGCGGCTACCTGAAGACGCTCGACGATTTCCGGCAGATTCCGCTGGTGACCAGCGATGCCGGCATTCCTGTGCGGCTGGGCGATGTCGCCATCGTCCAGCTCGGCCCGGAGATGCGGCGCGGCATCGCCGAACTTGACGGCCAGGGCGAGGTTGCCGGCGGCGTGATCGTGATGCGCTCAGGCAAGAACGCGCTGGAAACCATCGAGGCGGTCAAGGCGAAGCTAGCCACGCTGCAGAAGAGCCTGCCTGCCGGTGTGCAGATCGTCACCACCTACGACCGCTCCGCGCTGATCAAGCGCGCGGTGGAAAACCTGACACACAAGCTGGCCGAAGAGTTCGCCGTGGTCGCGCTGGTGTGCCTGCTGTTCCTGTTCCACCTGCGTTCCGCGCTGGTGGCGATCGTGTCGCTGCCGCTGGGCGTGCTGGCCGCCTTTTTGGTGATGCGCTACCAGGGCATCAATGCCAACATCATGTCGCTGGGCGGCATTGCCATTGCCATTGGCGCCATGGTCGATGCCGCGGTCGTGATGATCGAGAACGCGCACAAGCAGCTGGAACACTGGCATGCCGAGAACCCCGGCCGGGAGCTGGCAGGGAACGAGCGCTGGGGCGTGATCGGCCGGGCCGCCACCGAGGTCGGGCCCGCGCTGTTCTTCTCGCTGCTGATCATCACGCTGTCGTTTATCCCGGTCTTTACGCTGGAGGCGCAGGAGGGCCGGCTGTTCTCGCCGCTGGCCTTTACCAAGACCTATTCCATGGCCGCGGCGGCGGGCCTGTCGGTGACGCTGGTGCCGGTGCTGATGGGCTACATGATCCGCGGCAGGATTCCTTCGGAGCAGTCCAACCCCTTGAACCGATGGCTGATCCGCGCCTATCGGCCGGTGCTGGCACGGGTGCTGGCCTACCCGAAGACCACCCTTGCGGTCGCCGCAGTGCTGCTGGCCGCGACGGCGTGGCCGATGCTGCGTACCGGCGCCGAATTCATGCCGCCGCTCGACGAGGGCGACCTGCTCTATATGCCGTCGGCATTGCCAGGCCTTTCCGCCGGCAAGGCGGCGCAGCTGCTGCAACAGACCGACCGCCTGATCAGGACCGTGCCCGAGGTGGCGACCGTATTCGGCAAGGCCGGCCGCGCCGATACCGCGACCGATCCGGCGCCCCTCGAGATGTTCGAGACCACCATCCAGTTCAAGCCGCGCGACCAGTGGCGTGCCGGCATGACCACCGACAAGCTGGTGGAAGAGCTCGATCGCGTGGTCAAGGTGCCGGGCCTGTCCAACATCTGGGTGCCGCCGATCCGCAACCGCATCGACATGCTTGCCACCGGCATCAAGAGCCCGGTCGGCATCAAGGTGGCGGGCGCGGACCTGAAGGAGATCGATCGCCTGGCAACGCGCATCGAGGAAGCCGTCAGGACAGTGCCGGGGGTGACGTCGGCACTGGCCGAGCGGCTGAGCGGCGGGCGCTATGTCGATATCGACATCAATCGCGTGGCGGCGGGCCGCTACGGGCTGAACATCGCGGATGTGCAGAGCGTGGTATCGTCGGCCATCGGCGGCGACAATGTGGGCGAGGTCGTCGACGGGCTGGCGCGCTTCCCTATCAACGTACGCTACCCGCGCGACTACCGCGACTCGGTGGAGCAACTGCGCAGCCTGCCCATCGTCACGGACAAGGGCCAGCAGATCGTGCTGTCCGACGTGGCGCGCATCCAGGTGGTGCAGGGAGCGCCGATGCTGCGCAGCGAAAACGCGCGACTGTCGGGCTGGGTGTATGTCGACATCCGCGGGCGTGACCTGCGCTCGGCCGTCCGGGATATGCAGGCCGCCGTTGCGAAAGCGGTGCCGATGCCGGCTGGCTATTCGCTGAGCTGGTCGGGGCAGTTCGAATACCTGGAGCGGGCCGCCGCAAAGCTGAAGGTGGTAGTGCCGTTCACGCTGCTGATCATCTTCGTGCTGCTGTACCTGGTGTTCGGCCGTCTCGATGAAGCCCTGCTCATCATGGGCACGCTGCCGCTGGCGCTGATCGGCGGCTTCTGGCTGCTCTACCTGCTGGGCTACAACCTGTCGGTTGCCGGCGTGGTCGGCTTCATCGCGCTGGCGGGCGTGGCGGCGGAATTCGGCGTGATCATGCTGCTCTACCTGAAGCAGGCATGGACCGCGCGCGCGAACCAGGGCGATGCCAGCCTGTCCGCGCTGCTTGAGGCCATCCAGGAAGGCGCGGTGCTGCGCGTGCGCCCCAAGGCAATGACCGTCGCCGTCATCCTTGCCGGCCTGGTGCCGATCATGTGGTCGCATGGCACCGGCTCCGAGGTCATGCAGCGCATTGCCGCGCCGATGGTGGGCGGCATGCTCACCGCGCCATTGCTTTCGCTCTTCGTGGTGCCGGCGGTGTATTTGCTGATGCGCCGGCGCCAGACCAGACCTCAACCAGTTTCCGTACACCCCTCACTTCAGAAGGAACCACAATGAATTCCATCAAGACGCTCGCCCTTGCGCTGGCTTTCGCCACCACGCCGGCCGCATTCGCAGCGGGATCGATGGACGGCATGGACATGAAGCCGTCCGCACCCGCGCAGCAGGCGCCGCAACCCGTGGCAGCCGAGATCAAGAAGATCGATGCGCAGGCCGGCAAGGTCACGCTCAGGCACGGACCGATCGCCAACCTCGGCATGGGACCGATGACCATGGCGTTCCCCGTCAAGGATCGCGCATCGCTGAAGGATTTCAAGGAGGGCGAGGCGGTATCCGTGACGTTCGACAACGTTGATGGCAAGCCTACGGTCATGCAAATGCGGCGCAAGTGAGGGCTACCGTCGCTGGAGGTGATTGCGCGTTCGGCGCGCAATCACTGTGTGCTCACGCTTTGGTGCCCAGACACTCCTTCAGGAACTCGATAAAGCGCTGTGTCTTTGCCAGCAGCAAGCGTGTTTCGGTCAGCGCATAGACCGGCGTCGGCCTGGTCTGCCTGCCAGGCAATATCCGGCGCAGGCGGCCGGCCGCCACGTCCTCTGCCGCCACCTCCTCGGCCAGCAAGACCACGCCCAGGCCCAGCATTGCCAGGCGGCAGCATCTCCCCCAGTTGCTCGTGGGCGATCCGTGCTTCGTCCAGATGCGCTTGCAGCGCTCGTAGTAGAGCTGCCCGGCCTCGGTCAGCTCGACCTTGCGCATCGTGCGATGCAGCAGCCGCAGGCCAATGGCCTTCTCCAGCGCGCTGATCCGCCTGGAAAGCGCGTGTGCAGGAGGTGATTTTGGGTGCCCTGCAGGGCTGAGGGAGGCCGCCTATGCAGGCGGGGTGCAGGTGCAACCTGGCCTTGCCTGCGGCCTGAGATCGTGCGCGCCTTGACCGCGGCGCATGCAATCAGCCCCGGCTGGTTGGACCGGGGCTGTCAGATAAGTTAGTGCAGTTGGCGCTTCAGGTCAGCAAGTTCCGAATGCATCGAACTGACTGCATCCTTGACCTTTGCATCGAGACTGCCGGCCTGCTGGCAAGCGCGGTCTGCACGATCACCGATCCGTTCGAGATCATCGACCCACTGCCGGATCCGATCCTCATCCTTGGAAGACACGACCTTCGATGCCGATTTGCACTCCTTGTCGAGCTCATCCACCCAGTTCATCAAGTCTTGTGGAATCCCCGTATCGGCATGACAAGTCCGGGATGTCTCGCTGATGGTTTGCTGCAGATGACTAAAACGTTGCTGCATTTCACTGGCTTGCAACATGATGCCCCCTTCGTGAACACCAATCCACATGAGTTCAGGCAGCAGATGATTGTGTGTTGCCTGTGCCATTGTCATTCGCCCGCATCAGTTGGCTGCCAATGAAGCTCCATTGCCCAGCCTCGAAGCGCGCGAAGGCACTTTTTCAGTCTAGGTCAAATTCAACCGCACGCTCCGATGTGATCGCCGGGGTTCCGCGGCATTACTAGGCATTAGCCGCGCCTCGCTATATCTTGAATTCAAGACAGTCCGGCGCTCGGGCTGAGCTACGGACATCGTAAATTGCCGGAGGCTGAAATGCTGGAAAAAAAGCGGTCTTACAAGGGATTCCACGTTGCGCTCTTCGTGCCGGAGGTGATTGAGCCAGGCAAGCCAGGCGGGCGAGTCCAGATCTCCACGCGCAATGAGGACATGGGCATCCGCTTTACGCCGGACTGGCCCCACCCGCCCGCAACGCTGGAGGAGGCAGAGGACTGGCTTTTCGCCTACGCCGCCGGGATCATCGATTGTGAACTGGCGGGCGGCTTCGGCATTGATCTCAGGAACGAGTAAGTCAGTCCGGCGACGAAAGATCTGCGGAAGCCGGTCGGCGCGTCTCCTGCGCCTGGCGGGGATGGCGGTGTTCGTGGAGATTCTGGCATGCCGTGCAGCGCGTGGCGGTCGGGTACGCTTGCAGGCGGGCGAAACGGATCGCCTGCTGGCAGTCAATACAGACGCCATACTGGCCGCTCCTCATCCGTGACCGGGCTGCTTCAATGTCGGCCAGTTGCATGCGATAGTGTTTCAGCATCGCGTCGCCCTGGCGCTGCACAGTCTTTTCGTCCGCCACTTCACCATCATCAAGGTGTTCACGTTGTGTTGGCGCCACAACAGGCGAATCCGCGGTTCCGGCGACGGCACGAATGCGCAACTCCTCAGCGTCCATTTGGGCCACCAACTTCGCCAACTCTTCCTTTGTCAGCCCGTCCATGACTGGCCTCCTGGGTAAACATCCTGCGGGTCGCACGTAAGCAGACCGTCCAGCGTAGCGCGTCTGGGCAATCGCACCTGGCGGGCACAGTTGTTGTATTGCCGCTCAGATGTGTCGCCACTTAGATCGAGGCTCCCGCAAGGGGCTGTAGCCATTTGCCGGCATGGCAAAAAACACGTGCCCCTTGCGGGACCAGCACGGGTCACTGCCGTGCCGGTCCCTCAGTCACGAATGCCTAACGGTGGCTGGCAGCCAGCGCGACGATAGCGCCTGTGGTAGCCGCGATGGCGGCCACAGTACCCATGCTTTGCCACGGATGCTCATGAACGTAGCGATCGGTCGTTGTCGCCCACTCGGAGACTTTGGCGCGGCTTTCTTCGCGCAGCGTAACGATGCGCTCCTGCAGCGCGCGCTGCCGGGCCTTGAGTGCATGGCGCTCAAGGCTGGTCCCTACGCCGGTTTCGGCTTTGACATCATGAAGAAGTGCCTGAACGTCGGCCATCAGCGTATCGACGTCGCGGGCCAATGCGTCCTTGCGCATAGAGAAATCAGATTGGATGTCGTTCATCTTGCCCTCCTGTTAGCGAAATCATCGCGGTGCGTCGCGCAGCACGATTGGCACTGTGTCAAATATAGGACTGGGCTGACAGCCCGGCATGACAAAGAACACGCTACGACGAAGCCGTCCGGAAGGAGGCAAGAGGACCGTAGAACCAATGCGACGGAAGTATCGCCGCGCTTACGCGCCAAGCCTTTTGTCGCTGATGGCTATCAGGTGCCGAATGCGGTACTGCCGACGCTGCCGCCCCCGTCCCGCCGGAACTGTACGCGGCGCTGCGCATGCAGGGAGTCGCGCGGCACCGGAGTCACGCCTTTCGCGTCCCTCGCCTTATCCGCTCCAAATATTTTCCTGAAGCGACCTCGATTCGCACCGTGTCCCCTTCCTTGACGAACTGAGGAACGAGAACTTCCATGCCGTTCTCCAGCGTGGCAGCCTTGAAGGTAGAGGATTCATGCTCGTGCAGGCCCGGCGGCGTGGACATGATGGTTACCTCGACCGCAGGGGGGAATGCGATGGTGACTGGCTCGCCCTCATAAAGCTGCACCGGGATTCGCATATTGGGACGAAGAAACTTCTGGTATGCGCCCATGGTTTCCGCAGGAAAACTGATCTGCTCGAAGGTGTCGGGATTCATGAAGAAAAAGGCGTCACCATCGGTGTACAGATATTCCATCTCCTGGTGATCAAGCGCGACCTCTTCGAGCTTGTTGCCCGGGTGTAACCGCAACTCCTTGATGTGGCCAGTCTTAAGGCTCTTGAACTTGGCGAAAACTGCGCTCCCCTGTTGGCCGCCGCCGGCGTGGTACCCGGCGCTGGTAACGCTATGAAGTTCACCTTCAAGCATGATGACCATGCCCGACTTCAGTTCGGAAGCTTCGACCATTGGTGTCTCCGCGTGGGCGGCAGGATTTCGCCTTCAGCCTAGCACACGCGGAACGAGAAACTCGATGGCGCTGACCGCATTGGGAGAATTGCGCACCGGCGACAGCGGGATGCTGCAGCGCCGCATGCACTAGGCTGACAGCAGGAAACGCCAGCGACGAATGTGCGACGCCGTCCAGTGTATTTGCCCTGGTTGCAGCGAGTAAAGGAATGGCAGCGTCCAGGCCTTTTGATTCGCATGGCCATCATCTATGATGTGATTCATGTAATCATCGTATTGCCATCTTGAGGATCCCATGGAGCAAAAGACCGCTCGGCTTACGTTGCTCATCGATCCCAACAAGAAGGCCGCCTTCGAGCGCCTCTGCGCACAACAGGATCTGACTGCCTCGCAGGTGATACGGCGGCTTATCCGCGACTACCTGGCCCAGCATGGCGTCCAGTACGTGCCCAGCGGCGTAGGCACGGACAAGGCGGAAGCCAAGGGCAAAGAGAGGCCACCGGTCGGCGCGTCGTCGCGGCGCGACGCGGCACCTCCTGCCAAGCGCCGTACGACCCGTCGTGGAGCCTGATCCATGAGCACCGTGCCCCCTCTCACGCAATGGCTCCATCTCGACTGGATGCTTGTTGTGGTTGGGGCCTGGCTGCTTATCGGCGTGGCAGGGGTCCTGGCGCTGCATCGGTTTGCCCTGGTATCCCACGTGCTGTTCCCCATCGGGGGACTGCTAGGGCTTGCGCTGTTCAGCCTGGCGCTGCACGCTGTGTCCGGCACGCCCGAGGCAGCCGTGCTGCCCATTGGCCTGCCATCGCTGCCGTTCCACGTCCGGCTCGACAGCCTGTCCGCCTACTTCCTGATGGTAATGGGGGGAGCGGCGGCTGGCATCTCCACGTTTGCGGCTGGCTACTTCCGCACGGGCGAAGGTACGCCGCCAGGCCTGCTTTGTCTTGAATACCACCTGTTTCTTGCCAGCATGGCCGGGGTGATCCTGGCCGACGACGCCTACTCGTTCATGGTGATGTGGGAAACCATGGCCCTGGCTTCATTCTTCCTGGTGACCGCCAACCACCGCATCGCCGAAGTGCGCGCCGCCGGCTATCTCTACATCACGATGGCGCGCATCGGGGCGATTGCGATTCTGCTGTGCTTTGGCGTGCTGCAGGCCAATACCGGCGACTATACGTTTGCCAACATGCGCGCCCAGGCGCTGACACCGTTCTGGGCCTCCGCCGGTTTCCTGCTCGCGTTGTTCGGATTCGGCGCCAAGGCCGGCATCCTGCCTCTGCACATCTGGCTGCCGGAGGCGCATCCGGCCGCGCCGTCACCGGTATCGGCAATGATGAGCGGCGTCATGCTCAACACTGCCATCTACGGCCTGTTGCGCGTATCTTTCGACCTGCTGCCGATGCGCCTGTGGTGGTGGGGCGGATTGCTGCTGGCGATTGGATTGGCCACCGCGCTGTTCGGCGTGGTCTTCGCAGCTGTTCAGACCGACATGAAGCGGCTGCTGGCTTATTCGTCGATCGAGAACATGGGCCTGCTCTTCGTTGCCATGGGGCTGACACTGCTGTTCTCGGCCTACGGCATGAAGCCGATGGCCGCCCTCGCCCTGACGGCCGCGCTCTACCATGTCGCCAGCCATGCATTCTTCAAAAGCCTGCTTTTTCTGGGAACCGGTAGCGTGCTGCATGCCACCACCGAGAGAAGCCTGGGCAAGCTAGGCGGACTGATTCGCTACATGCCATGGGTGGGCTGGCTGACACTGCTGGGCGTGCTGGCCAGCGCCGGGCTGCCGCCGCTTGGCGGTTTCGTCTCGGAGTGGCTGCTGCTGCAGAGCTTCCTGTTCACGCCTGGTCTGCCGGAACCGATACTGACCATGCTGATCCCGGTGGTCGCCGCGCTGATTGCGCTGGTGGCGGCACTGGCCGGTTACACCATGGTCAAGTTCTTCGGCGTGGTCTTCCTCGGCCAGCCCCGTGAGCCCAGTCTGGCCAACGCGCACGACGCCGGCCGTTGGGAGCGCGCGGGCATGCTGTGGCTGGCGCTGGGCTGCATCGCGCTTGGCCTGCTGCCGACGCAATTCGTCCAGCTGATCGATCCGGTGACGCAGCAACTGGTGGCGAGCGGACTCGGCGCCCGGACCGCGGCCAGCAGCTGGCTGCTGGCGCCGAATGGCCTGGCCCAGGCCAGCTACGGGCCGGTTATTTTCCTGTCAGGCATCCTGGCCAGCGTTGCGCTCGCCTACCTGCTGGTGCGCCGCTTGTACCACGGTCGGCTTCGCCGCAGCCCGCCCTGGGCTTGCGGCTTTCCCTGGGGCACCGCGCGCATGCAGGACACTGCCGAGGGGTTCGGGCAGCCGATCCGCCAGATCTTTGAGCCGTTTTTCCTGATGCGCCGCGACCTGCCGACGCCATTCGATGAGCAGCCGCACTACCGGGTCACAGTGGCGGATCATTTTTGGCGCTGGATGTATGTCCCCGTGATCGATCTGGCGTCGTACCTGGCCCGGCTGATCGGCCTGATGCAACAGGGACGCATCTCGGTTTACCTGCTGTACAGCTTCCTGACCCTGGCCGCCACGCTGCTGGCCGTGATGTGAAGAGGGCCGCATGAACCTGACCGGGATCCTGTCACAGCTGCTTGAGATCGTGATCTCGATCGCGCTGGCGCCGCTGCTGACCGGCTGGGTCAATCAGTGGCGGGCCTGGCTGCAGAACAAGTCGGCACCCAGCCTCTGGCAGCCCTATCGCATGCTGCACAAGCTGTTCAACAAGGACTCGGTGGTCGCGGACAATGCCTCGCCGCTGTTCCGCGCCACGCCTTACGTGGTGTTCGGCTGCATGGCGCTGGCTTGCTCGATCGTCCCGACCGTGTCCACCGATCTGCCACTGGCACCGGCCGCCGACGCGATTGCCCTGGTCGGCCTGTTCGCGCTGGCGCGGGTTTTCATCTCGCTGGCGGCGATGGACGTCGGCACCGCTTTCGGGTCCCTGGGAGCGCGGCGCGAGATGCTGATCGGCTTCCTGGCGGAACCGGCGCTGCTGATGGTGCTGTTCTCCGCCTCGCTGGTCTCCAAGTCGACCTCGCTCACCACCATCGTCGAGACGATTGCTCACCGGGACCTGGCCATCTATCCCGGCCTGGCGTTTGCCGGCGTGGCGTTCACCATGGTATCCCTGGCCGAGAACGCCCGCATACCGGTCGACAATCCCGCCACCCACCTCGAGCTGACGATGATCCACGAGGCGCTGATCCTGGAATATTCGGGGCGGCATCTGGCCCTCCTTGAGTGGGCGGCAAGCCTGAAGCTGTTCGCCTATTCCTGCATCGGCCTGGCGCTGTTTTTCCCATGGGGCGTTGCTGAAGCGCAAGCTCCCCTGGCCATGCTGCTGGCGCTGCCCGCGCTGCTGTTCAAGCTCATGGTGGGCGGGATCCTGCTGGCGGCGCTGGAGACGGCGAGCGCCAAGATGCGCATCTTCCGCGTGCCGGAGTTCCTGGCCACCGCCTTTCTGCTGGCGGTGATCGGCATGCTGGTCCACTTGCTGCTGGCACGCTGAACCCCGGGAGGCCAGTCCAGTGACCGTACTCCTCACCCAGTTTGTCAACCTGCTCGGCGCGGTGCTGTTGATCCTCGCCTTCGCCATGATCTCGCAACGACGGATCCTGTCGCTGATCAACTTGTTCACGCTGCAGGGTGCGACCCTGGCCTTGGCCACGGCTATCGTCGGCTACGTGACGGGCCAGCCGCACCTCTACCTGTCGGCCGGCCTGACCGCGATCCTCAAGGCGTTGCTCATCCCTTATCTGCTGCACCGCGTGATCGATCGTCTCCGGATCCGCAGGGACGTCGAGACGCTGATCAACATTCCCACCACGATGCTGATCGGCATCCTGGTCGTGATCTTCGCCTTCAACCTCACCATGCCGATCTCGCGGCTGTCGCTGAAGCTCGCCAGCGGCACGCTGGGCATTGCGCTGGCCTGCGTGCTGCTGTCCTTCCTGATGATGATCACGCGCTCCAAGGCGGTGCCGCAGGTCATCGGCTTCCTGGCGATGGAGAACGGCCTCTTCTTTGCGGCCACCGCCGCGACCTATGGCATGCCGATGGTGGTCGAGCTGGGCATCGCGCTGGATGTGCTGATCGGCGTGCTGATCCTGGGCGTGTTCATGTTCCAGATCCGCGAGCAGTTCGACAGCCTGGACATCCGTCACCTTGAGAAGCTGAAGGAGGATTGAGTTGACCGCGCTGGCCTTTCTGCTTGGATTTCCGCTTGCCGGCGGGCTGGTGCTGGCGCTGACGGGACATCGCGAGCGCGCCCGCGACATCAATGTCGCCTTCAGCCTGGGCACATTCCTCGCCGCCTGCGTGCTGACGGCGCAAATCGTCGCCGATGGTCCCATGCTGGCATGGGACCGGGAGTTCTACATCGATGCCCTGAACGTCTTCCTGGTTGCGCTGACCGCGTTCGTGGGGCTGACCACCTCGATTTTTTCGCGGCCGTACATGCGGGTGGAGCACGACCACGGCAAGATGACGCCGCCGCGGCTGCGTCTGTACCACAGCATGTACCAGCTCTTCACCTTCACCATGCTGCTGGCGCTGACGACCAACAATATGGGTATCGTGTGGGTTGCGATGGAGGCCGCCACGCTGACCACGGTGCTGCTGGTCAGCGTCTACCGCACCGCCGCGAGCCTCGAGGCCGCCTGGAAGTACTTCATCCTGTGCGGGGTGGGGATTGCCCAGGCGCTGTTCGGTACGGTGCTGCTGTACATGGCCGCCGAGCAGGTCATCGGCCCGGAGGGCGGGGCCCTGCTGTGGACCAACCTGGACGCGGTCAAGCGCCAGCTCGATCCCAACATCATCACGCTGGCGTTTGCCTTCCTGTTTATCGGCTATGGCACCAAGGTCGGCCTGGTCCCACTGCACAACTGGCTGCCCGATGCCCACGCCGAGGGGCCAACCCCGGTATCCGCCGTGCTCTCCGGCCTGCTGCTCAATGTGGCGCTCTATGCCGTGCTGCGCTGCAAGGTGCTGACCGATGCGGCGCTTGGCAACCATCTGACCGGCCGCCTGATGATGGGGTTCGGCCTGCTATCGGTGGTCGCGGCTGTCTTCTTCCTGATCCGGCAACGCGACATCAAGCGCATGTTCGCGTATTCGTCCATCGAGCACATGGGCATGATGACCTTCGCCTTCGGCATGGGCGGGCCGATCGCCAGCTATGCCGGCCTGCTGCACATGACGGTGCATTCGCTGGTCAAGTCAGCGATCTTCTTCGCCGTCGGCCACGCCGCGCAGAAGGCGGGCACGCAAGTCATGGACGATATTCGCGGGTTGATCCGTGTCAGTCCCACGGTCGGCTGGGGCCTGATGGTAGGAGTGCTCGCCATCCTGGGCATGCCCCCGTTCGGGGTCTTTGCCAGCGAGTTCCTGATCGTCACCACCGCCATGCGCGAACAGCCGTGGGCCACGCCCTTCCTGCTGTTGGCACTTGGGCTGGCGTTCGCCGCGGTGTTCAGCCGGGTGCAGCCGATGGTCTTCGGCGACACCACGCTCATGCCGCTGGCGCATCCGCCAGCGCTGGTCCCGGTGTTCACGCACCTCGCCCTGGGGCTGATGCTGGGCCTCTATGTTCCGCCCTATCTCGACACCTGGTACCGGCAGGCAGCCGCAATGCTTGGGAGCTGAACCGATGACTCTGTCCGATCCCGGCCTCAACCTGGAGCGGTTGCCCGCGCCGCTGCCAGTCTGGCATGGCCGGGTCGATCCAGACGGCTGGTCGGTCACGGCCCGCGCGGTGGCGGACGCTGGCGGGCGCCTCGTTGCGCTGTGGGGCGTTGATCGGAGTGCCAGCGGCGGCACGTTGACGGCATGCGTCACATACGCCGCGGCGCGGGGGCTGATGTGGCTCGAACTGCGACTGGATGGCGTCGCGCCCGCCGTGCCGGACCTGGCCGGCGTATTCCCATGCGCGGGCCGGATGCAACGTGCCATGACCGACCTGGTGGGTATCCCCGTGCAGGACAGCCGCGATGGCCGGCCCTGGCTGGACCACGGCCTGTGGCCGGCAGGGGCGCGGCCGCTGCAAGGCGGCGCGCCGGCGGGTGCGGCCACCGGCGGCATATTGCCTGCCAACTATCCTTTCGTGCGCGTGGAGGGCGACGGCGTGCACGAGATCGCGGTCGGGCCGGTGCATGCCGGCATCATCGAACCCGGCCACTTCCGCTTTTCGGTGGTCGGCGAGAAGGTGCTGCGGCTGGAGGAACACCTGGGCTACACCCACAAGGGCATCGAGCGGCGTTTCACCGAACTGGCGCCGCCCGAGGGCTACCGGTTGGCCGGCCGGGTCTCGGGCGATTCCACCGTGGCCTATGCCTGGGCCTATTGCATGGCGCTGGAGTCCGCCTGGCGCTGCGCGCCTCCACCGCGGGCGGACTGGCTGCGCGCCCTGATGCTCGAGCGTGAGCGGGTGGCCAATCACCTGGGTGACCTGGGGGCGCTGGGCAATGACGCGGGGCTGGCCTTCGGCCTGGCGCAATTCTCGCGCCTGCGCGAGGACTGGCAGCGGTTGTCCGCAGAGGCTTTCGGTCACCGGCTGATGATGGACGCCGTGGTACCGGGCGGCGTTGCGCAAGACCTGGCACCAGCCATGGCTGAGCGCCTGGAACAGCAGTGCGGTCACATCGAGCGGGAAGTACGCGTGCTGCGTGCGGTGTACGACGAACATGCGGGCCTGCAGGACCGATTTCTTGGAGCAGGCTGCGTCACGCCGCAGCTTGCCGCCCGGCTTGGGCTTACCGGCCTGGCCGGACGTGCCAGCGGTTGCGCCGCGGACCTGCGCTGCGACCATGCCTGGCGGCCCTACGATAGCGTCGCCGTGAAGATGGCCACGCACCGTGGCGGCGATGTCGCCGCCCGGGTGGCGGTGCGCTTCGATGAGGTGCTGGAGTCGCTGCGACTGATCCGTGCCATCTGTGCAGGCCTGCCGGAGGGTGCCACGCGAATCGTTCCGCAAGCGCCCGCCGGCGCCGCCATCGGGGTCGGATGGGTGGAGGGCTGGCGTGGCGAAGTCCTGGTCGCGCTCGACCTTGCCGATGACAGCCGCATTCTGCGCTGCCATTGCCACGACCCGTCGTGGCAGAACTGGCCGGTGCTGGAGCATGCCATCATCGGGAACATCGTGCCGGACTTTCCGCTGATCAACAAATCCTTCAACCTCAGCTATTCGGGGCACGATCTCTGATGTGGAAAATCCTCAAGCAGATCGCACATACCGGCATCGTTACTGAGCCTGCTCCGCGCGGCGCGGCGGACGAGGCCGCCTCCATCCAGCGCATCCACCGGGAGCTGCTCGACATTCTCGGGCAGGCGCTGACGATCCGGCAGGTCGACGCAGGCTCCTGCAATGGCTGCGAACTGGAAATCCACGCACTCGGCAATCCTTACTACAACATCGAAGGCCTGGGCATCAAGTTCGTCGCAAGCCCGCGCCATGCCGACATGCTCCTGGTGACGGGACCCGTTTCGCGTCATATGGAAGAGGCCCTGCTGCGCACCTATGCGGCAACCCCGGAGCCGAAACTGGTGGTGGCGATAGGCGACTGTGGCTGTACTGGCGGGATCTTCGGGGAGAGCTATGCGAGCTGCGGCCGCGTCGCCAATGTCATCCCGGTAGACATAACGGTGCCGGGCTGTCCACCGCCGCCGATAGAGATCCTGCGCGCAATACTAAGCGCCGTCCGGCAGACCAGTGCCACAAGACGCTAGTGATCCGGCCCTGGCAACAGCGGTGTGCACCTGAGGTGTGCACCTGAGCGTGGGCACCGGCTGGCCCCTTCCTGCATCACCCGCGTTCCTTCGCCACTGACCTTGGCGCTCCGAGCGTCGGCCGGGTGGCGTAGTCCACCTCGTACTGCTGCAAATAGTCGCGAATCATCTGGCGAACGACTTGGGATGGCGTCTGGTCCTGGGCGGCGCAGAGCGCCTCAAAGGCCTTTTTCTTCTCCGGATCGATCAATACGGTCAGGCGGGCAGTCTTGGATTCCATGCGTCTAACAATGTCATCATATAATAATGGCATTATAATAGTATACATCTCCAAGATGCGCCGGCATGTCTTAGTAGATGCTGGCAGGGCGCGCGGTCCCGCGCAAACAAGTCTTCAGGGGGCACAACTTTTTGATGAGGGGCGCAGTGGTAGAAGTGACGATAGCGGTAACTGCCGGGAATGCATTTCAAGGGCGGAATTCCGCACGGCTGGCTTTCACGGCCAATCAATTTGAGTGCGAGATCCTGCTTACCAGTGGCCCCTGGGTTGCAAACGCCAAGCGCGTGATGGAGGTCATGCGCCTGTCCGCCCGGGTGGGAACGCACATCCGCATCCAGGCGGACGGAGCGGACGAAGCCGCCGCTGTCGTCACCATCGCGGCATTGTTGCGGGGAGAGGCGCTTCCCAAGGCGCTTTGATGGAATCCTGAGCTATGCATGCCGACCGCACCTCGTTCGACGCCTACCTGAAGTTCCTTGCCGAGGCGAGCCACGACGGTACGCCCAAGGTGTTGGAAACCCAGCACGCCCTGTCCCTGCATTTCGACGCGCTCGCGACCCAGAGCTTCATGTCGCGCAAGGATCCCGACAAGCTCGTGCTGGGCTATACCCGGACGATGATGGGATTCCTGTTGTTGCACCCAGTCCCGGCCAGGATCTCAATGATCGGCCTGGGTGGCGGTTCGCTTGCCAAGTACTGCTACCGGCATCTGCCCAACACCAAGATCGTGGCAATTGAAATTAATCCGGCGGTCATCGCCCTGCGCGAGCAATTCCAGATCCCGCCGGACGACGAACGACTTGAGGTGGTTTGCGCAGATGGCGCCGACTATGTTGCGAACCAGGATGCGCGACCGGACGTGATCCTGGTGGACGGGTTTCTGGCCGATGGCATGCCGGTGCAGCTGGGGACGGCAGACTTCTATGCCGCCTGTCATGCCCGCCTGGCCGATACCGGCGTGCTGGTCGCGAATTTTCTCGAAAGCGATCCCGATATCCCGCTTTACCTGGAGGAAGTCAGCACCGCGTTCGGCCAGTCGATGTCGATTTCTCTTTCCGAAGACAGTTCCAACTACACGCTGTTTGCCTGGAAGGGGGCGCACAAGCTGCCCTCCCTGGACGCGCTGATTGCACGAGCGCGCATCCTGGAAACCGCGCATTCGCTAAGCCTGACCGCGGCCGCTCGCCGCCTGAAACGCGGCGAGCGCCTTGCGTCGGATCGTGCGGCCTGGCCGAAGCTGGCAAGACCGCAGGTCCGGTATTGACACCGCCCTCCCCCGCGCAAGCCTCCTTACCAACGCAACCATGCCTATCCTGTACTTGCGCAAGCTGACTGGGAAGGAGCGCAGTCCCGGCAGCAATCGGCAACTGGCCTGCTACCTGGCGTTTGTGGCCGGAGCAACCAACGCAGGCGGCTTCCTGGCCGTGCAGCAGTACACCTCGCACATGTCGGGCGTTGTGTCCGCCATGGCCGACAACCTGGCGCTTGGCAGTTTCTGGCTGATGTTGGACGGCCTTGGGGCCTTGCTGTCGTTCCTGGCGGGCGCCGCCTGCTCAGCGGTACTGATCAACTGGGCCCGGCGCGAGCGACTGCATAGCGAATACGCATTGCCGCTCATGCTGGAAGCCTTGTTGTTGGTGTGTTTTGGCCTGCTAGGCAGCAATCTCGAACACCACGAATGGTTGTTCGTGCCGGCAACAGTCATGGTGCTCTGTTTCATCATGGGCTTGCAAAATGCCATGGTCACCAAGCTGTCGAATGCCGAGATCCGCACCACGCACGTGACCGGCATGGTCACCGACATCGGTATCGAACTGGGCAAGCTGTTCTATTGGAACCTGTCCAGGGCCGATTCGAGCAAGCCGCCGGTGCTCGCCAATCGGCATAAGCTGCAGGTACTCATCACACTCGTCGTATTGTTCTTTGCCGGCGGCGTCATTGGCGCCCTGGGGTTCAAGCACGTCGGGTTCAGCGCCACACTTGCGCTGGCAACCCTGTTGCTTGCCCTCGCTGCGGTTCCGGTGCTGGACGATGTGCGTCTGCATTTGTGGCGCCGGGATCTTCTGGCTCATTTGATCGCACGTTCCCGGCGTTGGGCTCGCGCAGTCAAGGAAGATGTGCACGCCGTGTGGCTGGCCGCGCAAGATCCCCGCACGCCATGGTATGCGAAAGCACTGGCCTTGCCGGTCGCCGCCTATGCCTTGTCGCCCATTGACCTGTTTCCCGATTTCATTCCGGTGCTCGGCTATCTGGATGACGTGGTGGTGGTGCCGCTGGGCTTGTTGCTGGCAATACGGTGGATTCCGGTCGCGGTAATGCGCCAGCATCGCGCGGCGGCCGCGGCATCCGCCCACCGCCCCGTCAGCCACGTTGCGGCGCTGGTGATCGTGACGCTCTGGGCCGGTGCAGCGGTGTCGGCAATGATCTGGCTTGTGCAGCATCTGTCTGGGCGGGGAGGCACATGAAACGGCGGCCCGATCAGGCGCGGCCATCGGCCAGTCCCACAGCAAGGTCCCGGTCTGAGCTGACGACACGGCTCGATGGCCTCGTAGAGGGATAGAGATGAGCGACGAACAGTATCACCGTGCCGTGGACCTGATCCACTTGCTCTATGCAGCACTGGCCGGCCTGATGACGCCCGGCGGCGGCGAGGAAGCCCGTGAGCTGGCCGAGAGCGCTATGCAAGAGGCGTCGGAATTCCTCAGACTACCGCCGGGGGCACGTTAGTTGAACTAGATCGCGGCGCACAGTTGGGTTGAATGTAGCGCGCATCCTACCTCGGCCAGCTCCTGACCGACTTTCTGATAACCGCACCAATGAATAGTCAAAAGATCAGATTTCTTCGCTCACGAATTCCCACATTTGAGTGCACCCCTGGATGTCATGACTGTTGTGGTCCTGTGACAACCTCAACGGAGGAAATGTCGAGGCTTCCCGTCAAAAGCGATGCCGAGCACGAAACGGCGCTGGCAAACCTGAGTTGCCCTCACCTTGATACCAAGGGATGCAGCGTGTATTCGGAGCGCCCGTTGATTTGTCGCTTGTTTGGAACGACCCCAAGGCTTGCCTGCCCGAACGGAAACCGGCCGGTCAGAATGATCGATCCGGAGATTGAACAAGAGATTCAGCGCTTCTTTCTAGAGACACGTCACGTGCTGGTCTGACTGAGGCATGAAGCTACCGCTGGCAGCCGCTGTCAAACAGCCTCCCAGAGAGAAGCTCCTTCCAGACAGAGCTTGCCATTCATTCTAACGTTCCATAGAATGAAAAAATGAGAACGTTAAAGAACCACCTGTACGAGCAGGTCGCGCGCATCGGGAAAGCCGTAGCCAGCCCGAAACGTCTGGAGCTTATCGAGCTTATGTGCCAGGGTGAGAAAACCGTCGAGGTTCTGGCCGCCCAGGCAGAAATCAGCGTGAAGCTCGCCAGCGCTCATCTCAAGGAGCTGCGCCAGGCTCGTCTCGTCGAGACCCGCAAGGATGGGAAGTACGTCCAGTACCGTCTGGCCAGCACCAGCGTGGCCGACCTCTGGGTAACGCTTCGTTCAGCGGCCGAGGAGCGGCTAGTGGAATTGCAGGTGGCCCTGGCGTCAATCATCGGGCATGGCGACGACCTCGAAGGATTCGACCGTGCTGCCATCTTGAAGAAGGCCAGGGCCGGAGAAGTGCTGGTTCTCGATGTGCGCCCAGCAGAGGAGTTCGCCACGGCCCACTTGCCGCATGCTCGCTCCCTGCCACTCGACGAACTCAGGAAGCGGCTTGCCGAGCTGCCCAAAGACATGCCCGTTGTCGCGTACTGCCGCGGTCCCTTCTGCCTGATGGCCAAGGACGCTGTCGAGCTCCTGCGCAAGAAGGGCTATCGCGCCTTCCACCTGACTGATGGCGTGGCCGAGTGGCGCGCTCACGGGCTGCCCATCGAGGCATAGGGCAAGGAGACGGATGTCATGGCACGGAAAGCGCGGGCCGACTAGGCGCCAGTGTCCAGACACAGGAAACCGTCATGTTCTTCCGCCAACGTCCCACTGAAAACGCCACCTTTTCCTATTTCTTTGGATGTGCCGGCCGGCCGGACCTGGCCGGGAGAGAACGCGAAATGGCCGCCCGACTGCACGATAGCTTGCATCGCAAGCTGTTGAATCTCCCTGCCGAGCTTGAGATTTATCCTGGACATCAAGCCGGCAGCGCCTGCGGCGCAGGCCTTTCTGGCAAGCCTGCATCGACCATCGGGTTCGAGAAACGCTTCAACCCGATGCTCGCAATGTCGCGCGATGCCTTTGTCGATGCGGCGGTTGCCGACATCCCGCAGCAACCGGAGAACATGGCTCGCATCATAGAGGTCAGTCTGCGTGGCATTAAGCCCGAAGGTGCGCGCGATTGAAGCCGCTCTCGATTGACTTCGGCATACGTGCCAATCTTGGCCAGATTCTGCAGCAACTGCTGCAGGTGCTGTTCGTAGGCATGACCATTGGCATGATGCGCAACGTTGTACCGGCGCTCGCCGAGACCGAGTTCGGCGTGCCACGTGGGTCGTTCATGCTACTGGTGGCCTTCGTCGTGGCATTCGGCTTCGTCAAGGGTGCTATGAACTTCGTTGCGGGTCGCCTGGCGGAGCACATCGGCCGCAAACGAGTGCTGCTCATCGGATGGCTTGTAGCGCTACCGATTCCGCTGCTTATCTATTTCGCGCCATCGTGGAACTGGATTGTCCTGGCAACTACCTTGCTCGGTGTGAATCAGGGCCTGACCTGGTCAATGACCCAGACGGCCAAGCTCGACATTACGCGAGCCGACCAGCGCGGCCTGGTTATCGGGCTGAACGAATTCTCTGGCTACGTGGGTGTCGCCGTGGCAGGAGTGGTCACGGGCTATGCGGCTTCCATCTCGGGTCCGCGCGAAGGATTGCTGTGGTTCGGCGCTGTCGTCATTGGGCTGGCGACATTGCTCGCCTGGCTGGTGGTGATGGAGACGCTGCCCTGGGCCCGGGCTGAGGTCAAACGCCACACCGCCGGCACATCCGCGACAGTGCTTCACCCACGCTACCCGCCGGGCGTAAGCGAGCAACCATCGAGCAGCGAGATGTTCGTCCTGATGAGTTGGCGCGACCGTCGAATGGCCGCGCTCTGCCAGGCCGGGCTAGTGGAGAAGTTCGTTGACGCGCTGGTTTGGGCCTTGTTTCCCATCTACCTGCACCAGCAGGGAGTGAGCCTGCCCGGCATTGGCTGGATAGTGGGTGTCTACGGCTTTACCTGGGGCGGTGCCCAGCTATTCACCGGTAGATTCTCGGACAAGGTCGGCCGTCAGCGCCTCAATGTCGGGGGTATGTGGGTGTGTGGCGCTGGCGTGGCCCTGCTGCCGCTAGGCAGCGGCTCGGTTTGGTGGAGCACCTCGGCCGCCGTGACCGGGCTGGGCATGGCGATGTTGTACCCCAATCTGAGCGCTGCGGTAGCCGACATCGCACACCCCAGTTGGCGGGCGTCTGCCATTGGCATCTACCGCTTCTGGCGCGACCTCGGGTATGGCATCGGCGCGCTCTGCCTGGGCGCAGCTGCAGCGCTCGGTGGCCGCGTCGAGAGTGCATTCTGGTTCGTCGCCATCGCGATGGGACTGTCTGGCCTTGTACTGTATCACTGGGGAGAGGAGACGCATCCGCGTCTCAACCCAGCACGCTGATTTCAAGCCACACGTACAGCTTCTGCATGGAAGCGCACAAGAATATGTTTGATGAGAACCCCGCGAGCGATCTCGCCGGACAAAAAAACGCCAACCCGTATCGGTTGGCGTTTTGCTTGGGGTATTACTGGTATCAGAACTGGTTCATGGTGTTGTCTTTACCCGCCGCTTTCAGGGCCGCTTCGCCGCTGAAATACTCCTTGTGGTCGTCGCCGATGTCCGAGCCGGACATGTTCTGGTGCTTGACGCAGGCGATGCCCTGACGGATTTCCTTACGCTGCACGCCAGCCACATAACCCAGCATGCCCTGGTCGCCGAAGTATTCCTTGGCCAGGTTGTCGGTCGACAGCGCGGCGGTGTGGTAGGTCGGCAGCGTAATCAGGTGGTGGAAGATACCTGCTTCGCGCGACGCGTCGGCCTGGAAGGTCCGGATCTTTTCGTCGGCGAGCTTCGCCAGTTCGGTCTGATCGTATTCCACGCTCATCAGCTGGGCGCGGTCATATGCCGACACATCCTTGCCCGCGGCCTTCATCGCGTCATACGCCTGCTGGCGGAAGTTCAGGGTCCAGTTGAACGACGGGCTGTTGTTGTACACCAGCTTGGCGTTCGGGATGACCTTGCGAATCTCGCTGACCATGCCGCCGATCTGGGCGATATGCGGCTTTTCGGTTTCGATCCACAGCAGGTCAGCGCCGTTTTGCAGTGCGGTGACGCAATCCAGTACGCAACGCGCTTCGCCCGTGCCGGCGCGGAACTGGAACAGGTTGCTGGGCAGGCGCTTGGGACGCAGCAGCTTGCCGTCGCGCTTGATGATGACGTCACCATTGCCCAGTTGGTCGGCCGACAACTCCTCGCAATCGAGGAAGGAATTGTACTGGTCGCCCAGGTCGCCCGGCGTGTTGGTCACGGCGATCTGCTTGGTCAGGCCGGCACCCAGCGAATCGGTACGGGCCACGATGATGCCGTCGTCCACGCCCAGTTCCAGGAAGGCGTAGCGGATGGCGCGGATCTTGGCCAGGAAGTCCTCATGCGGCACGGTGACCTTGCCATCCTGGTGGCCGCACTGCTTCTCGTCGGACACCTGGTTTTCGATCTGAATGCAGCATGCGCCCGCTTCGATGAACTGCTTGGCCAGCAGGTACGTTGCTTCGGCGTTGCCGAAACCCGCGTCGATGTCCGCGATGATGGGCACGACGTGGGTGACGTGGTTGTCGATTTTTGCCTGGATGGCGGCCTTGGCAGGGCCCTGGGCAGCGTCCAGCTCGCGGAACAGGCCGCCCAGCTCACGGGCGTCGGCCTGGCGCAGGAAGGTGTACAGCTCGCGGATCAGCGCGCTGACGGAGGTTTTTTCGTGCATCGACTGGTCCGGCAGCGGGCCGAACTCAGAGCGCAGCGCGGCCACCATCCAGCCGGACAGGTAAAGGTAGCGACGCTCGGTGCTGTTGAAGTGCTTCTTGATGGAGATCATCTTCTGCTGCCCGATGAAGCCGTGCCAGCAGCCCAGCGACTGGGTGTACTTCGACGAGTCGGCATCGTAGGCGGCCATGTCGGCGCGCATGATCTTGGCAGTGTACTTGGCGATGTCCAGGCCAGTCTTGAACTTGTTCTGGGCACGCATGCGGGCGGCATACTCGGGATTGATGGCATTCCACGCGCTGCCGTGGTTCTCTTTCAAACCGGCAACTGCCTTGATGTCGTCTTGATACTGGGCCATGGGAATTTCCTAAGAAGAAAGCGCGTTTGAAAAAATAGTTGAGTGTGCTGGCGGATGTCGAGGCGAGCAGCGTGGGTTCATTGTAGGGCGTTCTTGATGCGTCGCGGCAAAGTCTTATATAAGACATAAGAGTTGATTTTTCCTTATTTTTCAATGAGATAAACACTAAATTCCGCAATGTGGAAAGCATTTTCAAGGAACGAAAGATAGCGCCGGGGGAAACCCGGAGCAAATTCCACAATGTGAAACGCTCTTTCAGTTGCCGGAGGCAGGCCGGGCACGGATGGGATGGTCGTCAGAAACCGGCCAGAGTCGGTCAATAAAAATGGGATCGGGCTACCACCGCGATGCGGCCATCCAGTGGTTTTGCGCACGCAGGTCTTCGAGATGTTCTTCGAGTAGGCACCCAGGCCGGGCATCGGCCTAGTGTGGCGCCTGCATGCGGAGATGCGACGCGCGCAGCGTCTGGCTGGGCAGCACGCCGAACAGCCGGCGGTACTGCATGGCGAACCGGCCGATGTCCCAGACCCCGAAGCGCATACAGATGCTCGTGACCGTCTCGCCTGCCTTGGCATGCTTCAGCGCCTGGCGCGCGTGGTGCAAGCGGTGGAGCACCAGGTACCGGTGGGGGCTGATGCCGACGTACCGGTTGAACACGTTGCGAATGGTACGTTCCGAGGCACTGGTAGCTGCGCACAGATCTTCAAGCAGGATGGGCGTGTGCCGCGCCGCTGCCAGCAAGTCCATGGCCTGGCTCAGGATGCGCCGGTGATTCTGGTGCCTGGCAGTGTCGGTGCTACGCGCGGCTAGCGGCAGCAGGGTGTTGAACGCGAGCCGGAGGAGTTCGCTGCGTGCGGTCTGCTCGCCAGCCGGGTGATGCAGTTGGGCAGGCTGGCGATCATCGATGAAGAGCAGGCGCTGGGTCAGCGCAAGCAGGGCGCCCAAGCTTGGACCGCCGGTCAGGACAAGATTGCGGGCGAGCAATGACAAGTCGGCATTGTCTGCGTATGTCGCCATCCACCGGCAGACGAGCTCGCATGGCATGGAGATTGTCATCCAGCTTGCCGGGCGGCTGGCGTCGATATGGAACATGCGGTCCGGCGCCATCCAGCCGATTGCATGGCGGTCGAACCGGCGCCCGTCGACCACCGTGCATTCATGTCCGCTCAGCGGCAGGAACAGGTTGAAGCATCCCGGCATGCCTGCGCCACTGTAGATCGTCGCGGCGCCTTCCTGTCCGGCCATCAAGGCAACGCCATTCAGCTCGAGCACACGCAGGCGCCAGTCCCGTCGCTGCGCCGAGCGCAGCATGTACCGGCCGTTTACGCCATACAGTGACGCTTCGAATTCATCAAACTCCGCATAGCTGGCGTTGGTCATCGTCACCCTCTTGCGCTCAAGTGAATTGGAGTGCCCTGCGGCGCGATGGCTGACACCTGGCGCAGGCTCGGCAGGCACCATCCGATTTGCCGATTTTACGTAGCGTCTGGCCAGAGTCCAGGAGAATAATGGCCGTCACCGCGATGGTTGCCGACCGTGAAGCAGGCTGCCATGCCGCCAGCGCACAGGCTGGCGACGATCGCACACATCGGGTCCTCGAGCCGCCGCGGGCTTTCCAATCCCCTTCAGACGGAGCAAGCCATGGGAACGATTACAACCAGGGACGGGACCGAGATCTACTTCAAGGACTGGGGCGCGGGGCAACCAATCGTCTTTCATCACGGCTGGCCCCTGACCGCCGACGACTGGGATGCCCAGCTTCATTTCTTCCTGGCCAGGGGGTTCCGGGTCATTGCGCACGATCGCCGCGGCCACGGCCGCTCCACCCAGACCGCCATCGGCAATGAGATGGACACCTACGCCGCCGACGTGGCCGCGCTCGTTGCGCACCTCGACCTGAAGGACGCTGTCCATGTCGGCCACTCGACTGGCGGCGGTGAAGTGGCACGCTATGTCGCGAAGCATGGCGCCGGGCGCGTGGCCAAGGCGGTCCTGATCGGTGCCGTACCGCCGATCATGGTCAAGACGGACGCCAATCCGGGGGGCTTGCCGGTGGAGGTGTTTGACGGCTTTCGCGAGCGGGTAGCCACCGACCGCGCCCAGTTCTACAAGGAAGTGCCGGTGCCCTTCTATGGCTACAACCGCGATGGCGCGAAGGTCTCGGAAGGCGTGAAGGACAACTGGTGGCGACAGGGCATGATGGGCGGGGTCAAGGCCCAATACGATTGCATCAAGGCATTCTCGGAAACTGACTTCACCGAAGACCTGAAGGCGATCGACGTGCCGGTGCTGGTCATGCACGGCGACGACGACCAGATCGTGCCCATCGGGGCCTCGGCCCCGTTGAGTGCGGAGCTGCTGCGCAACGGCACCCTGAAGGTCTACAAGGGCCTGGCGCATGGCATGTGCACGACCCATCCGGATCTCATCAACAACGATCTGCTGGCGTTCGTGCAACGCTGACCAGTGTCGCAGAGGCACGATTGCCAGTGCCAGGGAGGACGATCATGACAGGCCCCGCCTACACCAGCGAGTCCACCGGGCTTCTGCTGGTGGATCCGTACAACGATTTCCTGAGCGAAGGCGGCAAGCTGAACGGCCTGGCCAAGCCGGTGGCGGACAAACTCGGGACGCTGGCAAATCTGCGTGCGGTGACCAGCGCGGCGCGTTCGCGCGGCATACAGGTGTTCTACGTGCCGCACCATCGCGCCCGCCCGGACGAGCATCTCGGCTGGCAGCACGCCAGCCCCTACCAGCTCGGTGCCAGCCGCGCGCAGGTCTTTGCCGAAGGCACCTGGGGCGGAGACTGGCATCCTGATTTCCGCCCCATGGCCGGCGACGTGATTGTCCATGAGCACTGGGGCGGCAGCGGCTTCGCCAACACGGACCTGGATTTCCAGCTCAAGCAGCACGGCATCCGGCAGGTCGTCCTGGTGGGCTTGCTGGCGAACACCTGCATCGAAGCCACGGGGCGGTTCGCGGCGGAACTTGGCTACCATGTGACCCTGGTGCGGGACGCGACCGCGGCATTCTCGCCGGAAGCCTTGCATGCCGCGCATGAGATCAACGGGCCCACGTTCGCGCATGCCATCCTGACCACCGCCGCATTGCTCTCCGCGCTGGGCGCGCGCTGACGGGGAATTGCGCTACATTGACGGCTGCCCGCATGGGCAAAACCCCCGCATAACAGGAGGCATCATGGGCGAGTACACATCGATCGACGTAGCGGACGGCAACTTCCGGGCCTACCTTGCCAGGCCGACATCAGCGGCCAACGGCAAGGCCATTGTGGTGATCCAGGAGATCTTCGGCATCAACGACGACATGCGTGCCACCTGCGATCATTTCGCGCAACACGGTTTCACCGCCATCTGCCCGGATCTCTACTGGCGCCAGCAGCCGAACGTCGAACTCACCGACAAGAGCGATGCGGAATGGCAGAAGGCCCTGGCGCTCTACCAGGCCTTCGATGTCGATGCGGGCGTGGGCGACCTGGATGCGACCATCCAGTTCACGCGGCGGCTGGACGACATTACCAGCGGCGTGGGCACGGTCGGCTACTGCCTTGGCGGACTGCTGGCATTCCTGACCGCAGTCCGCACCAATGCCGAAGCGGCTGTCTCCTACTACGGCGTCGGCATCGACAAGCATCTCGGCGAGGCCGCGACGTTCACCACGCCGCTGCTGATGCATATCGCCGAGGAAGATGAATTCGTGCCGCCGGAAGCGCGGGCGCGGATCGTCGCGGCGCTGTCGGACAAGCCCAATGTCGAGATACACACGTATCCCGGCTGCATGCACGCCTTCGCGCGAAACCAGGGCGTCCACTATGTCGCCGACGCCGCCGAACGGGCCAATGCCCGGACGCTTTCATTCTTCCAGGCTATGCCATAGCCTGCGCCGCAACCACGCTCCGTCCGGCGGGACCGGGAACGGCGCCGTTGCGGTCCCGTTCCGGTCGTACCGTGTCGCGCATGAGGCGACGCGATAAAGCCCGCAGGCGACCCTCAGTCTCCAACGGGCGAAAACTATCCTGGCTTGGCGCCTGACCCGATGATGAGTTCAAGCTCGGTCTTGAAGCCTTCACCGACGTCGAACTGCTTAAGGCATTCATAAACCTCGTTCCAGGCCCTCAATCTCGCCGCGACGTCGAGGTCCGCTACCACAGCCCGGTATGCCCCGGCGGCTTCCTGCATCAGTTGCAGAGCATCGGACGCGCTCGGCAAGACGAGCTGCGCTCGAACATGCTGTGTTTTCACATCGCCAAGACCGCTGTCGTTCATCAGGCGTTCCATCACGCCATCGCCTCCCAGTGCGAAGATTCCAGGTTGTCCGGGGGCGGGCGGAGACTTGCCCGCGTGGCGTAGAAGGATCGCCATCGGCTGGGCCATAAAGGGATTGTTGGCCGGCGTCGTGAAGACCAGCGCCGCGAAACGCGCACCAGGCTTGAGTACGCGTCGGACAGATTCCAATGCCTCACCAGGTGACGGGAAAAGCATCAATCCCAATCGACACATTGCCGCGTCGAACGGCGCCAGTGTCTCGTCCAATTCGTCTACTGCGCATTCCAGCGTTTCGATATTCTGAAGACCGGCACGAGCGGCATTTCGGCGGACATGCTCCAGCATGGTGCCCGATATATCACTGGCGACCACTTCGCCGCCGGCACCCACACGCATCGCTGCCTGGATGCTCTGGCTGCCGGCACCGCAGGCCAGATCGAGAACGCGCATGCCCGGCCGGATACCGGCCATATCGATGAGCGTGTCCGTGGCGCCCGAAAGATTGGTGGCAAACACATGCTCCCACTTCGCCCAGCCGGGTGCTGCCGACTCCCACGTATTGCGAAGATTGGATTTCACGCTGCTGTCGGTCATCTGGAGACTCCCTCAGGACGCCGCCTGTACAGGAGCATTGTAGTGCGCAAGCGATGCGTGTGGCCCCCGTCATCCAGCGCCCGTAAGTTGGCGGCTTCCACGCAGAAGGCTTACGTTCTGCGCACATTTGGAGGCTGTGCCAGTGAGTGACCGCCTTCCTGAACGACTCCAACAGTTGAGTGGACACTCGATCGGCATCCTAAAAGAAAAAACCGCAGCCAAAGCTGCGGTTTTTACATCCTGCTAGCACCCTACCCGCTTAAACTTCCTCATACAGCGGCAGCGTCAGAAACTCAGCAAAATCCTCCGACGTAGACATCTGCTCAAAAATCTCGGCAGCCCGGTCATAGGTCTTGGTATCGCCACCCACCAGTGCCTTCACCTTCGCCAGCTCTTCCGGAATCAGCTTGCGCACCAGCTCGGCCGTCACCTTGGTGCCGTCTTCCAGCTTGCCCTTCGGCGAGCGGATCCACTGCCACACCTGCGAGCGCGAGATCTCGGCAGTAGCAGCATCTTCCATCAGGTTGTGGATCGGCACGCAGCCGTTACCAGCCAGCCAGGCGCCCAGGTAGTGGATGCCGACGTTGATGTTCATGCGCAGGCCATGCTCGGTGATCGGCGTTTCCGGCTTGAAGTCGAGCAGGTCGGCGCCCTTCACTTGCACGTCGGGGCGTTGCTTGCCGAACTGGTTGGGCTTGTCGCCCAGCACTGCCACGAATTCCTTCATGGCCGGCTCGACCAGGCCCGGGTGGGCAACCCAGCCGCCGTCGTAGCCGTCGGTGGCATCGCGGCGCTTGTCGCTGATGATGCCTTCCATGGCGATGGCGTTCTTCTCCGGATCGTTCTTGATCGGGATCAGCGCGCTCATGCCGCCCATGGCGGGAGCGCCGCGGTGGTGGCAGGTCTTGAGCAGCAGCAGCGCGTAGGCACGCATGAACGGCGCGGTCATCGTGACCTTGGCGCGGTCGGCCAGGCAGAAGTCCTTGTCGTTCTTGAACTTCTTGATGCACGAGAAGATGTAGTCCCAGCGGCCGGCGTTCAGGCCAGCGCTGTGCTCGCGCAGTTCATACAGGATTTCGTCCATCTCGAACGCCGCCAGGATCGTTTCGATCAGCACGGTGGCCTTGATGGTGCCTTGCGGCAGGCCGATCTCGTTCTGCGCCATCACGAAGATGTCGTTCCACAGGCGCGCTTCCAGATGGCTTTCCATCTTGGGCAGGTAGAAGAACGGGCCGGCGCCGCGGGCGATCTGCTCGCGGGCGTTGTGGAACAGGAACAGCGCGAAGTCGAAGATGCCGCCCGAGATGCGCTTGCCGTCGATGGTGACGTGCTTCTCGTCCAGGTGCCAGCCGCGCGGACGCACTTGCAGGGTGGCGATCTTGTCGTTCAGCTTGTATTGCTTGCCCTTGGACTCCAGGGTCAGCGTGCGGCGCACGGCGGCCTTCAGGTTGACCTGGCCCTGCAGCTGGTTGTGCCAGTTGGGGGTGTTGGAATCCTCGAAGTCGGTCATGTAGCTGTCAGCGCCCGAGTTGAAGGCGTTGATGACCATCTTGGCCTCGACCGGGCCGGTGATTTCCACGCGGCGGCATTCCAGGGCCTGGGGGATCGGGGCAACCTTCCAGTCGCCTTCGCGGATGCTCTTGGTTTCCGGCAGGAAGTCGGGGATCTCACCGGCGTCCAGGCGCTTGGCGCGTTCCACGCGCGCGGCCAGCAGTTCCTGACGGCGCGGCTCAAAGGCGCGGTGCAGCTTGTCTACCAGGGCCAGGGCTTCCGGCGTGAGGATATCTTCGTAGGCCGGCAGGATCTCGCCGGTAATCTTCATGCCCGCGGGCAGCGTGATAGCCATCAGTCTTCTCCTGTGATCGATAGCGGTAAGGCTTGGTTGAAGGGACCCTGCTACACCGCCACGCCACGGACGCGGACGAATTCAAGCAGGTCGTTCATGTCGTGCCCGGTGCCGGAGGGGGCTACGTCGAGCCGCTCCGCCGGATGGCCGGCACGGTTGATCCAGAACGTGGTGTAGCCGAACCACGTGGCGCCGCAGGCGTCCCAGCCGTTGGACGAGACAAAGAGCATCTCTTCGGCGGGCAGGCTGAAGGCTTGCGGCCCCAGCGCGTAGGCGGCCGGCGCGGTCTTGTACTGGCGCACGGCGTCCACCGACAGCACGTGGTCGAACAGGCCATGCATGCCGGAGCTCTTGACCGAGATGTCCAGCATCTCGGCATTGCCGTTGGACAGGATGCCCAGCGGCAGCCCGGCGCGGCGCAGGCGCTTGAGCGCTCCCAGGTTCTCCGGGAACGCGGACAGGCACGCGTATTCCTTGAGCAGCTGCGCCTCGGCGGCTTCATCCAGTGTCAGGTTCAGGCGCTCGGCGGCGTAGCGCAGCGCGTCCACGGTGATCGCCCAGAACGGCTTGTAGCGCGAGCCATCGGGGGCGGCCATGGTGCGGATGCGCGTGTAGTCGATCTGCCGGTCCCGCCACAGCAGCGCCAGCGCCTCGCCGCGGCCCGGGAACAGTTGTTCCGCGCGCGCGGTGACGGAATACACGTCGAACAGCGTGCCATAGGCATCGAAGACGACTGCGCGGATCTTGTTCATGAGGGCCTGGGCAACCTGCAACGGTACGGGCGACTGGGTGGATGGACGAGCAGACCACAGCTGCGTGGCTCTGTACACCATTGAATGCATCGAATTGTAGGGAGACGCTGCAGTGCGGCAAAGTGGTCGCGGGTCACTTGATCTTTTACTTTTAGGCAACTAATCTTGGCTGACTAAAACAAAACTCCGCACCAAATCCTCCTCACTGCCGGCCATATGGACGCAACGCCACCGCTTGCGTGACCGTGCCGGCACACCGCAGGCACATCAGGCAAACATTTGTGGACCACTTCAAACAACTGGAGACCTTTGTATCCGTCGCGTCGCGCGGCAGCCTTTCCGCAGCGGCGGCGGCTGAAGGCGTGGCGCCGGCCATCATCGGGCGGCGCATCGACGCGCTGGAGGAGCGCCTGGGCGTCAAGCTGCTGGTACGGACCACGCGCAAGATCAGCCTGACCTTTGAAGGCTCTGCCTTCCTGGAAGACTGCCAGCGCATCCTGAACGACCTGCACAATGCCGAGGCCAGCGTCTCGGCGGGCGGGGTCAAGGCCAGCGGGCACCTGCGCGTGACCGCCCCGGCGGGCTACGGCCGCAAGCACGTGGCGCCGCTGGTGCCACTGTTTATTGAGTCGCATCCGGATGTGTCGATCACGCTGGACCTGTCTGACCGCGTGGTCGACCTGGTCAATGAAGGCTTCGACTGCGCCATCCGCCTGGGCGACCTGCCCGACTCCAGCCTGGTATCGATCCGGCTGGCCGAAACGCGCCGCGTGGTGGTGGCCTCGCCCGAGTACCTGGCGCGCGCCGGGCGCCCTATGGCGCCGGAGGACCTGCAGCGCCACAACTGCCTTGCCTTTGGCGCCAGCGCCAATGTGCAGCGTGGCTGGGTGTTCCAGGAGGAAGGCCGCGCGGTCACGGTCAAGGTCGGCGGCACCATGGAATGCAGCGACGGCGCGGTGCTGCATGAGTGGTGCCTGCAAGGCAACGGGCTGGCGTGGCGCTCCTGGTGGGAGGTCGGCAGCGAGATCGCCAGCGGGCGGCTGGTGACGGTGCTGGACGAGTTCCAGGCGCCGCCGATCGGCATCCATGCGGTGTTTCCGCAGCGCAAGCACCTGCCGCTGCGGGTGCGGCTGTTTATCGATCACCTGAAGAACACCTACGGCAACCCGTCCTACTGGCGCCGGGCCGAACAGGCCGCAGCCCCCACGCCGGTCGCCGAGGTCCTGGCGGACTGAAGGATAGGCGCCTGCCGGTGTGCTGAGACGCTTTCATTGCAATTGATTCCGCGCAATGCCCTTCTCGGCACACTGACTACAATGGATTCGTGACAGGCGCTTACCGGCGCCCCGGCATCCGCCGATGCCAGCTGGCTGCCCTGCCCCGATCCCTAGTCAGAAAAGGAGCCCCGCATGTTCCAACATATCCTGCTACCCACCGACGGCTCGGAACTCTCCAAGAAAGCCATCAACGGCGGGCTGGAGCTCGCCAAGGCCATCGGCGCGCGCATCACGGCCTATGTCTGCCTGGAGGAGTACCCCTACACGCCGTTCAGCGAGATCGTGGTCGAAGCCCCGCAGGCCTTCAAGGACCGCATCGAGAACCAGGCCAAGCTGTATCTGAAAGAGGTCGAGAACCTGGCCACGGCGGCGGGCGTGACCTTCGACGCCGATATGTCGACCTTCGCGGTGCCCTACCTGGGCATCATCGACGCGGCCGAGCGCCATGGCTGCGACGTGATCTTCATGGCATCTCATGGCCGGCGCGGGTTGTCCGGCCTGCTGCTGGGCAGCGAGACGCAGAAGGTGCTGACGCATACCGACATCCCGGTGATCGTCTACCGCTGACCCCCGGGCGCACAGCGCCAGCAAAGCAAAACCGCCCGCACCGGCATGACCGGTGCGGGCGGCTTTTTGCTTGCGCAGGCCGCTTACGAAGCCTTGTTGATGCGCTGCTCGATATGCTTGGCGCGGTCTTCCGAGCCCGGGTGCGACGAGAACATGCCGGACTTGCCGCCGTCCAGCTTGGCCAGTTTCTGGAAAGCCGTCACCAGGCCACGCGTGTTGGCCTTGTTCTTGGTCAGCAGGTCGAAGGAATAGTCATCCGCCGCGCTTTCCTGCGACTGCGAGAACTGCGCATTGATCAGCTTCTCGCCCAGCTCGCCCAGTTGCGACTGCGACAGTGCCGCCACCGCGCCGTTGCCGGCAGCTGCCGCCGCGCCGCGTGCGGCCGTGGCGGTGTAGGCGACCTGCATGGCCTTCTTGGTGTGGCCCAGCGCCACGTGGCCCAGCTCATGGCCCAGCACGCCGCGCACTTCATCGTCGGTCATCATGTCCATCAGGCCGCTGTAGACACGCACGCAGCCATTGGCCATGGCCCAGGCGTTGACGTCCTTGGTCATGTAGACCTTGGCGTTGACGTTGGGCACGTCGCTGTTCTTCAGCCCGCTCATGATCTTGACCAGGCGCTTGCTGTAGGTGGTGTTGGCAGCGGCGATCTTGTTGGTCTTGTCCGATTCAGCGCAGGCCTGGTCGGACAGGCTCTTGACGTCGGCATCGGACAGCGTGGCAGCCTTGGCCAGCGAAGTGCCGGCGCTCATCACGCCATCGAGATTGGTGGGCATGCCGCCGGAACAGCCGGCCAGCAGTGCCGCCGCGATGGCGCAGGAAGCGAGCGAGAGAGATGCTTTCATGATGTTGTTCTTGGTGGGTAGCTCGGAAAGTGCCGATAAAGGCCACGGCACTTTAAGCCATCTCTCTTACGGCGGGAATCACCCAAATGCCGCAACTTGGCAAAAGTGACAATTTATTGCGTTTCAGCAAATTCGAGCCCGCCGCGGGCCCAGTGCCTCGATGTCGGCTCAAGCGGGACCGCCCCCCAACCTGTTCGCAGGCAATCACTGCTTGCGACTACCATCTCCCGTTTCGCTGCCGCCAACCTTGACATCTTGTGGGGGTAGTGACCGGGGCAGCGCTGACGCCGCCGCGTCCCCAATCGCCTCGATCTCCCGCGCGACTTCGTGCGCGCGGGTCGATAGTTGATATTTGAAATATCCAAAAGCGACAAGAGCCGCAAGCGCGTATGCGGTGACTGCCATCCAGACTGGAATACCCCACAGCGGCCGGAAGTTCCGTTCTTTGGAGACTTCCAGATCGCCGGATAGTGCATCCCGCACCGGCGGACGTTGTGACTTCAATAGTTCGTAGAGCTTCTGCCGGATATGCTCATGCTGCCGGTCTCCCCCGGTTTCCACCCGATAGCGGCCCATGAACCCAAGGCTCATGACGAGATAAAACAACTCGATCAGGTCGCATTTGCCGTGCGGGTCCTCAATGGCGCGGGCCAGCAGTTGGTAGACCTTGATGCCGCCTTCGCGGTCTCCGTGGAACTGGCTGGATAACGCCATCTGTGCCCAGACGCCGGTGCCGTCTTTTCCGCCGCCCCATTTCGAATGCTGTGCCGCCTCGTCCAGTGCCGAACAAAGCGTGTAGCTTGCAATGGTGATATGGTCGGGCTCGATGTTCGCCTGATGGCAAAGCGTCCTGAACGCGCGAACTTCTCGCTCCAGCAAGGCGCGCAACTGCTCCACCTGCCTGCGCCGAAGCTTCATCTTCGGCTTCAGGTCACACATCGCCCGCAGTAGTGGTCGAGCTGCCTCATGGAGCGGATTGCGAGCGGCCTGGATGGCCTTCAGTCGCTTCGCCAGCATGGCGTCATCGTAGGGGGCGACCGTGACCGGTTCCGCATCCTTGCCCTGGATAGCCGCATCGATGTCCTGGGCGGATTTCCGCTTTGCCTTCGGCTTCTCCCTGGGGCTCGGTGATGGCTTGCCGCCCGGTTGGCCGCCCTGTTTCGGCAACCAGGATGGGGCTTTGCGAGGGGTGGGATTAGTCTCCAACATGGATCGACTCAGCCAATCTCTGTATTGTTAATCATGCATCGCCATTTCCGCGGGCGTAGGCTTTGGACTCGTATTGACACTCTTGACCAACGCATCCGTGCCGAATCCCAGATGCCGCACGCAGTTGTCATGGCCGATGAAGAACACGCGCGCCCATCCATAACCGCCGGGCGCATATTCATGGAAGTCGGGCACCCGGAACCAGGCCCGGCTGTCGTGGACATAGTTGTCGAACAAGGCAATGGCTGCCTGCTCCTGGCGCGCGAATTGGTCGACCACCGCTGGTGCCGTCCAGGCGCGCAATTGATCGAGCATGTCTCTGGCCGGCAGCACCAGGACATCGAATTTCTCGGCGTCGAATTCTGAAAATACCGCGGTCTGGACGTAGAAGTCCTTGGGGATCAATAGCACGCGCTTGCTGTCGGGGTCGTTCTCGCGCGGCACGCAGAGGTATTGACCGGTCGGGTTGGTATATGCGGCCAGAGGAACGCGTAACGGGCAGAGCATGTGAGCGCCTACCGCCGGCGGTCGCGGCGTCATGGGCGATAGCTCCACGCCGAGGCTTGCCCGCTGCTCGGGATGGAGATAGCCCAGCAGCAGCCGGAATTCCTCGGCAGCTTCGCGGAGATCGTGCTGGTCGTTGGTCACAGTCTCAGCGGCCCCCTCGCCGGGCCGGGTTTTGTCCTTCGCTCGTGCAACCTCCTGGTACTTCTGCTCTCGACGCCGCTGGAGCACATCCCATGCCTGCCTTGCCTGCTTGTCCAGCTTCTCGCCCTCCTGCATCTGGTCGGCGCTGATGTATCCTTCCTGCGCCATCCCGGCCAATCCAAGCGCCGTGCGGGCAGCGGCCAACTCATCGATGCGCTTGCGAATCTTGATCGCCTCGGCATCGGTTTTCATGGCCTTGTCAACCTGCTGCTCCAACTGGTGCGGCGTCATGCCGTCCTCATGCGCTGCCAGGAAGAACGGCTGGTTGGTCACATAGTCGCCCTTGTTCCATCGGGCACGCAGGGTGCGCCACGCAAGGCTCTGGCGCATGCCGAATCGCAAGGCATCTTCGACGCGCGAAATTTCGACGGTTCTGTCCAGCCAACGGTTGAAGGCATCGATCAAGGGCTCATTCAGCACCAGATCATGCTGCTTACCGTGCACGCGAATGATTTCCTCCTCTAATTGCAGAGGCACTCCGGCCCGCAACGCTTCGATATACATCTGGTGCAGCGGAATCTGGCTGAGCTTGTCGCCATCCCCATCCCGCGCCTTGCCTTGATCCCCTGGCGGATAGCCGCCTCCGACATCCGAATGCACCCCGGGAAAGGCAACCTCAAGTCGCTGGCCTGGGCCTCCCGGATAAGCGCTGCCTTCCCGGATGGTGTCCAATGGGAAGCTCATGCGCTGCTCATGGATGGAAAAGAAATGCACGCAACGCTGCACGTCCTTGGGAATGTTCATCAGCCCGTCATTCGACCAGGCGAAATGCCCGTCAAACACGCTGATATCGAGGGCGGACTTGAACGAATCGGGCGGCCCGACCGACGCCACTGTATCGAACAACCCCATGAAGTTGATCTTGTAGGGAATCTCGCCCGCAATCTTACCGCCGGGTGCCCAGTCGCGGGTTAGCTTGCCAATGAACGAACGCGCCCCGGCTGCCCCCCGCGAGAAGCCGAAGGCGTTGATCCACACCTGCTTGACCATCTTGTTGCGATGGCTGTCCCGCTTACGATCCCGCTGCATGCCGGCCAGCTTCTTGTGCTTCATGTCGAAGACACTGGAGAACGGCCGGAAGCCATCAGCAGCAGCCAGGCAAAGCGCCTTGGCTTCAATATTGTCAATCAGAATAGCATCAGAACCCGCAATTGCTTGATAGACGGCATTCAGGACGCGCGTGTAAGCCCACACGCAACGACGCCCATAGCCAACAGCGAACCCCTTGCCAATTGAGGAGTACTCGGTTTCCCCAACTTCCGGAAGTGGCGTGCCGACACCGGCGATGTAGTATCGATAGATGCCATACGTATGCTCTTCTCGTGCGGCCGCATGGAGCCGGGCTACATTTGTGTGAGCCTTCCACTTGGAGTCCCGAAACGCTTTGTTACTCTCGTCGTCGTTGTTGTTCGTGCCATCGAAAAACAGGCTGATATGCAGGATCTGTTCGCATCCCGCGTGGGGGTCGCGGACTTTCCCCTTGCCTAGATCATAGGCGTCCTTGCCTTTCGACAGCAGCCCGCCCTCTGGCATCTTCTCCGGCCATCGCAATACGCTCATTGTTTCAAGTCTCCAATAGATGGGTCCGCTTTGATTACCTCGCCAAATCTTACTAAGCGCGCTGCCTCTTCCTCTCGATTCGCTTCATCGTCCACCTTCCCTACAGCAATATAGGGGTCGCTATCTGCCGGCCGAAATGCAAGGCTGTTATGGCCGTTTGCATTTTCATCCTGCACCATGACCTTGATGCGATCCCCAGGCAGGAAAATGACAAACATGGCACCTGCCCTCGGCCCGTACTCTGCAATCTCCGCATCAGCCTTGTACCAGGAACCCCAAGCATTACCATCGAGCTTCTTATTGGCTATCCAATGAACGCTTACTTTCAAGCCCGGCCGCCATTTCTTCGGAAACGAAATACAGCACATTTCCCCACCCCCACCGGTTGGCGTATTACTCGGAGTGGCCGGTGAGATATTTGGGCCAGCCCCTGATATTCCATTGTCTCCGGCAATGCCAAAGGTAGCGATATAGTAAGGGGTATAGTTCAGTCCGCTAACGCCGCCGTCTTGCATCTCGTTCGGGTCATCGACTGGCTGGATTGCATGGGGCTCGCATCCCGACAGGCAGGCAAGGAACACCGCCATCAAAGCCCACACGAACAGGGATTTAATGCGCTGGCCTCCCATTTCGAATCTTCTTCCAATTGCTCCCAGACGGATGGATGCACCCCATCCGCGCAGGCGATCATAATTCCCCCGAAACGAACACTCGCTTCCAATTTCAGGCCATCGCGATATGCTCATTGCCTTAAATCTCCAATTGATGGATCTGCTTTAATTACGCTGCCGAAATTCCTGAGGTGTCTTTCCTCTTCCTCACGATTCGCCTCATCGTCCACCTTACCAACGGCAACGTAGGAATCATCGTCAGCCGGCCGAATAGCAACGCTGTTATGGCCGTTCGCATTGCCGTCTCGTACCATGACCTTGATGCGGTCCCCTGGCAGGAAAATGACAAACATCCCCCCTGTGCGCAGGCCATACTCCGCAACCTCGGCATCCGCCTTATACCAGGAACCCCAAGCGTGCCCATCGAGCTTCTTGTTGGCAATCCAGCGCACCGTGACCTTCAACCCAGGACGCCAGTGGACAGGAAACGTGCCACAGCAAGCGCCACCACTCTGTGCGGGAATATGGTCAGGCCTTGCCGGATCGATGTTTGGCCCGCCACCTTCGATGCCATTGTCATGTCCCGTTATGATGAACCTGTCAACGTAGTAAGGGGTGTAGTTCAGGCCCTCAACATCGCCTGACATCATGGCGTCAGGATCGTCGTTTGAGTGAGCTCCAACGACAGTGCTTTCATTGCAGCCTGGCAGAATCGCGAGGCATACCGCCATCAAGGCCGACACGAACAAGGATTTCATGGCGTTGACCTCCCAGCTTGCATCTATCGCCAAGCCGCCCAGGGGAATTTTTTCCGGCCATCGCAATACGTTCATTATTTCGACTCTCCGATTGATGGGTCCGCTTTGATTACCTCGCCGAATCTCAATAAGCGCGCTGCCTCTTCCTCACGATTCGCTTCGTCGTCCACCCGCCCGACTGCCACGTAAGGATCGTCGTCAGCAGGCCGAGCCCTTACCCTGTTGTAGCCGTTTGCATTTCCATCCATAACCATGACCTTGACGCGATCTCCTGGCAGGAAAATGACCCACATGCCATAAGTGGTTGTGCCATATTCGGGAATTTCCGCCTCAGCCTTGTACCAGGAACCCCATGCGTGCCCATCAAGTTTCTTGTTGGCGATCCAGCGGACCGTGACCTTTAGCCCTGGCCGCCAGCGGACCGGAAACGTGCCACAGCAGGCGCCACCGCTCTCTGTCGGTATATAGTCGGGTCTTACCGGAACAATGTTTGGCCCGCCGCCTCCGATGCCGTTGTCGTGCCCCGCTATGTTGAAGGTGTGAACGTAGTAAGGGGTGTAGTTCAGGCCCTCAACATCGCCTGACATCAGGGCGTCAGGATCGTCGTTTGGCAGAGTGCCAACAACGGAGCTTTGATTGCAGCCGGGCAAAACGACGAGGCATATCGCCATCAAGGCCGACACGAACAAGGATTTCATGCGTTGACCTCCCGCTTTGCATTTTTCGCCAACTGCTCCCAGACGGATGGATGCACCCCATCCGCGCAGGCGATCATGGCTTGCCCGGAACGAGCACGTTCTTCCAAGGCGCGTCGCATTTCATCGTGGGCGTCGAAGTCGCGGCAGTATCGGTACGAGAGTTCGCAGAAGTACATTCGATCCGCTGGCTCTGTCAGCCCCCACTCGGCGGCACGCTGATAACGGGGCAGAAAATCCATGAAGCGCGTGAGATAGGGACCTGCCCCATCCACCACGCCATCCTCTGCGAGCGCCGCGAGCAACTGATCCGGCTCGCAGTGTTCGGTCAGTCGGTCCAGTTGCTCCTGGCTGAGCTGAATGGACAGCGGCGTTTCCTGTGTGCTCTCGCCCTCCATCGGGCCGTCAATGCACTGCCATTCGTCGCTGTAGCCGCGGTATTTCCATTGCTGAATGGGTCGCATGATCCGTTCCACGATGTCGTCGCCCCAGACTTCCATCGTCACCAGCAGGTTGCGCGGGTCGTAGTAGCGAATCAGGGCGGTCATGCCTTCGCCAATGTCCGCAACGAGAAACTGATGCAAATGACGGGCGAGACGGTCAATGTCCACGCGGCTCCAGATGAGCGTGAAGCATGGCGCCCACAAATCCATCGCGTCGAATTGCGCCAGCCAGGGTGCTTTGGGATCGTCCACCCGCGCCAGGAACAGGCAGGCGTCGCCGGCATCGGCTTCGGGCAGGCCGGCATACACATTTCGAAAATCGGCGCCCGATTCGCGCAGCAATGCACCAATGCGAGTCGGATGCACGGCGCCATCGGCCAGCACGTAGATATGAACTGCGCTTTCTTCTTCTGTCATCGAGCTGCTGTTCCTGGTTATTTATCGAGGAACCACGGCGGCATTGCGTGCGGCCGCCTTGAGCAGGCATTCCAGGCAGACTTGCCTCGCCTTTAGCTCCACCGGAAGACTGCTGGGACCGGTCAGGTTCTTGCTGGCCGCGTGCACGATCCACCCGCCATTGGTGCCGTTCTCAATGCCGCCTTCGGTCAGCTTGATGTAGCTGCCACCGCCGTCGAGCAGCACTTCCTTTGCCTTTAGGCTGATCTTCCCGGCAGTGGCGTTGATTTCAAGCTTTGCCAACAGGTTGATATTGTTCTTGAGAGCTTGCAGGTCGATGTCGCCCATGTTGGCAACCAGCTTCATGCCGGCTTCATATACGAACAGACGCAGTGCCTTGCGAATGCTGGCAAAGAAGCCCCCGCCCGTGGTCACGGACAGGTGCTCCCCGGTAGTCAACGCGGTATGCGTGCCGCTGGCGATGTGCGTGGAACCCGCTGCGGTCGAGACAATGCCAGCGGGGCTCGCTGATACCAGGTGCGGCGCCGTGAACTCCTTCAGCTCGCCACCGCCCTTGATTTGCTCAAGCTGCTTTTCCAGCAATCTTGCAATGTCGGGCTGTTCGCCATCCTGCGCCTGCGCCTCGGTCGCCTTGTCGCCCATGGTGCTGGCGATATCCAGGGCCTTTTGCATCAGTTGAATGACATCGCTGACATTCATCATGTTGCCTTCGGCGTTCCGGCGCGAGAAGGTGGTGATAAGCATGCCGAGTGCGGCACGCAGTGCTCCATGCGCATCGGTTCGAAGCTCAAAGCCTTCGCCGCGCTTGTCCTTGCGCCCCTCCCAATCGTTGACGCGGACGTTGTGGCCCAGCGCCAGCAGGCTGTTCTGGTGGTCCGACGCGACCTGCACCTGCTGCTGGCCCTGGGTATCGTCGTAAAGCGTGTGGTTGCGGCCTTCGCCGAACAGTTCCTTGCTCTGGTAGCCGGACAAGGCATGCTGGCTCGGCAGATCCCACGGCGGCAGGTTCAGCCGGTTATTGACCGGTCCCATGATGATGGGCCGGTCCGGGTCGCCACCCTCATAGCTGACAATGACTTCCTGGCCGATGCGAGGCAGGTGCGTGTTGCCGAAGCGGTCGCCGGAGGAAAAGCCGGTGACGCGAATCCAGCAGGAGCTATTCTCGTCGTAGCTGCCATAGCGGTCCCAGACGAATTGACAGCGCACCCTTCCCAGGTCATCACACCAGATTTCCTGATTGGCTGGGCCGACGACCCTGGCTTTGTGATGGCCGCCGATGTAAGGCTTTTCGACCAGTTCTGGCCGGAAGATTTCGCTAGTGGGCTGCGCCTCGAATTCGACTTCGCAGCGCCAGGACTGGCCGCTGCCGGCGAACTCGCCCACGTCCTCGATCAGCAGGTGCGTGGCGAAAATCAGGTACTCGCGGTTGGCCTTGGTGCGCAGGAATCGCTTGAGGGTAAAGGTATGGCCCGACGCCATCGCGCGCACATTGCCCTTGCCGCGCGTCCGTACGCCGTGCTGCCGCAGGCGTTCCATGTTGATGCGCGCCAGCATCTCGCCTTCCTTGCGGGCATCGTTGCCGCTCTTGGGTTCGGCGTAATCGCCCGGCCAGTGATACAGCTCATAGGTCGCGTGGCCGGTGTCGCGCGGGTCGGCGGCGCAGACATTGAGGTCGGCGCGCGGTTGGTTGTGGTCGTAATCGCCTTGCGCCCAGGCCCCCGAGACGAGCCGGTCGCGCACCTCGAATTCGTGAAGGTGTTCCTCGTCCGCCCGGTCCGAGGATGGATACCAGCTAATGGCATGGTAGGCAGGGCTGGGGATATTCCGGAAAGCGCCATTGCCATCGGTCAACACCATGCGGTGGTGGCCGTCCGAATGCTCCCAGTGGAAATTCACGCCCCATTCCGCGAGCAGGCGGCGCACGAACTGGTAGTCCGTCTCGCCGGCCTGCATCTGAAATCGGCGCTTGGGATACTGGCTATCCAGCAGGCGGCGCTCGACCGGGAAAGTGTATTTGCTGAGCACCGCCTCTACGATTTCCAGCACAGTCATGTTCTGATAAGGCCGGATGGTGCTGGTGAGCGTGGCCAGCCACAGCCACGGGCGCAGGGTCAGGCGGTACAGGATGCGTTCGTGTTCGTAGTAGGGGCCGCGTACGTCCGTGACGAGGCCGGTAATCTCTCTCTTGCCGCTGCCGAAGCCGCCATCCGGACCGGTGCCGGAGCCGTCCAGCTCGATGCTGACGGTCAACTCCTTGCCTTGCATGGCCTCCATATCAAAGTCACCCGCCGGCCCGTATAGCACGTTGCGTTCGTCGGGCGTCTTCAGTTCCAGTTCGTATTCGAACAGGGAATTGATACTCTCGGTGCCGGACAGTTTGGAGAACAGCAGCAATGGCTGCCCCAACAGTTCCGGCAGACCGTCGCCGGAAACGGTGACGGTACGGAAGGAAAACCGCAATCGGCTACCCATGCAATCACGCTCCGTGGAAAGTGGACTGTCGCCGCCGTCAGCAGCCAGTGGCTCGGTCGTCCATCGACCAGCCAATGAGAGTGCAGCAACGCGGCCTCGATAATAGGAGCAGCGAAGTGGGGAATAAATCAGACGATTCCTAATTACGCAGCCCAAAACGCCTGAAAACAGAATTAAGCAAGACTGAAATCGCGTTAGGATCCCTATTCCGCAAAGACGTGCGGACACATGGACTGCGCTGACGCTTCAGAACTTTCCAATTGTGAAGAATTGAAAAGGCGGTAAGGCACGAAGCAAAAGGGGCGGCACACATAACTTGAGAATGCGCGCCGCTCTGGAAGATGCGGGCATTGACCTGTCCCGCGTCAGGCTTCTAAATAGCCGGCGTGAACCCGGCCAGGCTTGGGCGGTAACTCTGCATGGAGTTTGAGTTTTGAACACCAGTTGAACAGCTACCCGCTAACCCGCCCCAGCATTGGAAAATAAAAAAACGCGCCGTCCCTGAGAGAGAACGGCGCGGCGCCTAAATCAGAAGGCGTGATGGTCGCACGCCTTCCTTAACCGCCGGACCCACGTTCCGGCGGGGGTGACCAGGAGAGTCAGGCCACTTTCTTGTCTTCGAAGAACTGCTCGTCTTCGGTCGAACCCTTCAGTGCGGTCGTCGACGACTGGCCGCCTTCGATGGTCTGGGTCACGGCGTCGAAGTAGCCGGTGCCGACTTCGCGCTGGTGCTTGACCGCGGTGAAGCCCTTCTCGGCGGCCTTGAACTCGGCTTCCTGCAGTTCCACGAACGCGCTCATCTGGTTGCGGGCGTAGCCGTAGGCCAGGTTGAACATCGAGTAGTTCAGCGAGTGGAAGCCGGCCAGCGTGATGAACTGGAACTTGTAGCCCATCGCGCCCAGTTCCCTCTGGAACTTGGCGATGGTGGCGTCGTCCAGGTTCTTCTTCCAGTTGAACGACGGCGAGCAGTTGTAGGCCAGCATCTTGCCCGGGAACTTGGCGTGCACGGCTTCGGCAAACTTCTTGGCGAACTCGAGGTCCGGCTTGCCGGTTTCGCACCACACCAGGTCAGCGACTTCAGCGTAGGCCAGGGCGCGCGAGATCGACTGCTCCAGGCCGTTGCGCACGCGGTAGAAACCTTCCACGGTGCGCTCGCCGGTGCAGAACGGCTTGTCGTTGTCGTCCACGTCCGAGGTCAGCAGGTCCGCGGCTTCGGCGTCGGTACGGGCGATCACCAGGGTCGGCACGCCCGAGACGTCGGCGGCCAGGCGCGCGGCGGTCAGCTTGGCGACGGCTTCGCGGGTCGGCACCAGCACCTTGCCGCCCATGTGGCCGCACTTCTTCACCGAAGCCAGTTGGTCTTCGAAGTGAACGCCGGCGGCGCCCGCTTCGATCATCGACTTCATCAGCTCGAAAGCGTTAAGCACGCCGCCGAAGCCGGCTTCGGCATCCGCCACGATCGGGGCGAAGAAGTCGGTGTCGCCCTTGCCTTCGCTCCACTGGATCTGGTCGGCGCGCTGGAAGGTGTTGTTGATGCGCTTGACGACTTGCGGCACCGAGTTGGCCGGGTACAGTGACTGGTCGGGGTACATTTCACCGGCCAGGTTGGCGTCGCCTGCGACTTGCCATCCCGACAGGTAAATAGCCTTCAGGCCGGCCTTCACTTGCTGCATGGCCTGGTTGCCAGTCAGCGCGCCGAGCGAGTTGACGAACGGCTCCGTGTGCAGCAGGTTCCACAGCTTCTCGGAACCGCGGCGGGCCAGGGTGTGCTCGACCTGGACCGAACCACGCAGGCGCACCACGTCCTCGGCGGTGAAATTGCGCTTGATCCCTTTCCAGCGGGGATTGGTATCCCAGTCTTTCTGCAGGGCCTGGATCTGTTCTTGGCGGGTCATGGTCACTCTCCTGATGATGCGGGGATGGCTGAGAATCTGTTGATCACCTGACCTGGGCTACGTCGCGGTGGCTGCGTCGCCTGCTGTTTTTCGCGCCTCATGTCATGAGTCTTATATAAGAGTGTAGAGAACCCTCCCGCGTTGCAACAACCTTGATCTACAGTTCCCGCTTAGTTTTTTCTTCCAATAATTCAATGGTTTATAGATTTTTTTTCACGATGCGGGAAATGATCTTCCATCATGAGAAATGGTCTTGTGCTCCGCAAACCATGTATTTTTGCGGTCCAAAACATCTTTCCACATCGTGAAATATGCGCAGGATGCGCTGCCTCCGCTAGCGCAGGCGCGCGGCCAGCAGCGCCGGTGAGGCCGGCTCCCCTTCCATATGCTCGACAAATTCCCGCACCATGATGGCAAACCCCTGGGCGTCGGCCAGCGGCAGCCAATGGTGCGCGGGCACGGTGCGGCGCCAGAGTTGCGTGGTCCAGCGGTGCAAGTCTTCAGTTAGCGCCGGCTTCACATACCGGTCATGCAACGGCACGATCACCTGCACCGGCGCATGGGCATGACAGTGGCGCGGGGCACGCAGTACGGGCACGAAGTTGGCACGGTACAAGCGCACACCATGGCAACCGTCGGCTGTTTGTGTGGGGCTGGGCCCCGTGCGCAGGCCCTCGGTCAGGCGCAGGTAGCGCGGCCACGCACGGCCGAGCCACAGCCGCCAGGTCAGCTCAGGCAGCCACGGCAGGTGGAAGGCGCCGATATACCACGATGCTGCGAGCTGCCGCAAGGTCTTGCCCAACGCAGCCAGCGACCGCTGCCCGCGCAGTTCGCGCAAGCCGATTGCCGCGTGGTCCAGGCAGGGACCAGAGCATGAGGTGAATGAGGCGATGCGCCCTTGCAGCCGAGCATCGGTCACGAACTCCCAGCTCTGGATCGAACCCCAGTCATGGCCGACAAGGTGCACCGGGCGCTGCGGCGAGACCGCGTCGATGACTGCGATGAAGTCATCGGCAAGCTTCTGCAGCCGGTAAGCGTCAGTCGCGTGCGGCGCGGTTGAGCGCCCTGCCCCGCGCACGTCATAGGCCACCACGTGGAAGCGCCCCGCCAACTGCGCCGCCACGTCGTGCCAGACCTCGCTGCTGTCGGGATAGCCGTGCACCAGGACGATGGTGGGCCGCCCTGGCCCGGGCTCGCCCCAACTGGTGGCGTACAGCCGCACGTCGCCGGCGTGGATAAAGCACTGCCGAGGGAAGACCTGCGGCGGCAGGGATTGCGGAGCGTTCATGGCCGTCGATTCCATTGTTCGATGTCATCGCCGGCCATGCTACGCAAAAGCAGACGGCGCCGCGAATGGGCGCCGTCCGTTTGAAACGAGCCGGGGCTCAGGCCGCGGCGGTATCGCGTGCGCGGCGATAGGCCACCCAGTCGCCGCTGTCGATGCGCGGCAGCGTGGCCACCGCGGACTCGGCCACCGGATACAGCAGGCAGGCGACAGGCTGGCCGTTGTGCAACACGGCCCGTTCCTCGCGCACGAACAGCGTGGCCTGGCCGGGATAAACCTCTTCGATCTCGTCGAGCACCGGCAACAGCGCGTCGGCGATCTCGTAGAGATCGCCCACGACCGGCCCGCCACTGGCGTCCAGCACCAGGCCGGGATAGGTGCCGAAGTCATAGAGCCTGCCGGCCACCGTACCCGTGCCCAGCAGCGTGGGCGCGGCAATGCCGTGGCGCTGCGCGGCGGCGTTCAGGTCGTTGACCTCGCCGGCGCGCAGCGTGCCGTAGACAAAGACGCGCGGCATGCTCAGTTCCCCAGCCTTTCGTCCGAGACCAGCACGCCGTCGGCGTCGACGTAGATCCAGTTGCCCGGGCGCACCACTGCGCCGGGCATCTGCACCGCGACGTCGCTTTCGCCAACGTTGCGCTTCTGGCTTTTCTGCGGATGCACGGCCAGCGCGCGGATGCCGATGTCGCACACGTCCAGCTCGGCGGTATCGCGGATGCAGCCGTTGACGACGATGCCGACCCAGCCGTTCTTCTCGGCCAGCAGGCCAAGGTTGCCGCCCACCAGCGCGCAGCGCAGCGAGCCGCCACCGTCGATCACCAGCACGCGGCCCTGCCCCGGCGCTTCCAGCGCGGTCCGCACCAGCGAGTTGTCTTCGAACACCTTGAGCGTAGCCGCGGGGCCGGCAAAGGCGCCCTGCTTGCCGAAGGCGCGGAACACCGGCGCCATCACGCGCAGGGTGCCGTCGGCAAGGTGGTCTTCATGCGCGTCGCACAGGTCGGTGGTGACAGGCTTCATCGATGGTCTCCTGATAGGCAAGAAAGTATCCGGTCGGGCCGCTCGGCCTCACTGTTGCTGGCTGGCCAGCGCCTGCGCGCGGATGGCGCTCAGCGTGGTGCGCGGCGTGATCACGTCCGGGTCCACCTGGATCTCGATCAGCGTGGATACCGGTGCGGCCAATGCCTCGCGCAGTGCCGGGGCAAAGGCTTCGGTCGTGGTCACGGTGGCGCCGCGCGCACCATAGGCGCGCGCCAGCGCGGCAAAGTCGGGGTTGTGCAGCTCGGTGCCCGAGACATGGGTCGGGTATTCGCGTTCCTGGTGCATCCGGATGGTGCCGTACATGCCGTTATTGACGACGATGAAGATCACCGGCGCCTGGTATTGCATCGACGTAGCCAGTTCCTGGCCATTCATCAGGAAGCAGCCATCGCCGGCCAGCGCCACCACGGTGCGTTGCGGGAACGCGATCTTGGCGCCGACCGCCGCCGGCACGCCATAGCCCATCGCGCCGCTGGTCGGGGCCAGCTGGCCGCGGCCGCCGCTGGTGAACGGGCGATAGTGGAAATAGCGGTGCAGCCAGCCGGCGTAGTTGCCGGCGCCATTGGTCACGACCGCGTCGGCCGGCAGCAGCTGGTCCAGCGTGCGGATGACTTCGGCCATGTCGACCCCCTGTCCCGTAAATGGGGGCGGCTGCAGGTAGCGTTCGTAGTCGGCGTGCGCGGCTTCTGTCCACGCCTGCCAGCGCGGCTCGGCCGTGGGCTGCAGGCCGGCCAGGCGCGCGGCGATGGCCGGCATCGACGCCTGGACCATCAGGTCGGCCTGGTAGACGCTGCCCAGCTCCTCGGCGCCGGCGTGCACGTGGATCAGCTTTTGCGCGGGCCGCGGCGCGGCGATCAGCGCGTAGCCTCCGGTGGTCATCTCGCCCAGGCGCGGGCCGATGGCCAGCACCAGGTCGGCATTGCGGACGCGCTCGGCCAGCGCTGGGTTGATGCCAATGCCGACATCGCCGGCGTAGTTGGGATGGCAGTTGTCGAACAGGTCCTGGCCGCGGAAGGCGCAGCCCACCGGCAGCGCGAAGCGCTCGGCAAAGGCCTGCAGGTCGGCGCAGGCCTGCGGCGTCCAGCCGCTGCCGCCGGCCAGCACGAAGGGACGCTCGGCGGCGTCGAGCATCTCGGCCAGCCGCGCCAGGTCGACCTCGCCGGGCCAGCTCATGACGCGCTGGTAGGCCTGCAGCTGCGGCACTACCGCAGTCTGCGCCAGCATGTCTTCGGGCAGCGCCAGCACCACCGGGCCCGGACGGCCCGAGGTGGCGGTCTGGTAGGCGCGCGCAATGTATTCGGGGATGCGTTCGACCCGGTCGATCTGCGCCACCCACTTGGCCATCTGGCCGAACATGCGGCGGTAGTCGATTTCCTGGAAGGCCTCGCGGTCCATGAAGTCGGTGCCGACCTGGCCGATGAACAGAATCATCGGCGTCGAGTCCTGGAAGGCGGTGTGCACGCCGATACTGGCATTGGTGGCGCCCGGCCCGCGCGTGCAGAAGGCCAGCCCGGGGCGGCCGGTCAGCTTGCCGTAGGCCTCGGCCATCACCGCGGCCCCGCCCTCCTGGCGGCAGATGATGAAGCGCAACTGATCGCGGCGGCGGTGGAAGCCGTCGAGCACGGCCAGGTAGCTTTCGCCCGGCACGCCGAAGGCCAGCTCGGCGCCGTGCGCCAGCAGCGCATCGACCAGGATATGGCCGCCCGGCAGCGGCGTGCCGTGTTCGGAATCGTCAGGCTGGGTGGTGTTGGCCGGCGTCATTGACATGAAAGCATCCTCAGGCAATCGAATTCGGAAGGCGGTGCTTGGGTGGCCCGGCCCGGGCTAGGCGGCCTCCGCCTGGCCCGCCGCCGCGCCGCGGCGCGAGCGGTTGCCGTTGCCCACTGTCACCGCGGTGAAGATCGACAGCAGCTGGAAACCGCCGATCATGAAGAACACCCAGGCCGGCAGCTTTGCATCCATCAGCGCACCGAAGAACAGCGGGCCGCACGCCAGGCCGATATCCAGGCCCGAGTAGACCACGCCATAGACGCGCCCGGTGGCACCGGCGGGGGCGGCGGCGCGCACCAGCAGGTCACGCGACGGCCCGGCGGTACCGGCGCCAAAGCCGATCACGCCCATCAGCACCGGCACCAGCAGCGCCGGCACCAGGTTCAACCCGACCAGCACCGCCATCAGCCCCGATACCGTGAAGCTCACCGCGATCAGCCGGTCATGGTTGCTGGTGCGGCCGGCGGCAAAGCCACCGACGATCATGCCGCCGGCGCTGCACAGCATGTAGATGGTGTAGGACGCGGTCGCCAGCGTGAACGGCATGCCGTACAGGTAAGTCAGCGCGGTCGGGGCAAAGCTCTGGATGCCGGCCGCGGAGAACGTGGTCAGCAGGAAGAAGGCCCAGCACACCCACACCTGCGGCAGGCGCAGAAAGCCCAGCACGCTGCCGCCGGATGTGGCCACCCCGGCCGCAGCCTTGGCCGCGGGCCGGCCCACGGCGCCCTGCACTTCGCGCGGGTCCAGCACATGGCGCAGCACAACCAGCACGGCCAGCACGATAAAGGCGACTGCCGAGGCCGCCGCCAGCGCCACGCGCCAGCTGGCGAGGTTGGCGATCGCCACCAGGAACAGCGGCGCCGCCGCCCAGCCCAGGTTGCCGGAAATGCCGTGAACCGAAAACGCGTGTCCCAGCCGGGGCTGCGACACATGCTTGTTCAGCAGCGTGAAGTCGGCCGGGTGAAATACGCCGTTGCCCAGCCCCGCCACGGCCGCGCCGAACAGCAGCGCGGCGTAGCCGGAACTGGTCGACAGCAGCAAGGCCGCGGCGCCCAGGAAGGCCAGCCCGGCAAACAGCACCGGCCGCGCGCCGAAGCGGTCGACCACAAAGCCGGACGCGGTCTGCACCACCGCCGAGACCGCGAAGAACACCGTCATCAGCAGGCCCAGCTCGGCATAGCTCAGGCCGAATTCCGCCTTGATCCATGGGAACAGCGGAGCCAGCAGCAGGTGGTAGAAGTGGGAGACCCCGTGAGCCAGGCCAACCAGCCCGATCACCTGGGCGTCATGACGAAGAGGGTTGCGCGTGGGATCGAGTGCGGCGGTGGACATGGCGCTGGTGGCAGGGGCTATGCGGCAGGACGGAAGGCGGCAGCCCAAAAAAATACGGGCCGAAGCCCGCATCATAGAGGAAAACCCCTGTCCTCTGCAGCCAGGTGGCGGCCACGCCTCCCGCCAACCGCGCTTACATCTGCTTGAACAGGTGCGCGTACTGTCGCGCCACCGGCAGCAGTTCAGGACGGTCGCGCAGCCGCAGCGACAGCCGTCCCAGCGACTGGTTGACCGCGCTGGCCACGCAGGTGATGTTGACCACGGTGCCGCGGTGCACCTGCCAGAAGCGCTCCGGGTCCAGCTGCTGGGTCAGCTCGCGCAGGCTGGTGCGGATCAGCGCTTCGCCGGCGCCGGAGACCACGTTGACGTACTTGTCGGTGGCCTCCAGGTAGATGACTTCGTCCACCGGGATGATACGCACCTCCTGCCCCACCAGTGCCTTGATAAAGCGCAGGTACTGCCGCTGCGGCGCGCCGCCCGGGCCTGGCGTGGCGTGCTCCAGCGATTCCAGCCGCGCCAGCAGCTGGCCAAGCCGGTCCGTCTCCGCGATCGAGGCTTCGGCCTCGGTGTCTTCATCGTCGGCGGGGCCGGCCAGGCGGTCCTTCAGACGCTGCACCGTGGCCTCAAGCCGTTCGCGCTGGACCGGCTTGAGCACATAGTCCACCGCGGCGCGCTCGAACGCCTCCAGCGCGAACTGGTCGTATGCGGTCACGAAGACCACCAGTGGCGGGGTGTCGAATTCGATCAGTTCGCGCGCCACATCCATGCCGCTCATGCCCGGCATGCGGATATCCAGGAAGGCCACGCGCGGCTGGTGCTCGCGCGCCGCCGCCAGCGCGGCCACGCCGTCGTGGACCACGGAAACGATACGGGCCTCGGGCCACAGCGACATCAGTTCGGATTCCAGCACGCGCGCCAGCAGCGCTTCGTCGTCGGCGATCAGAAGGGTCGGGGTCATGGGGGCGTTG
>NZ_JBYSZW010000009.1:0-160125 GCF_058787575.1 Cupriavidus sp. FW305-3-2-15-C-LB2
GGTCGTAGGCGGGGTCGTACGGGCGGGCGGGAGCGGTGGACTGCTCGCCGGCAAGGAGGCTGCGGGGGGCTACGGCTTGCATGGCGCGTCTCCTCGGTCAGGCTGCGGGCGCTACGACGGGCGGGCGATCCTTGCGGTACGCGTTCTTGACCGCGATCTTGCCGTCGCGGAAGGTGAAGACGTCCACCATGCGCGCCTCGATGCGGGCGCCGTCGGCACGGGTGCCGCGGAAGGTGGATTCGCTCACGCCGCGGTCGCCCACGACAAAGTGGTCGCCATCGACCCACTGCGCGTCGGGGAAAGTCTGCCAGGCCAGCTGGAAGCCTTCGCGCACCGCGTCGCGGCCGATAAAGCTGCGGCCCAGCAGCTCGGGCCCGGCCACGCCGTGGAAGGCGCAGTCATCGGCCATGAAGCCCATCAGGGCCTCGATGTCGTGGCGGTTCCAGGCGTCGTTGAAGGCCTGCAGCAGTTCGATGCCGGCGGCGGTGTTGTCCTTGGACATGGGTTGGTCTCCTGAGTGTTGTCTGCCGGTCCGTGGGGAACCGGCCATGACTCGAGGATAGGGAAGCCGCGCGCGGCGCTGTAGCGCCAGTTCGGGACAATCGCTTGGGCCAGCGGCGGCAGACACCGCCGCGGGCTGGCTCAGGCCGCGGGACGGACCCGGGAAGTGACGGCGGCGATGGTTGTGGCGCCGCTGGCGGTGGCCTGCAGCTCACGCGCCACGCCCGCCAGCACGCGGATGCCGGGCTCGATGCGGTCCAGCGAGATCGACGAGTATCCCAGCCGGAAGCCATTGCGCGGCGCGGGCTCGGCCATGAAGAAGACGCTGCCGGGCTCTATCAGCACGCCCTGCAGCTCGGCCAGCCGCGCCAGCGCATCGGCATCGAGCCAGGACGGCCCCTCGATCCAGCATGAGGCGCCGCCGGCGATCGGCACCGCGCGGAAGTCAGGCATATGCGTGGCCAGCGCCGCCAGCACGGCTTCGGCGCGCTCGCGGTGCGCGGCCGCCAGCCGGCGCAGGTGCGCGTCATAGTGGCCCAGCGACAGGAACAGCGAGAACGCGCGCTGGATATACGCCGACGGATGCCGCAGCATCAGCCGCCGCGCGCCGCGCAGCTCGGCGATCAGTGCCGCCGGCCCGACGATATAGCCGATGCGCAGCCCCGGCGCCAGGCTCTTGGACAGGCTGCCGACATAGATCACGCGGTTGCTGCGGTCCAGGCTCTTGAGCGTGGGGGTGGGGTCGCCTTCGAAGCGGCTTTCGCTTTCGTAGTCGTCCTCGATCAGCACGAAGTCAGCTTCCTCGGCCTGGCGCAGCAGGGCCTGGCGGCGCGCCAGCGGCATGGTGACGGTGGTGGGGCACTGGTGGCCCGGGGTCACGTAGACGTAGTCGCAGGCGCGTTGCGCGTCAGACAGGGTCAGGCCGTCGCCGTCGACCGGCAGCGGCACCAGGTGGGAGGTGTGCGAGCCAAAGATATTGCGTGCGTCCGGATAGCCGGGGTCCTCGATCCCCACCGGCGTGTCGGGGCTGACCAGCAGGTCGGCCAGCAGGTACAGCGCCTGCTGCGCGCCCACGGTCACCACGATCTCGTCGGCGCCGGCCCACACGCCGCGGCGCGGCAGCACGCGGGTGCGGATCTGCTGCACCAGCGATTCGTCGTCGCGCAGGATCATGTCCTGGGCCCAGTCGTGGATGTCGAGCACGCTGAGCGCCTTCAGGCAGCATTCTCGCCAGTCCGCCGTGGGGAACAGCACCGGGTCGTACTGGCCGTAGATGAAGGGATAGGGGTAGTCGCGCCAGTTGGCGCGCTTGACGATATTGCGCTGCTGCGTGGGGCGGAACACAAAGCGCCGCTCCCAGTCCGGCTCGCCTGAGCGGGCGGGCACCGCCTCGCCGCGCAGCGAGGCCACGCCGCTCACGCGCGTGCCCAGGATCTCCGGGTTGACGAAGTAGCCGCTGCGCTCGCGCGCCACCAGGTAGCCTTCATCGACCAGCTGCTGGTAGGCCAGTACCACCGTGTTGCGCGCCACGCGCAGTTGCGCCGACAGCTCGCGGCTGCTGGGCAGCGGCTCGCCCTGCGGCAGCTGCTCGTCAAGGATGGCCGAGACCAGCATCTGGCGGATCTTGCCCTGCAGGCTCAGGCCCGAGTGGGCATGCTGCTGGAACAGCTGGGACCAGAGGGTGGTGGGAGACTTCAGGCTCATGGGGTAGGGGCGTTGCCTAGACGGCGAAGCGCGCCAGCATACCGCACCGGCGCGCCACGTCAGTCATGGTCAGTCATCAATACTCATGCAGGTCCGGGCGCGGCATCTCCGCCAGCGGCACTACCGGATCCACGCTACCGCGAAACAGGTGCCGCGCGGCGTAGGCCACCAGCAGGATGCCCAGGCTCACCACACCCAGCGCAAGCGGCGTGCGCTGGTCGGGGATGAAGGCCATCGCCACCACGATGCCGATCATGCCGACGATCGCCAGGTAGGTGAGGTACGGGTAGCACCACATGCGCACGCGCAGCTGGCCCGGCGCTTCGCGCTCCAGGCGGGAACGCAGGCGCAGCTGCGAGATCGCGATCAGGATGTAGACGAAGATCGCCACCGTGCCGTACGAGTTCACCAGGAAGGCAAACACCGTATCAGGCGAGACATAGGACATCACCACCGCACCGTAGCCGAACAGGGTCGCCACCAGGATGGCGCGCACCGGCACGCCGTTGCGGCTCACGCGGGCCAGCGACTTGGGGGCGTCGCCACGGCGGGTCAGCGCGAACAGCATGCGCGACGAGGCATAGAGGCCCGAGTTAAGTGCCGACAGCACCGCGGTCAGCACGATCGCGTTCATGATCTGCGCGGCCGCCGGCACGCCCATCACGTTCAGCGCGCTGACGTACGGCGTGGCGATGCTGTTGGAGTTCCACGGTACCAGGCAGACCACCAGCAGGATCGAACCCACATAGAACACCAGCACGCGCGTGATCACCGAGCTGGTGGCCTTGGCCACTGCCTTCTGCGGCTCGGCGGTCTCGGCGGCGGCGATGGTGACGATCTCGGCCCCGAAGTAGAAGCCCGTGGCGGCTACCGCTCCGGTCAGCACCGGTACGATGCCGTGCGGCATGAAGCCGCCGTTGGCGGTCAGGTTGGCCACCTGCATGCCATGGGCACCGGGCGCCAGGCCCAGCACATAGACGCCGGCGACGAACAGGAACACGATGATCGCGGCCACCTTGATTGACGCGAACCAGAACTCGAACTCGCCGAAGGACTTGACCGACACCAGGTTGGTCAGCGTCAGCATCACCAGCAGCACCAGGCTGATGATCCAGTTGGGCACGTCGGGCAGCCAGTAGCGCACCAGGTCGGCACCGGCCACGGCTTCCAGCGCCACCACGATGACCCAGAAGTACCAGTACATCCAGCCGGTCAGGAAGCCGGCCAGGTTGCCCACCGCCGGGCGGTCGCGCCAGGCTTCGCGCGCATACTCATAGAAACCGCCGGTGCCGGGCATGGCGCAGGCCATCTCGCCCAGCATGCGCATCACCAGCACCACCAGCAGGCCGGTGATCAGGAAGGAAAGGACCGCGGCAGGGCCGGCGGACTTGATGACGACGCCGCTGCCGACAAAGAGGCCTGCGCCGATCACGCCACCCAGCGCGATCATGGTCATGTGGCGTTGCTTCAGGCCGTGGGATAGCCCGTTGCCGGACTCTGGTTGTTGGATCATGTTGTGTCTCCTGTGCTGCGCTAGCTGTCGGTACTGCGTTGCAGCCAGTACAGCGTTTAAGGCAGGCGCCACGGCTTCTCTTCGGTATAGATGGCAGGGCAGTAATTGCCAGCCTGGGGCCGTGGTCGTTCAGTATTTGCAATCCCTGGGAGGGATGGCCTATCCGTACATGTCGACTTGTCTCCGGTGATCGCTTAAAAACTGGAACAAGAAGTTCCGAAAAATTGTTCTTTCACTGGAATGTAGGCCGTTCGCAGGGGAAGGTCAACCAGAAGTTTCGATAATTGATATGATTTGACTCTGAAAATGAAACTTACCTATGATGGAGCCAGGCATGAACGATATGCGCCTCGCCAAAAGTGACGCCAAGCCGGATGGAGACACGCCGGCACTGCGTTTGTTCGGCCTGCTCGAAGTCATCGCGGAGAAGGACCAGTCCTTCAACCTGCAGGCGCTGGTGGAAGAAACCGGACTGCCCAAGCCCACGCTGCACCGCATGCTGCAGCAGCTGGAGGCGGCGGGCCTGATCCAGCGCAACGGCGACGGGCGGCAATACGGCACCGGCCTGCGGCTGCGCCGGCTGGCGGAGAACCTGTTGCTCAACAGCACCTCGCACGGTGCGCGCCACATGGTGCTGCGCCGGCTGGTGGAAGAGGTGGGCGAGAGCTGCAACCTGACCGCGTTCTCCGGCGGCGAGGTGCTGTACCTGGACCGCGTGGAAACGGCGGCGCCGCTGCGCTTCTACCTGCATCCGGGCTCGCGCGTGCCCGCGCACTGCTCGGCCACGGGCAAGCTGTTCCTGGCGCAGCTGGCGCCGGCGCAGCGCCAGCGGCTGCTGGCCAACGTTGAGCTGGAACGCTACACGCAGAACACGCTGACCGACCACGCGCAGCTGGAAGCCGAACTGGAGCGCGTGAAGCGCGACGGCTACGCGATGGACGATGAAGAGTTCCTGCCGGGGCTGGTTTGCATCGGCGTGCTGGTGCCGGCCGTGGACGGCGGCAAGTCCAACCTTGGGCTGGCGCTGCAGGCCCCGGTGATGCGCGTGACGCGCGACAAGGTGCTGCAATTGCTGCCCGCGCTGCAGCGTGCGGCGGGCGCGCTGGCGGCGATCGAGGCCGACAGCGCCGGCAGCTGGCAGGGCGGCGCGGAAGAGGACGAATAGCGCGCACGGCGTCACGCGGATTGCTCCGCTTGCCGCAGTGCCGATGGCATGGCAGCAAGCAACAAGGAGCATGAGGTGACGCAAGACCAGTTTGGCAAGCCGGACCGGATGATTCCGGTGCGCAGCGCGTTCGGCATCGATTCCGGCCTGATGGTGCCGGCCTTCAGCCAGCGAGACGACCACGTGCCGGAGATCGATCCGGCCTACCGCTTCCAGCCCGAGGTGACGCTGGCAATCCTGTCCGGCTTCATGCGCGACCGGCGCGTGATGGTGCAGGGCCTGCACGGCAGCGGCAAGTCGACCCATATCGAGCAAGTCGCCGCGCGGCTGAACTGGCCTTGCGTGCGCGTCAACCTGGACGGGCATATCAGCCGGCTGGACCTGGTCGGCAAGGACGCCATCGTTATCCGCGACGGGCGCCAGGTCACCGAATTCCAGGAAGGCATCGTGCCGTGGGCGCTGCAGCGCCCGGTGGCGCTGATCTTCGACGAATACGACGCAGGCCGGCCTGATGTGATGTTCGTGATCCAGCGCATCCTGGAGCGCGACGGCAAGTTCACGCTGCTGGACCAGAACCGCGTGATCCGCCCGCATCCGTCTTTCCGTTTGTTTGCGACCTCCAATACCGTCGGCCTGGGCAACGTCAACGGCCTCTACCACGGCACCCAGCTGCTCAACCACGCGCAGATCGACCGCTGGAACGTGGTCGCCACGCTGGACTACCTGCCGCATGAAGAGGAGGCCGGCATCGTGCTGGCGCGCGTGCCGGAGCTGGACCACGACGCCGGGCGCGCGCTGGCCGATGCGATGGTGGCGCTGGCCGGGCTCACGCGCCGCGGGTTTGCCGCCGGCGATGTGTCGGCGCTGATGTCGCCGCGCACGGTGATCAGCTGGGCCGAGAACTGCCAGATCTTCCGCGACCCCGCGCTCGCCTTCCGGCTGACCTTCCTGAACAAGTGCGACGAAGCCGAGCGGCCGGTGGTGGCCGAGTACTACCAGCGTTGCTTTGGCCACCTGCCGGGCGAAGCCGCCGGCGTCAGCTCCGAGTCGGAGCCCGCGCGATGAGTGCGGCCACGGTCGCGCAGCAGTTGCGCCGGCGCCAGCGGCAGGATGAGCTGTCCGGTGCCGCGGTGCGCGCGATTACTGGCGATGCGGCGCTGCATTTCCGCGACGGCCAGCTCTGGCGCGCGATGCGCCCGGTGCCGCAGCATGCGCCGCACTTGCGCACGGACCTGGAAACTGACACGGCCACCTGCCTGCGCGGCGCGGCCGATGGTGCCGCCCTGCGCCAGGCGCATTCCGACGCCGCGCTGCATCGGCAGCTGTGCCCGGCAGATGCGGTCGAGCGCCTGGTCTTCGAACTGCTTGAGCAGCTGCGTTGCGAGACCCGCCTGCCGCGCGGCATGGCCGGCGTGGCGGCCAACCTGCGCCACCGCTTCATGGCGTGGTCGCGGGCCTTCCATCGCTCCGGGCTGACCGAGGGGCATCTCGGCATCCTGCTCTATACCGTGGCGCAGGTGTCGTGGTCGCGCCTGACGGGTGAGCCGGTGCTGGAAGAGACCGAAGACCTGATCGAAGCCACGCGCGCCGCCATCGTGCCGGTGCTCGGCACCGCGCTGGCCGGCCTGCGCGCGCAACGCCACGACCAGGCCGCCTACGCCGCGCACGCACTGGCGCTGGCGCGCGCGGTGGCGCAGATGATCCGTACCGAAGCCCCGCTTGCCGGCGAAGACGACGACAACGCAGCCTCGGCTGCGCGCGCCGGGTTTGCGCTGTGGCTGGATTTCGACGAACCGCCTGCGGAAGACTTTGCACTGGCCGACAGCGGCCACAGCCGCGTGCTGGCCAACGCCACCGACGGCTACCGCGTCTTCACCACCCGCTACGACCGCGAAGTGCGCGCCGCCACGCTGGTGCGCCGCGCCTTGCTGGACGAGTACCGCACGCGGCTCGACGCACGCATCGCGCGCGCGGGCGTGAACGTCGCCCGGCTGGCACGCCGGCTGCGCGCCGCGCTGTCGCAGCCGCGCGTGGACGGCTGGTCCTTCGGCGAGGAAAGCGGCCGTATCGACGGCCGCCGCCTGGCGCAGCTGGTCTGCTCCCCCTCCGAGCGCCGGCTCTTCCGCCTGGAAGCGCACAAGGCTCATGCCGACTGCGTGGTCGGCTTCCTGATCGACTGCTCCGGCTCGATGAAGGCGCAGGCCGAGCCGCTCACGCTGCTGATCGACATGCTCACGCGCGCACTCGACCAGGCCGGCGTGGCCACCGAGGTGCTCGGCTTCACCACCAACGCCTGGAACGGCGGCCGCGCCCGCGCCGACTGGCTCGCGCGCGGCCGCCCGCAGCACCCTGGCCGGCTCAACGAGACCTGCCATATGGTGTTCAAGGACGCGCAGCGAAGCTGGCGGCGCGCGCGCACCGACATCGCCGCACTGCTCAAGGCCGACCTGTTCCGCGAAGGCGTGGACGGCGAGGCGGTGGAGTGGGCCTGCGCGCGGCTGCACGCCAGCGGCAAGGCGCGCCGCATCCTGGTGGTGGTGTCTGACGGCAGTCCCATGGATACCGCGACCGGGCAGGCCAACGACGCCTGCTACCTCGACAACCACCTGAAGGCCGTGGTGGCGCGGCATGAGGCGCTGCGGGATGTGGAAGTGCTGGGGCTGGGGGTAGGGCTGGACTTGAGCCCCTACTACCGGCACACGCTGGCGCTGGACCTGTCGCAGCCGGTGGACATGGCGATGCTGGATGAGGTGGCGGGTCTGGTGGGGGCGAGAAGACGCTGAGGGGCGGTGAGGGCGCGGACACGCATCAGTGTGCGCTGTCCGATATTTCGCGATGTACGCGTTACGCGTACATCGCACGGAACACGTACGGCGGCCGCGGCCGTTACATCACCCACCCCACCATCGCCGGCAGCATCAGGCTGACCCCGATCCCGATCAGCACGCCGAACGCAAGGCGTCGCGTCGTCATCGGCGAGAACGGCGGCGGAAAACGCCGCCCCAGCAATGTGGCGATCACCACCACCGGCACGGCAATGGCGGCCTGCACGCACACGGCGGCATCGAGCTGCCCCTGCCAGGCCGAGAACAGCGTGCGCACGGTGGAGGTCACGGTAAAGACCAGGATCAGCGCGCAACGGATTTCAACCGGCTTCATCGGCTGGCGGTAGAACTGGAAAATCAGCGGCGGGCCGGAGACGCCGAACATGCCACTCAGCAGTCCGCCGAATACCCCGCTGACGAAGAAGGTGCCATCGCCGGAGCGTTGCGCCAGCGGCGCGGGCTTGAGTGCGGCGCTGAGGCCGCCATACAGGATCACGGCGCCCAGCAGCAGTTGCAGCAGGGTGGCTGCGCTGGAACTCAGGTACTCCAGCACCAGCACGCCAACCACTACCGACGGCAGGATGCCGATGGCTGCCGCGGCGACGGCGCGCCAGTCGATATGCTGCAGCTTGCCTGGCAGCGCGCAGGCGCTGTTGGCCAGCGTGACCAGGCTCACCACCGCGGCCACGGTGGCCACGGGCGCCAGCCCCAGTCCGCTGGTGACGCCCATCACGATCATGCCAAGGCCAAAGCCGGTCACCGTCTGGAAATAGGTGCCGGCACCGAGCAGGGCCTGCAGGCCCAGCAGCGGCAACAACAGTTCTGCCTTCATGCCGCCGCCTGCTCGCCCTTGCTGGCCTGTTCCGCGGTGGCTTGCGCCTGGACCACGGTGACGGCGATGACATGGAACACATCGTCCGCGCTGCAGCCGCGCGAGAGGTCGTTGGCGGGCTTGTTCAGCCCCTGCAGCATCGGCCCGATGGCCTTGGCGCCACCGACCCGCTCGGCCAGCTTGTAGCCGATATTGCCGGCTTCCAGGCTGGGAAACACCAGCACGTTGGCGTGGCCGTTCACCTGCGAATGCGCGACCTTGCGCGCGGCGATCTCGGCGACGATGGCGGCATCGAGCTGCACGTCGCCATCGATGGCCAGGTCCGGGCGTTGCGCGCGCACGCGCTCGGTGGCGGCCACCACCTTGTCCACTGCCGCATGGCTGGCGCTGCCACTGGTCGAGAACGACAGCATGGCCACGCGCGGCTCTTCCATCAGCAGCGTGCGTGCGCTGTCGGCCGCGGCCATGGCGATATCGGCAAGCGCATCGGCATCCGGATCCACCACCAGCCCGCAGTCGGAGAAGATCAGCCCGCCCTTGAGCGTGTGGAAAGGCTCGCACAGCATCATCAGGAAGAAGCTCGACACCAGCCGGAAGCCGGGTGCCAGCCCGATCAGCTGGATCGCGTTGCGCACCACGTCGGCGGTGGTGTGGTCGGCGCCCGCCACCGAACCGTCGGCGTGGCCAAGGCGCACCATCAGGTTGGCGAAGCACAGCGGATCGAGCACGGCGCGCTTGGCTTCATCGAGCGTCATGCCCTTCTTCTGGCGCAGCGCAAAGAGTTGCTGCGCGAACGAGGGCGTGAGCGCCGAGGTCGATGGGTCGACCAGCGTCATGCCGTCCAGCCCGATGCCGTGGATGGCCGCGGCGGCGTTGATCTGGCGCGTGTTGCCGACCAGCACGATGCGCGCGATGCCTTCCTGCGACGCGCGCTGCGCGGCCTGCAGGATGCGCGGGTCTTCGGCCTCGCACAGCACGATGCGGCGAGGCGCGGCGCGGGCGCGGTCGATGATGCGGAGGATGGCTTTCATGGTGGTTGGCTCGGTAAAACTGAAAAAAGGGCCAGCGACCTGCGCTATGCCCTTGGTGTTCTCCCCTCTCCCGCAAGCGGGAGAGGGAGCACGCCGTCAGCTGGCGGTGTGCAGTACTTCGATCAGACGTAGTCCTTGTACTTGTCCAGGTAACGCACCGGCTTGGCCAGCGCATCGCGGCGGAACGGGTCGCCCAGTTCACGCGTGCACATGATCTCGATGATCGTGGTCTTGCCATGATTCATCTGCAGGTCGATGGCGCGCTTCAGGGCCGGGCCGACATCTTCCAGCCGATCCACCACGATGCCTTCCGCACCCATCGCCTTGGCGATGCCGGCAAAGCTCTGGTTGTCCAGCTCGCCCGCCACAAAGCGGCGGTTGTAGAAGTCCACCTGGTTCTTCTTCTCCGCGCCCCACTGGCGGTTGTGGAACACCACCGCGGTCACCGGGATGTTGTGGCGCACGCAGGTCATGGTTTCCATCAGGCTCATGCCCCAGGCGCCGTCACCGGCGTACGACACGGCCGGGCGGTGCGGTGCCGCGACCTTGGCGCCGATGATGGTCGGGAAGGCGTAACCGCAGTTGCCCCAGCTCATCGCCGCGAAGAAGCTGCGCGGCTTCTCGAAGCGCAGGTAGCTGTTGGCCACCGAGTTGATGTTGCCGATGTCGGTGGACACCATCACATCTTCCGGCATGGCCTTTTCCAGCTCGCGCAGCACCTGGCGCGGATGCAGGTAGTGGCCGCCGGTGGGCGTGCGCTCCTGCTTCTGCTCTTCGATCATGTCCAGGCTGTACGGGTCGCGCTCATGGGTCCAGTCGTCCAGCTCCTTCTCCCACGCGGCCTTTTCGTTGGCGATTTCGGTGGCGCGGGCCTCGCGGCTGGCGTCGCAGGCCAGCGTGCGGCCGGCCAGGCGCTGGCTCAGCGCGACCGCGGCGGCCTTGGCGTCGCCGCAGATGCCCACCGAGATCTTCTTCACCAGGCCCAGCATCTTGTGGTCGGCGTCGATCTGGATGATCTTGGCGTTCTTCGGCCAGTAGTCCATGCCGTGCTGCGGCAGCGTGCCGAACGGCCCCAGGCGCGAGCCCAGCGCGATCACCACGTCGGCGCGCGAGATCAGCTTCATCGCCGCCTTCGAACCCTGGTAGCCCAGCGGGCCGCACCACAGCGGGTGGCTGGCCGGGAACGAGTCGTTGTGCAGGTAGCTGTTGACCACCGGTGCGCCCAGGCGCTCGGCCAGGGCCTTGCACTCTTCGATCGCATCGGCCATCACCACGCCGCCGCCCGAGATGATCACCGGGAATTTGGCGTTGGCCAGCAGCTCGGCCGCTTCGTTCAGGCTCTGCTCGCCGCCGGGGCCGCGGTCGAGGCGGCGCGGCTGCGGGATCTCGACGTTGACCTTGCCGTAGAAGTGGTCACGCGGGATGTTCAGCTGGGTCGGGCCCATTTCCGCGGTGGCGCGGTCGAAGCAGCGGGCGGTGAACTCGGCCATGCGGGCCGGGTTGGTGACGTGGCCCTGGTACTTGGTGAACTCCTGGAACATGGGCAGCTGGTTGGCTTCCTGGAAGCCGCCCAGGCCGATGCCCATGGTGCCGGCTTCGGGCGTGACGATCACCACCGGGCTGTGGGCCCAGTAGGCAGCGGCGATCGAGGTCACGCAGTTGGAGATGCCGGGGCCGTTCTGGCCGATCACCACACCGTGGCGGCCCGACACGCGGGCGTAGCCGTCGGCCATGTGGCCGGCGCCTTGTTCGTGCACCACCGGGATCAGGCGGATGCCCGCCGGCGCGAAGATGTCCATCGCATCCATGAAGGCCGAGCCCATGATGCCGAACATGTCGGTCACGCCATTGGCGGCCAGCGTTTCAACGAAGGCTTCCGACGGGGTCATGGTCTGCGGGCCGGCCGGGACCTGGCTCTCCTTCGCGGCGGCCGAGCCACCGGAAACGGCGGGATTCGAGGTGGTATCGAGGTCGCGCATGGCGTTGTCTCCTGATGAGGGTCTTATAAAGTGGAACAGGACGTTCCGGAAAATTGCTTGCTGGAGGAAATGTAGGCGGAAGACTTTGGTTGGTCAATAGGAAGTTTTGATTTACGGAATGAAATTGATGAAAAATTGAGACAAGATGCGGTTTTGAGTGCCTCGTACGGCATTTATAGGGGTCCGTTGGCCGTTCCAGAGCGGCGACGGAAGGTGCGCCGCGGGCGAGGGCTCACCTGCGGTGGCGGAAACAAGGGGGGAGGAGGGTCAGGCGTGCGGCACTCGGATGGCTGCGTGCCGGCCTGGGGGCGGTTCAGTGAATGAAGCCGCCCTTGACGAAGCGCACCGGCTCGGCGTCCATGCGCAGGAGCAGCGCAGTCAGCCCGTCAGTCGCGGGCGAAGGCGCGCGCTGTGCGCCGGCGTCCGGTCCCGAGACGCAGACCAGGTCTGCGTCGGACCATTGCCGCCCCGGAGTGCCGCGGGCGCGCAGCCAGCCGCCGCGGTCGGCCAGCAGCTGGGTGCCGGCCAGGCGCGAAGGCGATTGCCCGGCGATTGCCGCCACGGCCTGCCAGGCATGCGAGGAGACCGCGGCGCAGCCGGCACGGAAGCGCGGCACCTGCGCCGGCGGTTGCCCGTCAGGCGTGACCAGCACGGTCAGGAAGCGGGGATCCTCGAACGGCAGCGATGCCATCCCGTCCACCGCCACCAGCCGCACGCGCTGGTCGCCGCGCCATTGCGACAGCGCCAGCGGCGCGGCATCGGCGCAGCGGATTGCCATCTCCGGCAGCCGCAACGGCACCGGCCAGTTGCCCTCGGCACCACCGCCGGCCGACAGCGCTTTCATGTAGTCGATCACAGCCCAGGCCTCGCGGAGGCCGAGCACATTGCCGAAGGCCGGCATGGTGGGCTGGCCGTGACGGTCGCGCATGCCGGCCAGCACATGCCAGAACAGCTCGCCATCGACGCGGCGCGCCAGCAGCGGGCTGACCAGCGTGGGCGGCCACTGCGCCAGGCTGGCGGCCAGCGGCCCTTCTCCGCGCCCGTCCGCGCCGTGGCAGCTGGCGCAATGCTGCGCATAGACCCGGGCGCCGAGCGCGATGGCATCGACGGAGAAGCGGGTAGGGCTGGCGTGGAAGCTGGTCGGCGCAGCCGGCACCAACAGCAGCGCTGCGCTGGGCCAGGGGGCCGCCACCAGGGCGAGCGCACCGGCGGCCAGCAGCACGCCGCGATGGCGTCGCCAGGCCAGCGCGGCGGCAATGGCCAGCACGGCAAAGACAAGGGCGCACAGGCTCAGGCCGACCTGGCGCGCGAGGCCCAGGTCGATCAGCAGGGTTTCGCCCGCCACGCGCCGTGCCCACGGCCAGGCTGGCTGGCCGTGGCTGTCGCCGGTCAGGCCAAGGGCATGCCATAGCGACAACAGGGCCAGCTGGAATTTCTCGATCAGAACCAGCAGTGCATTGAGCCATGCCTGCGGCGGCGGGCCGTTCATCTGGCGGCCCGCGAGGTGAAGCGCAACGCCATTACCAGCTCGCGTCCAGCCCCAGGTGGCGCAGCGCTTCGTGCCGCAGCCCGGTCAGCCGCGGATCGCCGCGATGGCGCGGGTAGGGCAGGTCGACCCGGATCTCCGCCGCGATGCGTGCCGGACGCTGGCTGAAGATGATCACGCGCTGCGCCAGGAACAGCGCTTCCTCCACGTCGTGCGTGACCAGCAGCGCCGAGAAGCGCGAGCGTTGCCACAGTTCGACCAAGTCGCTCTGCATTGCCAGCCGCGTCAGCGAATCCAGCTTGCCCAGCGGCTCGTCCAGCACCAGCAGGCGCGGATCGTTGACCAGCGCGCGCGCCAGCGCCACGCGCTGCGCCATGCCGCCCGAGAGCTGGTGCGGGAAGGCGCGGGCGAAGGTCTCCAGCCCTACGCGCCGCAACGCATCATCCACGCGCGGGCGCTGGCTTGCCAGCACGCCGCGTGCCTGCAAGCCCAGCGCGACGTTGTCCCAAACGCGCCGCCACGGGTACAGCGTGGGGTCCTGGAACACCACGATGCGCGACGGGTCAGGCTCGGCGATCGAGGTGCCGTCCTGCAGGATCTCGCCGGAGGAGGGCTGGTCCAGCCCTGCCACCAGCCGCAGCAGCGTGGACTTGCCGCAACCGCTGGGCCCCAGCAGCGCGACGAATTCGCCCGGTGCGACGCTCAGGTCGACGTCGTCCAGCACCTGCAGCCCGTCGCTGCCGCTGCCGAACCAGTGGCTGACCTGATGGATGTCGATGCGGGCACCGGTCTGGGCTTCCGCGGTGTCGTCTGCCGCCGCGTTAACTCCCCACTCCCGCGTGCGGGAGTGGGGAGCCTTCTTCACGTGCGTGTAGGGTCTCGATGCTTTCAACCGCTCAACAACACTCACCATTTCACCGTCCCCTTCTGCCACGACAGCACCCGGTCACGCGCCACGAACAGCAGCGTGATCACGCCCGAGAACAGCAGCGCCATCACGATCAGCGCCGCATACATATTGACGTAAGAAGCCCAGCCCTGCGCCCACGTCAGGTACCAGCCCAGGCCCGACTTCACGCCCATCATCTCCGCCGTCACCAGCACCGAGAACGAAGCGCCCAGACCCATGAACAGGCCGACGAATACCTGCGGCAGCGCCGCCGGGATCGCCACGCGCAGCACCAGGAACCAGCCCGAGGCGCCCATGGTGCGCGCCACGTCGTAGTAGCTCTTGTTGACGCCGGCCACGCCTGACCAGGTCAGCACCGCCACCGGGAAGGCGGTGGCCAGCGCGATCAGGAACACCGCGGCGGAATAGCTCGACGGGAAGAAGTAGAAGGTCAGCGGCAGCAGCGCGGTCGACGGCAGCGGGCCCAGCACGCGCAGCACCGGATGCACCCAGTAGCCGATGCGGCGCGACCAGCCGATCGACACGCCCACCAGGAAGCCGGCCAGCCCGCCATAGGCCACGCCCAGCCCGAGCAGCCTGAGCGTGTTCAGCGCGCTGTCGCCGAGGCGCCGCCAGTCGTCGGCATAGACCTCGATCAGCGCCTGTGGCGGCGCGAAGAAGGGCGTGGGCAGGATGGCGGTCTTGGCGGTCAGGATTTCCCACGCGGCCAGGGCCACGGGCAGCGCCACCAGCCACGGGCCGGCGGCGCGCAGCGTGGCCAGCGCGCGTTGCGCGGCCCGGACCCGCTGGCCGGCCAGCGCAACCAGTGCCAGCAACGCGGCGCCTGCCAGCGCCGCAATCCCCAGCGCTGTCGTATAGGCCCAGTCGCTGAAGCCCACCGCCTGGTTGGGCCACAGCCATGTCAGCGCGCCGAACGCGGCCCACGCCAGCGCGGCGAGGATGCCGGTGGCCCAGACCGGGCCGGACGCGCGCGCGCTTGCGGCGGCATGCGGCACGGGGGCCGCGGCTGGCTTGCGCGCAAGCCCGGCGTCGAATGCAGGTTGGCTTGTCGTCATGGCATCACCCCAGCACATTGGCGTAGACGTGCTGCGCCAGGCGTTTGGCATCGGTGGTCTTCTTCAGCACGCCGATGCGGCGGAAATCATCGGCGTAGAAGGCGATCTCGTCGCGCAGGTCGACGCCGGTCGGGTGGTGGGTATAGGTCAGCGTGGCGTAGAGCTTGCGCAGGTCTTCCGGATTGATCTTGGGCGAGTACCTGGCGAAGACCCTGGCGGCCTCGTTGGGGTTCTCGTTGACATAGTCGGTGGCCTGCACGATGGCGCGCGCCAGCGACGTGGCCGCGGGGCGGTCGTTGCGCACCAGTTCGCCGCGGGCGCCGACCACGCAGCAGACCTTGCGTGCGTACTCGCCGGTGAGGTTGGTGGCCAGTTCCACGTAGGCGCCGTTGGTGCGCTTTTCCAGCAGGTAGAGGTTGGGGTCGCCGTCGGCGATCGCCTGGATCTCGCCCTTGTCCACCGCCACGCCCAGCAGGTCGGCCGGGTACTGGCGCCAGGTGATGTCCTTGTCCGGGTCGATACCGTTCTTGGCCAGCAGGATGGTGAAGAAGTGTTTGCCCGGTGCCGCCAGGTCGCTGACGCCGACTGTCTTTCCCTTCAGCTGCTGCAGGCTGGTGACCCCCGCCGCTTTCGATCCCACCAGCCGCACGCAGCCGCCGTGCGAGCTGCCGATGATCTTGACGTCGAAGCCGGCTTCCAGCGGCTTGAGCCAGCGGTGGATCATGCCGACCGCGGCATCGGCCTTGCCGGTGGCGATCGATTCCAGCAACTGGTCGGTCGAGCCGCTGTAGTTGATCAGGTCGACCTGCAGGCCGTTCTTCTCGAAGAAGCCCTTCTCCTGCGCCACCACGATCGGCGTCAGGCAGAAGGCGTTCTGGTTCCACGCGAAGGTCAGCTTGCGCGGCGCCGACCAGGCCTGTCGGCCCAGGATCAGCGACGGCGCGGCGATGGCCGCGGCACCGGCCAGCCGCAGCACGCTGCGCCGGCGCGGGTCGGCGTGATTGTTGTTGTCCTGGCTCATGGCGAGACTCCCCGTCTTCGTTGTGTGGTGTGGCGAGGCCATCAGGCGGCCTTGCGCTCCGCCTGCTGCGCGGCGTCGTGCTGCGCCACCAGCTCGCGCACGCGCGGGATCAGCTCGCGGCCATAGTCGATGGCGTCTTCCAGCGGATCGAAGCCGCGGATCAGGAAGGTGGTGACGCCCAGTTCGTAGTACGCGAGCAGGGCCTGCGCCACCTGCTCCGGCGTGCCGATCAGCCCGGTGGAGTTGGAGCGCCCGCCGGTCTCGCGCGCGATCGCGGTCCACAGGCGCTGGTCGACCCGGTCGCCTTGGTCGGCTGCAGCGAGCAGGCGCCGTGCGCCTTCGCTCTGTTGCGGGCCGCCGCGGCTGTAGCCGGCCTGCACGCGCAGGGCGCGGGTGTGCTCCAGGATGCTGTCGGCGCGGGCCCAGGCTTTTTCTTCGGTCTCGGCCAGCACCGGGCGGAACGACACCGAGAAGCGCACCGTGCGGCCGTGCTGCGCGGCTTCGGCACGCACGCGGCCGGTCAGCTCGCGCACCTGCTCGAGCGACTCGCCCCACAGCGCGTAGACGTCGGCATGCTTGCCGGCGACGGCCAGCGCCGCTTCCGAGGCGCCGCCGAAATAGATCGGCACATGCGGCTGCTGCGCGGGCTTGACCTCCGAGAAGCCCTGGGTAAAGCGGTAGAACCGGCCTTCGTGGTCGAACGGCGCGGGCTCGGTCCAGATGCGGCGCAGGATGTGCAGGTACTCGTCGGTGCGCGCATAACGCTGGTCATGGTCGAGGAAGTCGCCGTCGCGCTGCTGCTCGCTGTCCGAGCCGCCCGAGATGAAGTGCACCCCGAGGCGGCCGCCGCTGAACTGGTCGAGCGTGGCAATCTGGCGCGCGGCCAGCGTCGGCGCGGTAAAGCCGGGGCGGTGCGCCAGCATGAAGTGGATGCGCTCGGTCACGCTGGCCGCGTAGGCGATGGTCAGCGTGGCCGACGGGCCGGTGGAATGGTGCGGCACCAGGATGCGGTCGAAGCCGGCCTGCTCGTGGGCCTGGGCAAACGCGCGCACATAGTCGCGATCGATCACCGGGCCTGACGGCGGATGGATCTCGGACTGCTTCTGGCTCTGGATCATGCCGATGAAATCGACGCTCATGCGCGTTCTCCTGTATTCGGTGAGGGCGGCAGCGTGACCGCCCGGATGGTGTTGGGCTGAGGCAGAAAGTACGACAGGCGCGCGCGCTCGCTAACGAATAAAAACGACGGTCCATATTCAATAAGCGTCGTTTTCGTAATGCGGTGCCGGCGCTACGCTAGGCGGCATTCGGTGCGGGCCGCGCGCCGGCAGCGCGCCTCGTCGTTGTCCTTCCCGGAGTCTTTTTCCATGTCATTAACGTCCACCCCGCGCAGGCTGCCCAGCAGCGAAGCGCGCCTTGGCGAGGTGCTGGCCGGGCTCTGCGCGCGCTTTGCCGCCAGTGCCGGCGCGCACGATGCCGCTGCCAGCTTTCCGCACGACAACTTTGCGCAGTTGCACGCCAATGGCCTGGTTGCGCAGGTGGTGCCGCACGCGCAGGGCGGCGGCGGGGCAGGCCTGGCGCAGGCGCGCCGCATCGTGGCCGCGGTGGCGGGCGGCGATGCCGCAACCGCGCTGGTGCTGACCATGACCTACCTGCAGCACCGCGCGATCGCCCGCGCCGATTCGCACTGGCCACAGACCGTGCGCGACCAGGTCTTTGCCAGTGCGGTGCAGGACGGTGCGCTGATCAACGCGCTGCGGGTGGAACCGGAACTGGGATCGCCGGCACGCGGCGGCCTGCCGGCCACGGTGGCCACGCGCGTGGCCGACGGCTGGCGCATCAGCGGGCGCAAGCTGTACAGCACCGGCATCCCGGCGCTGCGCTGGCTGGCGGTCTGGGCGCGCACCGATGAGCCTCAGCCGCGCGTGGGCGTGTTCCTGGTGCCCGGACCGGCGGCCGGCATCGCGGGCGTGCGCATCGTCGAAAACTGGAACCACCTTGGCCTGCGCGCTTCAGGCAGCCATGAGACCGTGCTCGACAACGTCTGGATCCCCCCTGACCACGCGGTCGATATCCGCCCGCCGTCAGCATGGGCGCCGACCGGTGCCAGCCAGGCCGACATCGACGCCAACGCCGACCAGCAGGGCTGGATGATCGTGCTGCTGGGCAGCCTCTATGACGCGGTGGCACGCGCTGCCGCCGCATGGATCGGCGATTTCGTTCGCGAGCGCGCGCCCGGCAGCCTGGGCGCACCGCTGGCCACGCTGCCGCGCGTTCAGGAAGCCATCGGCGAGATCGCCGCGTTGCTGCGGGCCAATCAGGTGTTGCTGGACGATGCCGCCGCGCGCACCGACGCGGGCGAGGCGCCCACGCCGGCCGACAGCGGGCTGCTCAAGTACACGGTGACCGGCAATGCGATCCGCGCGGTGGAACTGGCACTGCAGCTCTCCGGCAACCACGGCTTGAGCCGGAACAACCCGCTGGAGCGCCACTACCGCGACGTGCTGTGCAGCCGCATCCATACGCCGCAGAACGATTCCATCCTGGTCGCCGCCGGGCGGGCGCAGCTTGGCCTGTAAGCGCGGGCCTGCCTGGCCGTGCTATGTTTGCAGCAGCACCGCCCCGCGGAGGGCCGCAGCGCAGGCGCCCGCCGCGCCGGCAAACCAGAACGAGACACTCCGGAGTCATTCCCATGGGCAGCACCCCCACCCCCAACCCGCTCGCGCCGCTGCGCGACTTCATCACCGGCCTGGCCGCGCTGCTGGACCAGCAGCCGGACGAGCCCCGCATCCTGCGCGAAGGCGGGGCGCTGCTGGCAAGGCTGGTTGCGCGCGACAACTGGCTGCCCGATGCCTGGGCCCAGCCGCATCCCGAGTACTACCAGCAGCACCTGCTGCATTGCGATTCCGCCGAACGCTTCTCGGTCGTCAGCTTTGTCTGGGGACCGGGCCAGCGCACGCCCATCCACGACCACACCGTATGGGGCCTGATCGGCATGCTGCGCGGCGCGGAAGACTCGCAGCCATTCGTGCTCGACGCCGGCGGCCGGCCCGTGCCGCATGGCGACGCCGTGCGCCTGCTGCCCGGGCAGGTCGAGGCCGTGTCGCCCACGGTCGGCGATATCCACCGTGTCAACAACGTGCATGACGACCGCGTCTCGGTCAGCATCCACGTCTACGGCGCCAATATCGGCGCGGTGCGCCGTTCGGTCTATGCCGAGGATGGCACGCGCAAGCCCTTTATCTCCGGCTATTCCAACCAGACCCTGCCCAACCTGTGGGACCGCTCCCGCGAAGTTGCCCAGTCATGACCAAGATTACTGCTACGCAAGCTGCATCGGTTTTCCCGACCTATTCGCCCGAGGACGTGCGCAAGGCCCTGCTCAACCACGACGAAATCGCACTGATCGATGTGCGCGAGGAAGACCCCTTCGCGCAGGAACACCCGCTGTGGGCGGCCAACTTCCCGCTGTCGAAGCTTGAGATCGAAGCGTGGGCGCGTATCCCGCGCCGCGACACGCTGATCGTCGTCTACGGCGAATACGCCGGCACCGACCTGGCGCCGCGCGCCGCGGCCGTGCTGCGCGAGCTGGGCTATACGCGCGTGCATCTGCTGGAAGGCGGACTGCGCGCCTGGATCGACGGCGGCGGCGAGGTGTTCCGCGACGTCAACGTGCCGAGCAAGTCGTTCGGCGAAGTCGTCGAAGCCAGGCGCCACACGCCGTCGCTTGCCGCCGAGGAAGTGCAGGCATTGATCGACACCAAGGCCGATGTGGTGATCGTCGATGCGCGCCGCTTCGACGAGTACCAGACCATGAGCATTCCCACGGCGACCAGCGTGCCGGGCGCCGAACTGGTGCTGCGCGTGCGCGAGCTGGCGCCCGATCCGAACACGCGTGTGATCGTCAACTGCGCCGGGCGCACGCGCAGCATCATCGGCACCCAGTCGCTGGTCAACGCGGGCATTCCCAACCCGGTGGCGGCGCTGCGCAACGGCACCATCGGCTGGACCCTGGCTGGCCAGCAACTGGACCATGGCGCCAGCCGCCGCGCGCCCGCCGCGGTCAGCGATGCCAACCGCGACAGTGCCCGCCGTGGCGCGCGCGAGATCGCCGACCGGGCCGGCGTTCGCCGCATTGCGCTGGCCCAGATCGAAACGCTGCAGCAGCCCGGGCGCACTGTGTACCGCTTCGACGTGCGCACGCCTGAGGAATTCGCAGACAGCCACCTGCCGGGCTTTGTCAATGCGCCGGGCGGCCAGCTGGTGCAGGAGACCGATCATTCCGCTCCGGTGCGCGGTGCGCGCATCGTGCTGGCGGATGATGACGACGTGCGCGCCAGCATGACCGGCTCATGGCTGGCGCAGATGGGCTGGGACGTCTGGGTGGTGGAACCGGCGACAGCGGCGGAACGTAGCGAAACCGGCGCGGTCAGCGCACCGGTGCCGGCGTCAGCGCCGGTATCGACCGTCACTGCAGCCGAACTGGCCAAATGGATTGACGCAGGCGACGGCAGCACCGCTGTCCTCGACTTCACCACCAGCGCCAACTACGTCAAGCGCCATATTCCCGGCGCCTACTTCGTCATTCGCGCGCAGCTTGCGGACGCGCTGCCGCGCATCCCGCAGCCCAGGCGCTACGTGCTCACCTGCGGATCGAGCCTGCTGGCGCGCTTTGCCGCGGCCGACCTGCAGCGCCTGACGGATGCGGAAGTGCTGGTGCTGGAAGGCGGCACCCAGGCGTGGATTGCAGCGGGGCTGCCGCTGGAAAGCGGGGAAACGCGCCTGGCCTCGGAACGCACTGACCGCTACCGCCGGCCGTATGAGGGCACTGACAACCCGCGCGAGGCGATGCAGGGCTACCTGGACTGGGAGTTCGGCCTGATCGCGCAACTGGAGCGCGACGGGACGCATGGGTTCAGGGTGGCGTAGGGCGCGGTGGCAGGTCATGTCTTGAGCATGCCCGGGTAGTGCTCTTGCAGCCAGTTGTGCATGGCTGCCTCCCCATCCATCGCTGCATATCATGCACTGTCACTGCATGATATGCAGTGGTGCAGAGGCGAAAGGGAGCTCAAAGCTTAAGGAGGAGTCGCAATGCCTCCTCCACTTCACTCATGTAATCAGTCCCCAATCTCGCGACCGGCCGCCGATGAACCGGCGATTGGACACCGCTCGGACCTGATCGATCAGCAGGTCCGTCTCATAGGCCAGGCCAGGCAGCTTGCCCAGCGCGACCCGCAACGGAAAGCAATCCTCGCGCTCGATTTGTGATGTGCCCGGCACGATGATCGTGGTCGGGTGGCCGGCGTCGTTGAGCAAATCCGTCTGGATGACCAGCGCCGGCCGGTTGCGCTTGGCCGGCTCTTCCCGATGGGTCTGTGGGTTGAGGTCGACCTCCCAGATCTGCCCGCGCTTCAGCTCAGTCAAGCCCGTCTCCGGCCGATGCGTCCATTTCCTCGCTGGCGGCCAGGTGCTTTGCCGAGAGCTTGCGGGAAAGCACGGCGATACGGGAGGCCATTTCCCGTTCGTTCTTCTCGCGCACGGCGTCGCGGATGTAGTCGGAGGCTTTTTGTCCCGATGCCTTTGCCAGCGCGCGAGTCTGGTCGGCCAGTTCTTCGCCGGCGCGGAAGGACAAGGTCGTTCCTTGCAAGCCCTTTCAGGCGCCCGATCTCTCTACAGCAAGGGAACGAACGTAACGATTCCCTGTCAATCGTAATCGTTCAGTTACAATGCTGTCCTGCAGCATCCTGCCGGCCAGGCCCCGACTGGGGACGGCCGGCGGATGCCGTCAATGCCCCCGATTCAATGCGACTGTTGTTCCTGCTGCTGACTGCCATGTGTCTGTCGCTGCTCTCCTTCGGAGCAGTGGCGGACGCGCGCGCGGCGCTGCAGGCGCAGGCCAGCGTTGACCTGGTGGACCTGGCGGCGGCACAGCCTGTCGACGACCTGGGCCGCATCATCGTGCCCGGCGACGACGGCTTGCATGACGACGATATCTGCGACGACCCGCCCCCCGGGTATTGCAATATCTGGTCGGCGGACCTGCTCGACCCCCTCGACCTGCTCGACGAGATCGAGGAATCCAGTGCCCTGATTGCCTTGCCGCCAGTGAAGCTGCTGCTGCCCTCCGGCGATGTCGCCCAGCATCCGCCTGGCCGCGCCGAGCCGCCGCCTTCGGCCTTCTTCCGGCCACCCATTTCCCGCGCCTGAGCGTTTCCTGCGCCCGCACCGCACGCGCTGCAGCATGCCGCCTCCGTGCCGCGGGCCGCGCCCCCTTGCCTGATATCGCCAGCCTGCCTGTTGCCTGACCGCGCGGGCAAGCCGCTGCCGTTGTGCGTCCTGCCGTGATCGCGTCCAAGCGACCGCTCGCCCGGGGCGGGCGGCAGCATGGCGACAGGCAGCCGTATTGCTTGCTTTCCCGACTCATGACAACAACCAAGCTGACCCTGATCGCGTCGCTTTCGCTGATCGCGCTCGCCGCTGCACCGACCCATGCCGGCGCACAAGGCGGGGTGTCCCCGAAGCCAACGGACGCGGCCGGTGCCGCGCCAGCCGCCCCCGCGCCCCTGACCAAACCTGCTGCCGCACCCATGCCGGGCTCCGCCATCCTGGCGGCTGCGGCGGTGCCGAAGCCCGCATCCGCCGCAGCGGCCGGCGCCCAGGCGGGACCCGCCTACTCGCTGCCCCAACTGCTCGAGCTGGCCCAGTCCACCAACAAGGGCGTGGCCGCCGCCGAGGCCGGTGTCGATGCCGCCAGCGCGGCAATCAGCAGCGCACGTGCCTATCCCAACCCGCAGGTGGAAGTGATGTACGGCCGCTTGTCCGGCAAGCAGCCGGGCGTGACCAGCGGCAATGCGCCCAGCTACGCCGTGGTGCAGAAGCTGGACTACCCGCACCAGCGCAGTCTGCGCGAGGCCATGGCCACCCGCGGGCTGGAGTCGTCGCAGGCCATGCGGCAAGGCTTCCGGGCCGACCTGGCCGCCCGCGTGAAGACTGCCTACTACGACGTGCTGCGCCGCGAGAGCGAGCTGCATGCCGCCGAGGAAGACCTGGCGATGATGCGCCAGATCCATTCGCGGGCGCGCCTGCGCGTGGAGGTGGGCGAGGCGCCGCGCTATGAACTGATCAAGGCCGAGACCGAACTGCTGGCCTCGCAGAAGAGCCAGCAGACTGCCGGGCTGCGTGTCAACCAGGCCAAGGCAGCGCTGCGCCAGCAGGTGGGCGGTGCCATGCCGGGCCAGTTTGCGCTGGCCGGCACCCTGGGCCAGTCGCCCGACGTGCCGCCGCTGCCGGTGCTGCGCGACACCATGACCGCCAGCAATGCCGAGCTGGTCCAGCGCCGCATGGAGCTGGAGCGCGCGCAGCTGGGCGTGAACTACCAGAAGTCGCTGCGCTGGCCCGAGGTAGCGGTGCGCGCCAGCACCGACCGCCAGCCTGACAACAACGTCTCGCAGATCGGGCTGGTCCTGACCATCCCGCTGTGGGACCGCCGCAGCGGCCCGGTGGGCGAGGCCACGGCGCAGGCCACGCAGGCGCGCAGCGCCCTGGAAGCGCGCGAGTTCGAGCTGACGCAGGAGCTGGAAGCCGCCTACCGCCAGTACGAGATCAACCAGGCCCAGGTGACGGCGCTCGAGTCCGGCATCGTGCGCGAGGCCGAGTCGGCGCTGGGCGTGGCCGAGTCCGCCTACCGCTTCGGCGAGCGCGGCATCCTGGACTACCTCGATGCCCAGCGCGTGCTGCGCGGTGCGCGCAATGACCTGATTGCCGCCCAGTACGACCTCCAGGTGGCCGCCATCCAGATCGAAAAGCTTATGTCGACCGCCCCGGGCGCTACCGCAGCGCCGGGCCTGCAGCCGACCTCCACCATCGAACAGAAATAACCATGCGCCCCAATTTCCTGCTTTCTCTGACGGCCGCTGCCGTCCTGACGTTCAGCCTGGCGGCCTGCTCCGACAAACCTGAGCCCGTCGCCGAAGCGCCCAAGCTGCCGCCGGGCGTGATCCAGCCCGAGGGCAACCTGCAGAAGGGGCTGAAGGTGGCGCCGGTGGCTACTTCCCCGTTCAGCGAGATGCTGCGCGTGGCCGGCCGCGTCGACTTCGACGAGCAACGCGTGGCCCGCATCGGCGCCAGCGTGACCGGCCGCGTGACCGACCTCTATGCCACCCTGGGCCAGGAAGTGAAGGCCGGCCAGGTGCTGGCGCGCCTGCACAGCAGCGAGCTGGGCGCGGCGCAGATGGCCTTCCTGAAGAGCGAGGCCCAGACCGAGCTGCAGGGGCGCAACGCCGAGCGCGCGCGCCAGCTGTTTGCCGCCGACGTGATCGGCCGCGGCGAGCTGCAGCGCCGCGAGAGCGAACTGGCGATTGCCTCGGCCGAGATGCGCGCCTACCGCGACCAGTTGCGCGTGCTGGGCATGTCGCAGGCATCGATCGCCGAGCTGGCCAGGAGCGGCAGCATCAACTCGCATTCGCCGGTGTTTTCCAGCATCAGCGGCACCGTGGTCGAGCGCAACGTGGCGCAAGGACAGGTGGTGCAGCCGGCCGATGCGCTCTACACCGTGGCCGACCTGTCGCGCGTGTGGGTGGTGGCCGAGGTACCCGAGCAGCAGGCCGCCCAGGTGGCCGAAGGGCAGAGCGTCGACATCGAGGTGCCTTCGCTTGGCAACGGTGCGGGCAGCAAGAGCATCACCGGCAAGCTGATCTACGTCGGCCGCACGGTCAACCCGCAGTCGCGCACGGTGCTGGTCCGCACCGAGCTGGAGAACCGCGAAGGCCGCCTCAAGCCTGCCATGCTGGCCAGCATGCTGATCGCCGGCAAGCCGGTCGACCAGCTGGTGATCCCGGCCGCCTCGGTGGTTCGCGACGGCAACGACGAGCTGGTCTATGTCGAGATGCCGGGCAACAAGTACCGCCTCACCAAGGTCAAGCTGGGCGCCGAGAGCGACGGCATGCGCGTGGTGCAGAACGGTGTGAAGGCCGGCGACCGCATCGTGGTCGATGGTGCCTTCCATCTCGACAACGAGCGCAAGCGCCTCGAGCAAGGGTAATCGGCCATGATGAAATCCCTAGTCGAAGCCGCCATCAAGCAGCGGCTGGTGGTGTGCGTGATTGCCGTGGTGCTGTTCTTCTTCGGCCTGCGCGCTGCCACCAAGCTGTCGGTGGATGCTTTCCCCGATGTCACCAACGTGCAGGTGCAGATCGCCACCGAAGCCGCGGGCCGCTCGCCCGAGGAAGTCGAGCGTTTTGTCACCGTGCCGGTGGAAATGGCCATGACCGGCCTGCCCGGCCTGGAAGAGATGCGCTCGCTGAACAAGGCGGGCCTGTCGCTGATCACGCTGGTGTTTACCGACGCCACTGACGTGTACTTTGCCCGCCAGCTGGTGATGGAGCGCCTGATCGAAGTGGGCGGGCGCATGCCGGAAGGCGTGTCGCCTGTGCTGGGCCCGGTTTCCACCGGCCTGGGCGAGGTCTACCAGTACACGCTGGACCGTGCCGACGACGGCAACCGCGAACTGACGCAGGAAGAGCTGGCCGAGCGCCGCATCGCCCAGGACTGGGTGGTGCGCCCGCTGCTGCGCTCGATTCCGGGCGTGGCCGAGATCAACTCGCAGGGCGGCTACGTGCGCCAGTACCAGGCGCTGGTCAACCCGGAACGCATGCGCCACTACCAGATCTCGACCCAGCAGGTGTATGAGGCGCTGGCGCGCAACAACGCCAACTCCGGCGGCGGCGTGCTGCCGCATTATGCGGAGCAGTACCTGATCCGCGGCGTGGGCCTGGCCCGCGGCGTGGATGACCTGGGCAGTATCGTGCTCAAGGAGATCAACGGCACGCCGGTGTACCTGCGCGACGTGGCCAACGTCACCATCGGGCATGAAGTGCGCCAGGGCGCGCTGGTCAAGAACGGCCAGACCGAGGCGGTCGGCGGCATCGTCATGATGATGCGCGGCGGCAATGCCAAGGAGGTGGTCAGCCGCGTGAAGGCGCGCGTGGCCGAGATCAACGAGCGCGGCATGCTGCCGGGCAAGCTGCAGATCGTGCCGTACTACGACCGCAGCGAACTGGTCGACTCCGCACTGTGGACCGTGACCAAGGTGCTGCTGGAAGGCGTGGTGCTGGTGGTGATCGTGCTGTTCCTGTTCCTGGGCGACGTGCGCTCGTCGGTGATCGTGCTGGCCACGCTGGTATTGACGCCCTTGCTGACCTTCATGGTGATGAACGAGGTGGGCCTGTCGGCCAACCTGATGTCGCTGGGGGGGCTGGCCATCGCCATCGGCCTGATGGTGGACGGCTCGGTGGTGGTGGTCGAGAACGCGTTCGAGCGGCTCGGCCACAAGGAGCCGGGCCTCACCAAGACCGAGATCCTGGTCAAGGCCGTGCAGGAGGTGGCCACGCCGGTGATCGTGGGCGTGGGCATCATCATCCTGGTGTTCCTGCCGCTGATGACGCTGTCGGGCATGGAAGGCAAGATGTTCGCGCCGCTGGCGTTCACCATCTCGATCGCGCTGGCGATCTCGCTGTTGCTGTCGCTGACGCTGTCGCCGGTGCTGTCGTCGTACCTGCTCAAGGGCGGCGCCGAGCACGACACGCATGTGATCGCCTTCATGAAGCGCCACTACCTGCGCCTGCTGCACTGGGCGCTGGGCAACAGCCGCAAGACGGTGATCTGCGCGGTGGCGGCCTTCGTTGCCACGGTGGCGATCGTGCCGCTGCTGGGCACCTCGTTCATTCCGGAGATGAAGGAAGGCTCGATCGTGCCCGCGCTCGACCGCGTGCCCAACATCTCGCTGGAAGAGTCGATCAAGCTGGAGAAGGAAGCCAACAAGCTGGTGCTGAGCGTGCCGGGCGTGAAGTCGGTGGTGTCCGGCGTGGGCCGCGGCGAAAGTCCGGCCGACCCGCAGGGCCAGAACGAGTCGACTCCGATCGCCAGCCTTAAGGACCGCGGCGAGTGGCCCGACGGCTGGACCCAGGACGATATCGCCAACGCCATCCGCGAAAAGCTCAAGGCCATTCCCGGCGTGCAGATCGTGATGGCGCAGCCGATCTCGGACCGTGTCGACGAAATGGTTAGCGGCGTGCGTTCTGACGTGGCGGTGAAGGTGTTCGGCGACGACCTGGACAAGCTGCGCGAGCTGGCGGGCGAGATTTCGCGCGTGGCCGGCGGCATCCAGGGCTCGCAGGATATCCGCATCGAGCGCGTGTCGGGGCAGCAGTACCTGTCGATCGAGATCGACCGCCAGGCGATTGCGCGCTACGGGCTGAACGTGTCCGACATCCATGACGTGATCGAGATTGCCATCGGCGGCAAGCGTGCCACGGACATCTTCGAAGGCGAGCGCCGCTTTGCCGCGGCGGTGCGCCTGCCGGAGGAGTTCCGCAACAACGAGCAGGCCATCCGCCAGCTGCTGGTGTCCACCCCCAACGGCACCCAGGTGCCGCTGCAGAGCGTGGCCAAGATCGAGGTCAACGACGGTCCGGCCCAGATCAGCCGCGAAATGGCCAAGCGCCGCGTGGTGGTGATGATCAACGTGAAGGACCGTGACCTCGGCGGCTTCGTGGCCGAGCTGCAGCAGGCCACCGACGCCAAGGTGAAGTTGCCCGAAGGCTACTACCTGGAGTGGGGCGGCCAGTTCCAGAACATGGAACGCGCCATGGGCCACCTGAAGATCATCGTGCCGGTGACCATCGCCGCGATCTTCTTCCTGCTGTTCCTGCTGTTCAACTCGCTGCGCTTTGCCACGCTGATCATCACGGTGCTGCCGTTTGCCTCCATCGGCGGCATCATCGGGCTGTTCGTCACCGGCGAATACCTGTCGGTGCCGGCCTCGGTGGGCTTTATCGCGCTGTGGGGCATGGCGGTGCTGAACGGGGTGGTGCTGGTGTCGTATATCCGCACGCTGCGCGACTCGGGTTTGTCGCTCGATGAAGCGGTGGTGCAGGGCGCGACCCAGCGTTTCCGCCCGGTGATGATGACCGCGACCATTGCGATGCTGGGCCTGGTGCCGTTCCTGTTCTCGACGGGGCCGGGCTCGGAAGTGCAGCGTCCGCTGGCGGTGGTGGTGATCGGCGGGCTGATTACGTCGACGCTGCTGACGCTGGTGATGGTGCCTACGCTGTATCGCTGGTTTGACGATCGCAAGCCGGATCCGACCAGGGATGTGCCGGTGTAAGGCAGCACAGACCTTCAAGTCCCGCTGGTTTGCTCCCTCTCCCGCAAGCGGGAGAGGGAGCACGCAAGTGGTCATTCAGAACCCTGCGCGCTTGCCAGCCGTTACAAGACAAACGCCCCATGCTTGGCATGGGGCGTTTCTTTTTTGCACAGCCGCCTTATTCAATAGCCGTAATACGGCTGCTGCTGTTCGTAATACCCCGACGGCTGCGGGCCGCAAGGCACATAGGCACGGTCGTAGTCGCGGTAGCAATACCCCGGCGGCGCTGCCGGCGGTGCGTATGAGACGGGAGCCGGCGCGTAGGTCACCGGAGCCGGTGCGTACGTGACGGGGGGCGGTGCCGCCATGACCGGCGTCGAGGCCAGGGCCGCGCCAAAGGCCAGGCCGACCAGCGCGCCGACAGCCAGCACCGCTCCGGCATTCGAGCCGCCGCCGTGGTGGTGGTGGCGGCCGCGCGCGGACGCCGGGCCGGCTGCCACCAGCGCCACGCTCAGGGCAACCGCTGCAACGATTCGGGTGGAGGGGCGCATATCGGACTCCTTCTGATGCAGCTTGTGTGCATTCATGATGCACGCAAAGCGCCCCTCAAGGTGTTTCTGCGCGGCCGGCGACTTGTTAGGGTTGTAACGGCTGCTTTAATGCCGGTCAGCCGGCGGCCAGCGCGCGCTCGGGCTCCTGCCCGAATGGCGGCATGTTTTCCAGCCGCAGCGATTGCGGCACCGACAGCGAGATGTCCGCGGCGCGCAGGCGCTTGAGGATTTCGAACAACAGGTCGCTGCGCGTGTTGGCGGCGATGCGCGGGCTGCCGACATAGCCCGTCACCGACAGCGTGATGCCGTTGGGCGCCAGCTGGCTGAACATGACCGAGGGTGCCGGCACGTCCAGGATGCTCTCGTTCTCGCGGTAGACGTCCAGCAGCAGGTCGCGCAGCTGTTCGGGGTCGGTATTCAGGGGGAAGGTAAGTTGCAGCGACGCCACTCCCTGGGTGCTGTTGCTCATGGTCACGTTGCGCAGGTTCTGCGAGATCAGCTGCGAGTTGGGCACGATCACGGTGGAGCGGTCGCCCAGCTGGATTTCGGTAGCGCGCACGTTGATGCGGCGGATATCGCCCTCCACGCCGGCAATGCTGACCATGTCGCCCACCTTGACCGGACGCTCGGTCAGCAGGATCAGGCCGGAGACGAAGTTCTTCACGATCTCCTGCAGGCCGAAGCCGATACCCACCGACAGCGCGCTGACGATCCACGCCAGGTTGTCCCAGCGCACGCCCAGCAGCGACAGCACCAGCAGCACCAGCAACACGTAGCCGACATTGCTGTACAGCGTAATCAGCGAGGCGCGCAGGCCCGGCTCCTTGCAGACCTTGGGCAGCAGTTCTCCATCGAGCCAGCGCCGCACCGAGCGCAGCAGCCAGATGCCGACCCCGAGAGCGACCAGCGCATTCAGGATGCGGTCGGGCATGATGTTGAGGCTGTGCAGCTTCTCGCCGCCCAGCACCATTACCAGGCTGTTGAGCAGGTCCGCGGGTGTGGTGCCGAAGCCGCCGGTCAGCAGCGCCAGCACCGCCACCAGCAGCAGCACGCTGGCGCCGATGCCTGACAGGATGGTGGAGGCCTGCTCCAGGTGCGAATCGTCCACGCCGAACAGCTGCTTGATGACACGGCCGCTGGCGTAGTTGGTCGAGAGCAGGCTTTCGCAGACGTCGCGCGTGACCTGGGTCAGCAGGTACAGGCTGCACAGCACGATGTCGAACCAGACCAGCTCGTAGGTCAGGAAGCGCGCAAAGCTGATGTAGCCGGCCAGCAGCGCCACCACCGACACCAGCACGATGACCGACACGCCGGCGTGGATCATGCCCGCCAGCGTGGCGCGCGCCTCGGGCCGCTCGCCGGCGGCCGCCAGCAGGTTGCGCACGCGGTTGGCGCGCAGCAGCGCGGCGCCGATGGTCAGCACCACCACCAGCGAGACCAGCCCGCGTCCCAGCAGCGTGACCTGCACGCTGGTATCGGCAATGCGGTTCAGCTGCTCGAGCGTGCCGGCCAGCAGCAACAGGCCGGCCAGCACGGCGGGGAACGGCTTCATCGCCAGCGCCACCGGATCGGCCAGCGCCGGCAGGCGCCAGGAGGGATGGCGCGTGCACAGCAGCGCGCGCCCCAGGCCCGCGATCAGCGCGCTGGTCAGCGTCAGCTTGAGCAGCTGGCCGTACAGCTCGACCAGGTCCGGCGGCAGTTCATAGCTGCGCGTGAAGGCGTTGTAGACCAGCTGCACCGCCAGCCCGGTGGTGCACACGGTGGCCAGCGTGGTGGACAGTGCCAGGGCGCTGCGGCGCAGGCGCGTCTCCGGCAGCTTGTGCAGGCAGAACCACGCCAGTGCCCGTTCCGCCAGGCGCCGGCCCAGGGTCCATACCGCCAGGGCCAGCAACAGCAAGGCGATGGTGGCGGCGCGCTGTGACGGCTGCCAGGCCAGTTGCGCCATCGGCACCACCTGGTCGGTAAAGGTGGCCAGGCGCGCCTGGTCTTCCTGTGTCGGGCTGACCAGCGGCTTCCAGAACTGCGGGTTCAGGATGCTCTCGGAGCGCAGCGCGAGCTGGTCCTTCATCTGGCCGCGCTGCAGCCGCGCCAGCTGGTCGCTCAGGTTGGCGATGTTCGCCTTGCTCTCTCCTGCCTGCTTGAGTTGTGCGTCAAGCTGGGCACGGCGCGCATTCAGATCGGCGCGCTGCCTGACCACCGCCGGCGCTTCCTTGGTGGTGGCGGCCGCCGGTGGCGGGCCCAGCACGTCCAGCTGCGCCTGCAGCTGCGCCCGCTGCGGCGTCAGCGCCGAAGACAGCTTGTCGACGTCGGCATCGAGCTTCTGCAGCGTTTCTTCGAGTTCATGCAGCCTGGTGTTGCCTTCCGGGTCGGAGGCCTGCTGCTTGATGCGGTCCTGCTCGGTCTGCAGGCGCTTGAGTTCGGCGGCGGCCTCGCCGTGGCTGATGGCGGGCGCCTGCTGGGCGCCGGCCTCGGAAGCCGCTTCTGATGCCGGGGCGGCCAGTGCGGCCGGCGTCAGGTGGCATAGCGCAGCGAGCGCAAGGCCCAGTGCGAGCCGTGAAACTTTGCTCATGGCGGAATCTCGTCGGATGGTGACTTGCGGCGGCCCCGGCATCGGCAACGGCATCGCGCTGGCACGCGTCGGGTGCGGCGGCGATGGGATGCGGGAACGGCCGGAGCACCGGCAATGAACACGGGAAGGGAGCCGCTCGCTGGCGCTCCCTTCAGCGAAGTCTGGTCAGGGCACGAAGCGCGGCGGGCTGCCTGGCAGGCCGGTGTGCGGGACACGGGACGTGCTGACCGATGGCGGCGGGACCAGAGGACACGAAAAACGGCCTTGCCGCGGTTCGCGAAATTATACGAAAGCGGATACGCCACCCAGCCGTTCCTTGTGTCGGATAGCGCACGGGGTGACATTTTGATACGGATACGCGCGCGGTGGCGCGTGGTCTGCGGGAATCGCATTACCATCACGGTCTTTCGGGCCGCAGGCGGCCCATTTCATTACCAGGAGATGGCATGGCTGTTCCGTCAGGCACGGAAAAGGCGCAGCTCGGCGGCGAGGCCGGGCAGATCGAAATGTTGGTGGACCGTCCCGCCGGCGCGCCGCGAGGCATCGCCGTGGTCGCGCATCCGCATCCGCTGCTGGGCGGCTCGGCCACGCACAAGGTGCCGCACCAGTTGGCCAAGGCGCTGGTGGCACGCGGCTTCCTGACCGTGCGGCCGAATTTCCGCGGGGTCGAGGGGTCCGCGGGGCAGCATGACCAGGGCAGCGGCGAGGCGCAGGACATGCTCGCCGTGGTCGCCCATCTGCGCGAGGCCCATCCCGGCCTGCCGCTGGCACTGGCCGGCTTTTCCTTTGGTGCGTTCGTCATGGCCAATGCCGCCGCCACGCTGGCGGCGCGGTCCGTGCCGATCCGCCACCTGGTGCTTGCCGGCACGCCTTACGGCACCGTCAAGGCGCACCGCAGCTATTACACGCCGGCCGTTCCCGCCGATTGCCTGGTGGTCCACGGCGAGCGTGACGAGCGCGCGGAACTCGGCGCGCTGTTCGACTGGGCGCGCCCGCAGGGGCTGCCCGTGGTAGTGGTGCCGGGGGCGGACCACTTCTTTACCGGCAAGCTGCCGCTGCTGGTCCGTATCGTCGGCGGCTACCTGGATCGTCCCGAGGCCGGGGCGGCCGCCTGACGGCTTAAGGGCGCCAGGCCTCAGGCGTTCGGCATCGCCGGTGCGCCGCCGATCGGGTCGGGATGGATCTGCATCAGCGCGGCGCGCTTCTCCAGCAAGTGCTGGCGCAGGATGGCCGCCAGCCGCTTGCCGTCGCGGGCTTCCAGCGCGTGGATCATCTCTTCGTGATCGTGCACGGCGCGGTCCCATTTGTCGGTCTGGTGGTTGGAGCGGAAACGCATCGCCTTGAGCCGCCGGTTGAGCGTCAGGTAGGTCTGCTGCAGCGTCTGGTTGCGCGCGGCACCGGCGATGCGGTCGTGGATCTCCTGGTTGCGGGCGTAGTAGCCGGGCAGGTCGTTCTGCGCGCGGCAGGCCAGCATGGCGTAGTGCAGCGCCTTGATCTCGGCCAGCTCCGGCGGCGTGATGCGCTCGCACGCCAGCTCCCCGGCAAACGCCTCCAGGCCGCTCATCAGCTCGAAGGCTTCCCGGGCCTCGGCCTCGCTCATCCGTGACACGCTCGCGCCGCGGTTGGGCGAGATCTCGATCAGCCCCTCGGCGGCCAGCACCTTCAGCGCCTCGCGCAGCGGCGTGCGCGAGATGCCCAGCGTTTCACACAGCTCGCGCTCATTGAGCTTCATGCCCGGCGGCAGCACCCCCTCGACGATAAAGTTGCGCAGGTGGTCGACCACGGTGTCGTGCAGCCGCTGGCGCACGACCCTGGGCAGGAGCGGGGCGGCGGCTGCACCGGTGCCGTCCGGAGTTTGCATGCAATGTCCCTGTCATTGGCGTTGCGCCATTCTAAGACATTGCCGGCGGGCGGCGGCCCGCTGCGCGCCTAGCGTGCCGGACCGCGCAGCGGCATGCCGTTTTCGCGCGGTGCCTGGGAGCCTTCGCCCCGTCCGATCAGCGCCACCGACAACGCCGACACCACCCCCGCAAAGGCAACGTAGGCGCAGATCTGCCAGGGCTTGCCGCCGCCCGACTTGAGCAGTGCCGTGGCGATGATGGGCGTGATGCCGGAGGCGAAGATTCCCGAGAACTGGTAGACGAACGAGATCCCGGTGTATCGCACCCTGGCATCGAACAGCTCGCAGAACAGCGCAGCTTCCGGGCCATAGACCGCGGCGTAGAGGATGCCGAACGGCACCACGATGGACAGCCACAGCAGCATGGTGTTGCCGCCGCTGTTCAGCATCAGCCAGAACGCCGGGAAGGCGGACAGCGCCGTGATCAGCGAGCCCCAGAAATACACGCGGGTGCGGCCGATGCGGTCGGACAGGTGGCCGAAGAACGGAATGAAGAAGCACATCGCAATGGCCGCCGCCATTACGCCGACCAGCGCTTCAGTCCGGCTGATATTGATGGTCTGGGTCAGGTAGGTGATCGAGAACACGCCGAAGATGTTGAAGAAGACCCCGTCGATATAGCGTGCGCCCATGCCCTTGAGGATATTGCCCGGGTAGCGCCGCATCATGTCGACAAAGGGAATCTGGGTCTCGGCATTGCGCTGCTTGATCACGGCGAATTCAGGTGTCTCCTTGACGTTGAGGCGGATATACATGCCCACGAACACCATCCCCGCCGAGATCAGGAAGGCCACGCGCCAGCCCCACGCCAGAAACTGCGTATCGGTCAGGGTCAGCGACAGCAGCGCCACCACGCCGGATGCCAGGCACAGTCCGATCGCCAGCCCGATCTGCGGCAGCGACGCATAGAAGCCCCGTTTGCCCGGCGGTGCGTACTCATAGGCCATCAGCACCGCGCCGCCCCATTCGCCACCCAGGCCGATGCCCTGCAGCACGCGCAACAGCAGCAACAGGATCGGCGCCAGGATGCCGATGCTGTCATAGGTCGGCACCAGCCCGATCAGGAAGGTGGACACGCCCATGATCATCAGCGTGATCACCAGCATGCTCTTGCGGCCGACCTTGTCGCCAAAGTGCCCGAAGATCACGCCGCCCAGCGGCCGCGTGACAAAGCCCACCGCAAAGGTGGTGTAGGCCAGCATGGTGGCCACCAGCGGGTCATTGCCGGGGAAGTACAGCTTGTTGAAGACCAGGCCGGCGACCACGCCGTACAGGAAGAAGTCATACCATTCGATGGTGGCGCCGATCACGGACGCCAGCGCGACCTTGCGGATCGCCTGTTCGTTGGGGCTTGTCATGCTTGTCTCCTCTGGTGATGGGCGGCGTCCTCTGGAAGGATGGTTATGGACGCCGGATGCACTGCAGGGTTTGGCCTTGTTATGGATGCCTGGCCTTGGTTGTTCGCAATCAGGATTGGCGCAGGCCGCTCAGGCGGCTGCTGCCATCTTGGTTGCCACGTCGACGGGATGCACTTCCCGCCGTGCGTCTTCGCGGATGAAGTCGGCCGCGCGCTCGGCCATCATCACCACCGGCACGTTGGTGTTGCCCGAGACCAGCGTAGGCATCACCGAGCAGTCCACCACGCGCAGCCCGCCCACGCCATGCACGCGCAGGCGCGCATCGACCACTGCCAATGGATCGGCGGCGGGCCCCATTTTCGCGGTGCCCGACGGATGGAAGATGGTGGCACCGTACTCGCGGCAGAAATGCAGGATCTCGTCGTCGCTGCGCACCTCGTCGCCCGGCCGGAACTCGCGCTTCATCAGGCCGCGCATCGGTTCGGCCTGCGCCACGCGCCGGGCGTAGCGCACCGCTGCCACGGTGCAGCGCCGGTCCAGCTCGGCCGACAGGTAGTTGGGCTGCATCGACGGCGGCTCATAGGGATCGGTCGAGCGGATCCGCACCGTGCCGCGCGACTCGGGCCGCAACTGGCATACCGAATAGGTGCAGCCGGAGAAGGGATGCACCGTGCCGCCCGCCATGTCGGCGGACAGGGTCGAGAAATGGAACTGCGTGTCCGGCGTGGCGCTTTCCTGCGGCAGTGCGCGGCAGAACATCGCGCCCTGGTTGATGCCGATCGCCAGCGGCCCCTTGCGCATCAGCAGCCATTCCAGGCCCATGCGCGCCTTGCCCGTCAGCGAGCGCAGCTGGTCGTTGGTGGTGATCGGCTTGGCCACCTCGTAGATCAGTCGCACCTGCAGATGGTCCTGCAGGTTCTCGCCCACGCCCGGCAGGGCATGCACCACCGGTACGCCCAGGTCCTGCAGCAACGGCGCCGGGCCGATGCCCGACAGCTGCAGCAACTGCGGCGACTGCAGCGCGCCCGCGCACAGGATCACCTCGCGCCGCGCCCGCAGGATATAGGGCTGGCCATGCTGGGTGTAGCGCACGCCCACGGCACGCTTGCCTTCGAACAGGATCCCGGTGGTGTGGGCATCGGTCTCGACGCGCAGGTTCGTGCGCCCGCGCGCCGGGCGCAGGTAGGCCACCGCGGTGGAGCAGCGCCAGCCGTTGCGGGTGGTGAGCTGGTAATAGCCCACGCCCTCCTGGTCGCCACCGTTGAAGTCGGTCTTGCGGGGCAGGCCCAGCGCCTGGCCGGCGCCGATGAAGGCATCGACCAGCGGATGCTGCCGGTCGATCGAGGTCGCGTTCAGCGGGCCGTCGGTGCCGCGCGTGGGGCCGGCGCCAAGGTCGTTGTTCTCGAGCTTGCGGAAGTAGGGCAGGCAGTTGTCCCAGCTCCAGCCCGGATTGCCCAGCGTTTCCCAGTGGTCATAGTCCTCGCGCTGGCCGCGTACGTAGATCAGGCCGTTGATGGCGCTGCTGCCGCCCAGCGTGCGGCCGCGCGGCCAGTAGATGCGGCGATCGAGCATGTTGGGATCGGGATCCGTATAGAAGCCCCAGTTCACTTGCTTGTGGAACATGGTCTTGCCATAGCCGATCGGGATATGGATCCACGGGTAGCGGTCGGGCGGGCCGGCCTCCAGCAGGCAGACCGAATAGCGGCCGTCTTCGCTGAGCCGGTTGGCCAGCACGCACCCGGCCGAGCCGGCGCCTACCACGATGTAGTCAACGGTTTGCGACATCGTCGCTGTCTCCTTTTTTGGCCGGCAGGCACGTAACCATCCGGCTTGGATCTATAATCTGAAACATTCTGTTCCGGATTTTATTTTTCAAAGCCGGAATGGAAAGCTCAATCGCGAGGAGACGCCGGTTGTGAAACAGAACGTGCAATTCCCGTTTCAGAATCGCACTGCAGCAGAAGACGGGGCGGTGGAGGACGATGCACGCAGCCTGCGCGTGCTGATGGTGCTGTCCAGCCTGGCCAGGGCGCAGCACCCGCAGACGTTGTCCCAGCTTTCGCAGCGGTTGCATGTGCCCAAGGCGACACTGATGCGCCTGCTGGCCGCCATGGAGCGCACCGGCTTCGTGGTCCGCATGCCCGCCGAGCGCGGCTATGTGCCCGGCCCGGGCGCCGCGTCGCTGGCACTGCAGACCCTCAGGAGCCCGCCGATGCTGCGCGAGTGCCGCGCCATCCTGGCCAGGCTGGTGGCGAGCCTGGGCGAGACCTGCAACCTCACCGCGCTCGACGGCGACCGGGTCCTCTATGTGGAGCGGGTCGAGACGCACGAGCCACTGCGCCTGCAGCTGTCGCCCGGCATCCACGTGCCGCTGCACTGCACCGCCAGCGGCAAGCTGTTCCTGTCAGCGATGAACCGGCTGGAGCGCCAGCACATGCTCAGGCGGCTGGACCTGGCCCCGCACACGCCGCGCACGCTGTCCGATGTGCCGGGACTCAACACCGAGCTGGACCGGCTGGGCGCGCGCGGCATCGGCGTGGACCACGAGGAATTCGTGCGCGGCATGTGCGCGGTGGCAGTGCCGGTGCGCGAGCCGGATGGAGAGGGTTCAGGCCGGGTGGTGGCCGCGATTGCCTGTCATGCGCCGACTGCGCGGGCTTCGCTTGAGGCGCTGCTGCAGGCGGTGCCGACGCTGCAGGGCGCGGCGAGGGAGATGGCTGCGGTGCTGTGCGCGCACTGAGCCGGACCGGCTTCCCGTTCAGCGCTTGCGAACGCCAGCCGCCGCCACCGCGCGCGCGGCCAGCAACGGCACTGGCTCGGCCACGAGGGTCTCGCCGGCGCGACGCATGACGAGCTCGCGAAACAGGCGCGCCGGCGTGCGTGGCGTGAGTTCGTCGTTCCAGACCGCGACCACCGGCTCCACGCGGCTGCCGAGTTCGAAGCGAAGCACTCGCGCCACCTTGGCCAGGGTGAGCTGCGCGGCAATGCGCTCGGGGAACACCGCGAGGAAATGACCCGCCTGCAACAAGCTGGCCGTGGCGGCCACATCGCTGGTGCGGATGCCCAGCGAGGGCGCCGGCGCCCCTAGGGTATGAAACGCCGTGTGCAGCAGGTGAAGCATGCGCGAGCCGGCCACCGGAATGCACCATTGCTGCCCGGACAGTTCCCGCGCCGCCAGCTTGCGGCGCGTGAGCAGCGGATGGTCCAGGCTGGCGACAATCACCACCTTCTGCGCCGGGACTACCGGTGCCGTGCGCAGCGCGGGTAGCGACAGGCGCGGATCGTCATAGGCGAACAGCAGGTCCAGCGAGCCATCCACCAGTTGATCCGCCAGTTCGCCGATGCCGCCTTCGATCACGCTGATCTCCACGCGCGGATGGTCACGGTAGAAGTCGCTCATCGCCCGCGCCAGGAAGGGCTGCACCGACATCGTCCGGAACGCGATGCGCAACGCCCCCTGGCTGCCGGCACGCACTGCCTGCAGCGATTCGGCGAGCCGTTCGAGCTGCGCCAGCAAGACCGCCGCATGGGCTGCCATCTCCCGTCCGGGCTCGGTCAGGTGCAGGCCGCGGCGGCTGCGCTCGAACAGCGGCATACCCACGATGTCTTCGATCTCGGCCAGGGTCTTGGACACCGCGGCGGGGCTGACATGAAAGCGCGCGGCGACGGCTGCGGCGGTTGGCATCTCGCTCAGCGCCAGCATGATGCGCAGGTGGCGCAGCTTGAGGCGGCCAAGCAGGGTATGGGCGAAGGCTTCGGCGGGCATGGGGCAGGCGACGATCGGCGGGGCCGGGTGGCTCATTCTACAAGTTAACCATTTGCTCAACAAACAGCGATTTTTATTCGCTTTTGGTATCGGAACCGATCCCATATAGTCGGCGCATCACCTGATTCATTCCAAGCCATCACGAGGCAATCAGACCTCAGGAGGAGACCCATGGAAACCATGAGCCATTTGCGCTCGATCATGCGCGGCATGCTTGCCGGCGCAGCCTTGCTCGCAGCCACTTGCGCAACTGCCGCACCCGCGTGGCCCGACCGGCCGCTGCGCCTGGTGGTGCCGTTCCCGGCCGGTGGTTCCTACGACATCATCGGCCGCACACTCGCGCGCAAGCTGGAACAGCGGCTGGGGCAGCCGGTGATGGTGGAGAACATCGCCGGTGGCGCGACCGTGCCGGGTGTGTCGTCGGTGCTCAAGGAGAAGGCCGACGGCAACACGCTGCTGCTGGCCAGCGACGGCACGCTCAGTATCAATCCGTTCACGATCAAGGGCCTGCGCTATCGCCCCGAGACCGACCTGACGCCGGTGACCATCGTCAGCACCGTGCCGCACTGGATCATCACGCGCGCCGACCGCAAGGAGATGACGCTGGGCGAGCTGAAGACGCATATCCAGCGCAATCCCGGCAAGGTGTCGATCAGCATCAACGTCGTCGCGGGGGCTGCGCACCTCGGCCTGGCCGACTGGAAGCGCCGCAATGGCCTGGATTTCACCATCGTTCCATACCGCGGCTCGCCGCCGGCCATGGCGGACCTGATCGGCGGCCAGACCTATGCGCATGTCGATGTGATCGGCTCTTCGGTCAATTACGTCCAGGATGGCAAGGCCAGGCCCCTGGCCACGCTGCAGGCGGAGCCCGTCACGCAGTTTCCCAGCCTCGAAACGCAGAAGGCGGGCGGCACGGATGTGCTGCAGGTACGCGGCAACCTGGCGCTGGTGGTCAAGGCGGGTACGCCGGCCCCGGTCATCGACCGGCTCTACAGGGAAGTGAAGGCCAGCGTGCAGGAAGCGGACTTTGCCGCGCGCCTGCAGACGCTTGCCTATGAGCCGGTCCTTTCCACCCCCGAGCAGGCCCGCCGCTTCCTGCAAGCGGAAACGATCCGCTACGGCGCCATTGCACGCGCAGTCGATCTCGAATCCAACTGAACCCTTCACGCTGTCGGAGCCAGTCCATGCGTTTTGTCATTGCCCTGATGCGGCATGAAACCAATACCTTTTCGCCGATTGCCACGCCATTGAGCGCGTTCAACCGCGGCAGCACCGCTGGCCCGCTCTACGGCGACGACGCGGTGCGTGCGTGCCAGGGCACCAACAGCGCCGCGGCCGCGTTCATCGACCTGGTACGCCGCCAGGGCGACGAGTTCGTGATGCCCCTGATGGCGAACGCGGTGCCCAGTGGCATGGTGACCGCACAGGCATTCGAGTCGATGGCGGCCAGCATTGTCGAGGCGGTGGGCGCAGGCTGCGATGCCGTGATGCTGGACCTGCACGGCGCCATGGTGGCCGAGGGCTATCCGGATGCCGAAGGCGAACTGCTGGCACGCATCCGTGCCGCCGCGCCCGAGGTGCCGATCGCGGTATCGCTGGATTTCCACGCCAACTTCAGCGCTGCGCTGGTTGACAATGCGACCGTGATCGCCGGCTACTGCACCTATCCCCACGTGGACGTGTACGAGACCGGCGCACGCGCCGCCCGTACCCTGATGGCGGCGCTGCGAGGCGAGGCCCGCCCGGTCCTGTTGTGGCGCACGCTGCCGATGCTCACCCACATGCTGCGCCAGACCCCGCGCGCGCAACCCATGAAGGACATCATGGAGCGTGCGATGGCGGCCGAGCGCGATGGCGAGGTGCTCAACGCCTCGGTGTTTGGTGGTTTTCCGCTTGCCGATATCCCGCATACCGGCCTGGCCGTGGTGATCGTGGCGGATGCCGCCAGGGTCGACGCAGGGCGGCGCCTGCTCGACGAGCTCTGCGGCATGGCGTGGGAACGCCGGGCTGATTTTGTTTTTCCGATCGAGCCGATGGAGGAATCCATCGCGCGCGCCAAGACGCTCACGCAGGGCCCGGTCGTGCTGGTCGACCATGGCGATAACTGCGGCGCTGGCGGGCCGACGGATGAAATGACGGTGCTGGGCGAAGTCCTGCGCCAGGGGCTCGAAGGCGTGGTCGCCGGGCCGTTCTGGGACCCGGGCGCGGTGGCGGAACTGATTGCCGCCGGCGTCGGGCAGTCCGTCACACTGGATGTGGGCGGCAAGACCGACATGCCCGCGCTGGACCTGAAGGGCCGTCCGCTGCGGCTGAGCGGCCGGGTGCAGTGCATTACCGACGGCAACTACCAGGTCACCGGCCCGATGTTCACAGGCATGAAGCTGAGCCTGGGCCGCACCGTGGTGCTGGATGTCGCCGGCACGCTGGTCGTGATCTGCGAGAAGCCGCAGGAGCCGTTCGATACCGGCGTGTTCACGCATGCGGGCATCGACCTGTCGCGCCGCAGGTACATCCTGATCAAGTCGCGCCAGCACTTCCGCGCAGGGTTCGAGCCGATCGCCAGCGAGATCGTGCTGGTGGCCGGCCCCGGAGTCTGCAGCTCTGACTACAGCCAGTTCCCGTTCCGCAACCTGCGCCGCCCGATCTATCCGCTGGAAGTGCACACTGCGCTCGAGGCCGCCTGAGCGCATCCGCCGCCGTCAACCGGAGTAATCCGTATGCTATTTCCGAACCCCTTGCGACGGCTGGCCGCCGCGCTGGCATTGGCCCTGGGTGCCAGTGCCGTTCCTGCCATGGCTGCCCCCGCCAGCGGCGACGCGCCCGTGCGCATCGTGGTCGGCTTCGCGGCCGGTGGCGCGCTGGACATCTTCGCGCGCGCGCTTGCTGAAAAGCTGCGTGTTTCGCTCGATACGCCTGTCCTGGTCGAGAACCGCCCCGGCGCATCGGCGCGGCTGGCGCTGGAGAACGTCAAACGCGCGCCGCCAGACGGCAAGACGGTGCTGATCTCGCCCGCGCCGCCGTTCACCATCTTTCCGCTGACCTACAAGCGCCTGGCCTATGACCCCGACAAGGATCTGGTTCCGGTCGCCTACCTGGCCGATGTGCCGCTGGTGGCGTCCGCCAGCGTCAACCAGCCCTATCGGACCATGCCGGAATACCTGGCATGGGTGAAGCGCAACCCGGACAAGGGCGGTGTCGGGCTGGTCACGCTCGGCGGCAGCATTCATTTCGGGGTGCTGTCGCTCAGCAAGTCGATTGGCGTGCCGTTGCTGCCCACTGCCTATCGCGGCGCCGTCATGATGCTGACCGATGAGATCGGCGGCACGCTGCCGCTGGGTATCGATGCGGTGGGGGGCCAGATGGAGCTGTACCGGGCGGGCAAGATCCGTTTCCTCGGCGTCACCGGGACCCGCCGGTCGGCGCTGCTGCCTGATGTGCCAACGCTGGCGGAGGCGGGCGCGCCGGGTTTCGAGGCGGCGTCAGGCTGGTACTCGGCTTTTGTGCCGGCGGGGACGCCGCCGGCTGCGGTGGCGAGGATCGAGAAGGCGCTGCTGGATGCCGTCAAGGATCCCGTGGTGCGCGACAAGATGTCGGCGCTGGGCATGGAGATGAACGGCAAGCCGGGGGATGCCCTGCGCAAGCTCATCCAGGCGCAGCGCACGCAGTGGGGCCCGGTGGTCGCGGCTTCGGGCTTTACGGCCAGCGAATGAGGCGAGCGGGCCAGGCGACGGTGGCGCGGGTATCGCTTGCTGCCTACCCTGATTGCGCAGGGCCGTGCCGCAACAGCCGGCCAACCCGCTCACGCAACATCGGCAGCACCTCGTCCTCAAACCAGGGATGCTGCTTGAACCACGGCTGGTTGCGCGGTGACGGATGCGGCAACGGCACGAAGCCGGGCGCGTAGTCCTTCCATGCCCTGACGGTCTCGGTCAGCGTTGGCTTGCGGCGCGCCCCGAGGAAATGGCGCTGCGCGTACTGGCCGACCAGCAAGGTCAGCTCGATCGACGGCAGTTGCGCCAGCAGCCGGTCGAGCCACAATGGCGCGCACTCGCGGCGCGGCGGGTTGTCGCCGCTCTTGCCGCGTCCGGGATAGCAGAACCCCATCGGGATGATCGCGAACTGCGATTCGTCGAGGAAGGTGGCGGCATCGACCCCGAGCCACTGCCGCAGGCGGTCGCCGCTCGCATCGTTCCAGGGAATGCCGGTTTCATGCACGCGTATCCCCGGCGCCTGGCCGACGATCAGGATGCGCGCGTCGGCCCCGACGCGCACGATCGGGCGCGGGCCCAGCGGCAGGTGTGGCGCACAGGCGCGGCAAGCCCGCACTTCGGTCAGCAGGGCATCGAGCGAGGCGTAGCGGGGCCGGCTCATCGTCACTGCGCCATCACGCGTGGTTGCCTGCCACCTGCCGCGACAGGAAGCTGCAGGTGGCCACCAGCACTTTCGCGCACTCAGGGATGCACGTCTCCATCCGGTTCTTCGGCCCTGCCACGGCAATGGCCAGGGTCTCATTGTTCAACGTGAGGAAGGTCGCGACGGCCCAGACGTCGCTGACGTTCTCGCCGCGCGTGACGAAGTAGCCGGCGCGCCGGCTTTCCTGGATGTCGCGCACGAGGGCCTCCGGGTCGGTCTTGGTGGCCATGGTGATGGCGGGCAGTTCCCGGCCGGCCAGCCAGCCGCGCAGCTCCTGCTCCTTCAGGCCGCCCAGGATGGCCTTGCCGATGGAGCTCGAGTGCAGCGGCTTGAACTCCCCCGGCTTGGCCGTGTAGCGGATCGCGTGCACGCCTTCGATGACCTGCAGGTAGATCACGGATTCACCCTGCCGCTTGCCAAGGATCACGGTTTCCCGCGTGGCGTCGCGCAGCCGCTCCAGCACCGGCGTGGCGCGTTCCACGAACGGGTCTTTCTCGGTGATGTCGCGCGCCACGTCATAGATGCGCCGGGTGGGATAGAGCGCGCGCGGACGGGTGAGGGAATAGAGGTAGCCGCGTGCCATCAGGGTCGAGACGATGGCGTGGCAGGTGCTCTTGGGAATGTCTATCGCCTCCGCCAGCTCCGTCAGCGACAGCGGCCGCTGGTTTGCCTGGAAGGCTTCAAGGATATCGATCACCCGCTCGATGGCGGTCACCGTGACGCCGGACATAGTCCCCTCCTTTCGCTTGCACCTGGCTGGAAGAAATTCGGCCGGCTGAACAAACGCCGGCGGCGTGGCCGTATTCCGCTGCATTGTACTCATTTGTTCGAGATACGGAACTAGCGTTCTTGTGCCGGAATAAACCCCCGCCTAGCATCCATTCAAACCAGTCGGGAGGCAGAACAGCGTGTACGCAGCTAAGGACATCACCGTGGAGGAGCGCGCCGGCGGCGCGCTATGGATCACGATCGACCGGGCGCAGAAACACAATGCGCTGGCCCGCCACGTGCTGGCGGGATTGGCGCAGGTGGTGAGCGCCGCGGCGGCGCAGCCCGGGGTGCGCTGCATCGTGCTGACCGGCGCCGGCCAGCGCTTCTTTGCGGCAGGCGGCGATCTGGTCGAGCTGTCCGGCGTGCGCGACCGGGAGGCTACGCTGGCCATGAGCGAGCAGGCGCGCGGTGCCCTGGATGCGGTGCGCGACTGCCCGCTGCCGGTGCTGGCCTACCTGAACGGCGATGCCATCGGCGGCGGCGCCGAGCTGGCATTGGCCTGCGACATGCGGCTGCAGTCGGCGAGCGCGCGCATCGGCTTTATCCAGGCGCGGCTGGCCATCACCTCGGCCTGGGGCGGCGGCCCCGACCTGTGCCGGATCGTCGGCGCGGCGCGGGCCATGCGCATGATGAGCCGTTGCGAGCTTGTCGATGCGCAGCAGGCGCTGCAGTGGGGCTTGGCCGATGCGGTGGTCACGGACGGACCCGCCGGCAAGGACATCCACGCCTTCCTGCAACCGCTGCTGGGCTGCGCCCCGCAGGTGCTGCGCGGCATCAAGGCGCAGACCGCGGCCAGCCGGCGCGGCGAGTCGCATGACGCTGCCCGCACCATCGAGCAGCAGCAACTGTTGCATACCTGGCTCCATGCGGACCATTGGAACGCTGCCGAGGGCATCCTCTCCAGGAGGGCCCAATGAGCAACGCTGAGCTGTCCATGACGGATGCGGGCGCCGAGCCGGCCTTGCGGCCGGTCAGCCAGAGCGGCATCGAGGTTCCGGCGAGCGTGGATGCGGCGGCGGTCCATCCGGACAGGATCGGGGACCCCGGCAGCTACCCGTTCACGCGCGGCATCTTTCCCGATGGCTACCAGGGCCGGCTGTGGACCATCCGCCAGTACTCGGGATTCGGCACCGCGGAGGAGTCCAACGAGCGCTACAAGTTCCTGCTGGCGCAGGGCCAGACCGGCCTTTCAGTGGCGCTGGACCTGCCGACCCAATGCGGCTTCGATCCGACCCACCCGATGGCCCGGCCGGAAATCGGCAAGGTCGGCGTGTCGCTGTCGAACCTGAGCGAGGCCGAGATCCTGTTCGACGGCCTGGACCTGTCAAGGATCTCGACCTCGTTCACCATCAACGGCACGGCCGCGATCGTCTATGCCATGTACCTGGCCGTCGCAGACAAGCAGAACGTGCCGCGCAGCAAGCTGACCGGCACGATCCAGAACGACATCCTGAAGGAGTACGTCGCGCGCGGCACCTGGATCTTCCCGGTGCGGCCGTCGATGCGGCTGATCGCCGATTCGATCCTCTATTCGAACGAGGTCTCGCCACGCTTCAACCCCATCAGCATCGCCGGCGCCCATGTGCGCGACGCGGGGGCCACCGCGGCCGAGGAAATGGCGTACACCCTGGCCAACGGACTGGCCTATGTGGACGAGCTGCGTGCCCGGGGCGGCGACGTGGAGAAGTTTGCCAAGCGCCTGTCCTTCTTCTTCTACGTGCACATGGACTTCTTCGACGAGATCGCCAAGTTCCGGGCGGGCCGCCGGCTCTGGGCGCGCCTGATGAAGGAGCGCTATGGCGCCAGGGATGCGAAGGCCCAGCATTTCCGCTTCGGGGTCGTCTGCGGGGGATCGTCGCTGGTGGCGCCCCAGCCTTACAACAACGTGGTGCGGGTGGCGGTGGAGACCATGGCCGCGGTGCTGGGCGGGGCCCAGTCGATCTTCACCTGTGCCTTCGACGAGGCCTTCCAGATCCCGACCGAGTTCTCCGCCGAGCTGGCCGTGCGCACGCAGCAGATCATCGCCTATGAAAGCGGCATCGGCCGGACCGTCGATCCGCTGGGCGGCAGCTACTTCCTGGAGCAGCACACCGACCGGATGGAGGCGCAGATCGTCCACGTGATGGACGAGATCGAGGCGTACGGCGGCGTGATCCCTGCCATCGAGGATGGCTGGATCCAGATGCGGCTGGCCGAGCGGGGCCTGCAGCGCAAGCTGGACACCGATTCCGGCCAGACCGTCATCGTCGGCCAGAACCACTTCAGGAAGGAGGGGGAGGAGATCCGGGTCGGCGAGGTGTTCACGCTGGATCCGACCGTCGCGCAGCGGGCCCTGGAGAAGTTCCAGCGCGTGCTGGATACGCGCCAGCAGTCAGCCGTGGACGCATCGCTGGCCCGGCTGACGGCCGCGGCCGCCAGGGACAGCGAGAACGTCATGCCCTATCTGGTGGATTGCTGCCATGCCTATGCCACGGTCGGAGAGATGGTGGCTTGCCTGAAGCAGCAATGGGGCGAATTCAAGGAGCCGGTGAACCTATGAACACCTTGCAAGCCGCCGGCGCGTTGTCCGGCAAGCGGATACTGATTGGCAAGCCCGGCCTGGACGGCCACGATATCGGCGCGAAGATCATCGCGCTGACGTTGCGCAATGCCGGTGCCGAAGTCATCTACACCGGCCTGCGCCGCAGCCCATTGCAGATCGCGCAGGTCGCTGTCGACGAGGGCGTTGACGCAGTCGGCCTGAGCATCCTGTCTGGCAGCCACAAGGAGCTGGTGGGGGAGGTCATCGCCCAGCTGCGCGAACTCAATGCGCATGACATCAAGGTCTTTGTCGGCGGCACCATTCCCGCCGAGGACCAGCCCTTCCTGCGGACGCTGGGGGTCACCGCTGTGTTTACCGCCGACATGCCGCTGGAGACGGTGGTCAGCAATCTGGGCAGGAGCCTGGCGTGAGCGCGCCCCTTGCCGGCATCCGCATCATCGAAGTCGGCCACATGCTTGCCGGGCCCTACTGCGGGCTGATGATGACCGACCTGGGCGCCGAGGTGATCAAGATCGAGACCCCGGAAGGTGATATCGGCCGCACCATCAGCCCCCATTTCATCGGCCCGCACAATGCCTACTTTGCCAGCCTGAACCGCAACAAGAAAAGCGTGGTGCTCGACCTCGCCAGCGAGGCAGGGACGCTGGCACTCGGGCGGCTGTTGCGGCAATCCCATGCGCTGGTGACCAACCTGCGTCCGGCGGCGGTGCGCAAGCTCGGGCTCACCTACGAGGTGCTGCGCCAGTGGAATGAGCAGCTGGTCTGCGTGGCCGTCACCGGCTACGGCCTTGACGGCCCCTATTCGGACAGCCCGGCATACGACTATGTGATCCAGGCCATGACCGGGGTCATGGCCTTGACGGGAGATCCGGCGGCACCGCCCACCAAGGCCGGCTACTCGGCGGTGGACAACTCGGCTGGCCTGGTTGCCGCAGTGGGCTTGCTGGCGAAGATCGTGCAGGGGCGGGGTGGGCAGGTGGACGTGGCCATGTACGACGTGATGCTGTCACAGCTCAACTACCTTGCCGGGGCCGCCCTGAACGCGGGGGAGACCATCGAGCGGCTGGCCGACTCGTCGCATCCCTACCTGGTGCCCGCACAGATCTTCCCGACCGCCAAGGGCTGGCTGACGCTTTTCATCACCCATGACCGCTTCTGGAAGACCTTCTGCGAGGAGGTGGACCGGCCGGCGTGGACCACGGATCCGCGCTTTGCCACCATGGCGGGCCGCCGCGCGCACCGTGCCGAGGTGATACCCGAGATTGCCGAGGTGCTGCGCTCCGCCCCGGCGGCGCAATGGGTGCGGCGCCTGGGGCCACAGGGCGTGGTGGTGTCGGAGGTGGGCACATTGAATGAGGCGTTGGGCAGCGACATCACCGCTGCGCGCTCGCTGATCGTGGCGCTGGGACAGGGCGAGTTGCCGCTGCGCGCGGTGGCAAGCCCGATCCGCTTCTCGGATTACGAGCCGAGCTATGGCCTGCCGCCGTTGCTTGACGAGCATCGCGATGAAGTCCTGGGCAAGGTGGCGCCATGAACCCGTCCTCGCTCGACCGGGGCGCGCTGGGCCGGACGCTGACCCGCATCGCCAACGCCACGCCCGCGGAGCTGGTGCAGCGAGCGCAGCGGGATACCCCGCTGCATCCGGCCAGGCGCATCGGCATGACCGGTGCGCCCGGCGCGGGCAAGAGCACCCTGTTGGGCCACCTCGCCATGGCGCGCGCGTCTAAGGGGCGCCTCGGCGTGCTCGCGGTGGATCCCAGCAGTCCCAGGAGCGGCGGCGCCATCCTCGGGGACCGGATCCGCATGGATGAGCTTGGCACCAGCCCGGAACTCTACATCCGCTCGCTGGGCTCGCGCGGCACCTCGGATGGCCTGGCTGACAACCTCCCGGAGATGCTGGATGCGATGGATGACTTCGGCTTTGCCGAGGTGCTGCTGGAAACGGTCGGTGTCGGCCAGACGGAATACGCGGCGCGCGCGCAGGTCGATACGCTGGTGCTGCTGTTGTTGCCGGACAGTGGGGACATGGTGCAGGCGATGAAGGCGGGAATCATGGAAATGGCCGATATCTTCGTCGTCAACAAGGCAGACCTGCCGGGCGCCCAGCGCATGGCCACGGATATCCGGCGCATCGGCGCCATCACGCGGCATGCGCAGGGCGCGTGGGTTCCGCCGGTGCTGCTGACCGCGGCATCGCGTCCCGCCTCGGTCAGTGCCCTGTCCGATGCCATCGACCGGCACCAGGCGTGGCTGGCTGCCGCCGGGCGGCAGGCGGCCTTGCGCAGGCAGCGGGCCCGCTACCGGCTGAAGCGCCTGCTCGAGGTCCAGGTCGCCGAGGTGGTAGCCAATCAGGACGATGAATTCCTGGCCCTGCCACTGCGGCAGCAGCTGTCCCAGGCCTGGACCCAGCTGGGCAAAGCCATTGGCGCGTAGCGCTGCCAGTCCGAACAACGCCGGAGCCGCAAGCACCATGTCGCGCGAAAGAATCAAGGCACTCAAGAAAACCATCCGCACCGCCGGCCGCGCCGAAACCCCGGCGCACCAGGTGCCAGATGTGCGGGCGGCCGCGCTGGCGCTGCTGCGGCACAGCGTCAGGATGCGGCACGAGCGGCTGGCGGTAATCCGCCTGCTGGACGCGATCAGGCTGCGTGCCGACATAGACGGGGAACTGTGGCGCTATTTCGAAACGGTGGAAAGCGTGCGGGCAAATCCGGGGCAGTTGCGCAGGCTCAGGAAAGCGCACCTGTCCGCATTGGCCAGCCCGGCCGGGGCAGAGGCAGCGCCACCAGGCGGGATGCGGGCGTGAACGGATGCAGTGCAATCTGTCGACAGGAGGGGAGATGCGGATAAATAGAAAACGAGTGCCTGAAGGCCGGGCAAGGCGGATCAGGTGGCCGGCTGCGTTGCTGGGCATGGCCGGCCTGGCCCTGGCCGGACCGGCTGCGGCCCAGTTCAGCGACGAGTCGGTGAAGATCGGCGTGCTGGCGGACATGTCAGGGCTTTACTCTGACATGGGCGGCAACGGCCTGGTCGAGGCAGTGCGGATGGCGATTGCGGATGCCGGCGGCGAGATCAACGGCAAGCGCATCGAGCTGGTCCACGCCAACCATGCCGGCAAGCCCGATACCGCGGCCACGCAGGCCCGCGAGTGGTTCGACCGGCAAGGGGTGGACATGATCATCAGCGGGCCCAGTTCCGGCACCAGCCTGGCGGTGGCCAAGGTCGCAGCGGAAAAGCAGCGCCCGGTCATGGTGACCGGCGGCGTGGCGGCGCAGCTGACCAATGAGGAGTGCTCGCCCTATACCATCCACTATCTCTATGACACCGTGGCCCTGGCCAGGGGCACCGGTGCCGCCATGACCAGGCAGGGCGGACGGTCGTGGTACTTCCTGACGGTGGACTATGCCTTTGGCGCCTCGCTGGAGAAGGAGACCGCGGCGGTGGTCACCGCCGGCGGCGGCAAGGTCCTGGGCAGCGTCCGGCATCCTTTGTCCGCCTCCGATTTTTCCTCCTTCCTGCTGCAGGCCAAGGCATCGCGGGCCCAGGTCCTGGGGCTGGCCAACGGCGGCGGCGACACCATCAATGCGATCAAGGCGGCCAACGAATTCGGCATCTCCAGGTCGATGAAGATCGCGGGGCTGATGCTGTTCATCACGGATGTGCACGCCCTCGGCCTGGGACTGACCCAGGGCATCACCCTGACCGAAGCCTGGTACTGGGACCAGAGCGATGACTCAAGGAAGTGGGCAGGGCGGTTCCAGGACAAGATGAAGAAGAAGCCCACCAGCATGCAGGCGGCCAGCTACTCGGCGACACAGCACTATCTGCGCGCGGTGAAGGCTGCCGGCACGGACGCCGCCGCGAAGGTGATCGCCGGCATGAAGGCCACCCGCATCAACGATATGTACGCCCAGAACGGCTATATCCGCGGAGACGGACGCATGGTGCACGATCTGCGCCTGATGGAAGTGAAGAGCCCGGCTGAATCACGCCAGCCGTGGGACTACTACAAGGAGGTGCAGCGGATTCCCGGGGAGCAGGCCTTTGCTTCCAGGGCGGAATCCCGATGCGCGTTCTGGAAGTGAGATGTGTGCAGTGGAAGTTTGATCAAGCCGATCCACCGTATCGGCGGGCAAGGCAGCACGTTCCCCGTATCAGTCAAACCATAGGAGACACCGATCATGACAGCAATGCCATCCCGGGCTGCGGCCCAGCCGTTGCAGGCCGCTCCCTCAGAGCAGGTGCGCGCAGCCATAGCGCGCGGGACCGACCTGCCCATTCTCGACCTGGGCCCCTACCTGGCTGGCGTGCCCGGCGCGCTTGAGCAACTGGCCGCCGACGTCAAGCTGATCCAGGAGGAGCTGGGGTTCTTCTCGGTGATCAATCACGGCATCCCGCACGCCCTGATCGACGAGTCGTTCCGCCAGACCGCCAAGCTCTTCGAGATCCCGATGGAAGAGAAGCTCAGGCACCGGGTCGGCTATCACCACCAGGGCTACCTGCCGCCGAAGGCATCCATCCTGAAGTCCGAGGCGATCCGGACCAAGATTGCGGAGAACACCAAGAAGGATACCAATTCGGCCTGGCTTTTCATGCGCAACCGCACCGAGGACGACCCCAAGGTGCGGGCCAATGTTCGTCATCGTGGCCTGAACCAGTGGCCGGAGAGCCTGCCGGAGTTCCGCCAGACGCTGTACGACTACCAGTTGTCGATGGAGCGCCTGGCGCTGAAGTTCCTGCCCATCTACGCCAGGGCGCTGGAGCTGCGCGCGGACTATTTCGACAGCATGTTCAAGGCGCCGGAATACTACCAGCGCTGCGCCTACTACCATCCTGAGGAACACCTCGACGAGGGCCAGTACGCGCTGGCGCCACATTCCGACGGCAGCTTCCTGACCTTGCTGCCGATGACCCCGGTGCCCGGCCTGCAGGTCATGACCCCGTCGCGCGAGTGGCTGAGTGTCAGCTACGTCAAGGACGCGCTGATCGTCAACACCGGCCAGATCCTGAACCGCCTGTCCAACGACCGCTTCATCGCCACGCCGCACCGCGTGGTCAATCCGCCGATGAAGCGCTATGCGCTGACCTTCTTCTTCTACCCGGACGATGACGCCAATGTCGGGCCGATTCCGGAATGCGTCAGGCCCGGGGACGAGATCAGGTATGACTCGCGCTCGTTCTATGACTTCTTCGTGCCCTACCTGGACGATCTCTATCACTACAACGACGCGGAGTTCATGAAGGAGTCGGAGTCGCCGGGCTCGCTTGCGCGGAGCCAGTAGGGGAGCAGACCGATTTCCATGGGCTGAGGCGGTACCGCTGGCCTGCGCGAGGCGCACAGGCCGGGAGTGGCCGCGGTGACGATTGATGTGCTGTTCAGGAGCGGCGGGTGAAGACGTTACTCATCGGAGGGAAATGGCTCGGCGCCATCGATGGCGAGACCATCGACGTGATCGATCCCAGTGACGGCATGGCGTTTGCGAAGATCAGCCGCGGCCGCGCCGCGGATGTGCAGCAGGCGGTGAGCGCGGCGCAGGATGCCTTGCAGGGCGAGTGGGGCAGCAAGACCGCGACCGAACGCGGGCGCATCCTGCAGCGGCTGGGACAAGGCATTCTCGATCACGCGGAAGAGCTGGCGGCAATCGAGGCGCAGGACACCGGCAAGCCGATCTCGGCCGCGCGCGCCGATGCCAGGGCGGTGGCCAGGTACTTCGAGTTCTACGGTGGCGCCGCCGACAAGATCCACGGTCAGACGATTCCGTACCTGGACGGATACAACGTGAGCGTGGTGCGCGTCCCGCATGGCGTGACCGCCCACATCATTCCCTGGAACTACCCGGCGCAGATGATGGGGCGCACGCTGGCGCCGGCACTGGCGATGGGCAATGCGGCGGTGCTGAAGCCATCGGAGGATGCGTGCCTGAGCGTGATCCGGATTGCCGAGCTTGCCATGGAAGCCGGGCTGCCGCCCGGGGCCCTCAACCTGGTGACCGGGTATGGCGCGGAGGCAGGCGCCGCGCTGACATCGAACCCCGGCATCCATTTCGCCACCTTTACCGGCTCGCCCGAGGCCGGCGCCCTGGTGCAGCAGGCAACCGCGGCCAACCACGTCCCCTGCGTGCTTGAGCTGGGCGGCAAGTCGCCGCAGATCGTCTTCGACGACGCGGACCTGGACAAGGCGGTGCCGGCCGTGGTCAAGGCCATTGTCCAGAACGCCGGGCAGACCTGCTCGGCGGGCAGCCGGCTGCTGGTGCAGCAAGGCATCTACGATCGCTTCGTCGGCATGGTGGCGCAGGCCTTCCGTGCCCTGCAGGCGGGCGTGCCGGCCGCCGATCTGGATTGCGGGCCGATCGTCAGCGAGCGGCAGTACCGGCGTGTGATGGGGCTGGTGGAGGCCGCGCGGGACAGCGGCGTGCCGGTTATCGCCGAAGGCGGGTTTGCGGCGGATTTGCCCCGGGGTGGGTACTTCGTCAGGCCGGTCCTGTTCGGTCCGGTGCCGCGCGACCACGCGCTGGCGAATATCGAGGTATTCGGGCCAGTGCTGTCGGTGATGCCGTTCACGGACGAAGAGGATGCCATCCGGCTGGCCAATGCCACCGACTACGGCCTGGTCGCCGGCGTGTGGACCGAGAACGGCAGCCGGCAGATGCGGGTCAGCCAGCGGCTGCAGAGCGGGCAGGTCTTTATCAATTGCTACGGTGCCGGCGGTGGGGTCGAACTGCCCTTCGGCGGCGTCAAGAAGAGCGGGTACGGCCGGGAAAAGGGCTTCCTCGCGCTGGAAGAGATGAGCACCACCAAGACCATCGTGCAGCACTACCAATAGGGAGACGACATGTCGGAGCTATCAGACCAGGTTGCCATTGTCACGGGCGCAGGCAGCGGCTTTGGCGCCGCGATTGCGCGGGCCTTTATCCAGGCGGGAGCGAAGGTCGTGCTGGCCGATATCGATCGCGATGCCGTGCAGAGACTGGCGGACGAGTTGGGGCCGAATGCCAGTGCGGCCGCGTGCGACGTCACCAGCCCGGCGCAGATCAACGCCGCGGTGCAGCACTGCTGCGACCATTTCGGCGAGCCGGACGTGGTCGTCAACAATGCCGGCACCACGCATCGGAATCAGTCGATGCTGGAAGTCGACGAAGCGGTCTTCGACCGCGTCTTCGCCGTCAACGTCAAGTCGATCTACCACATGGCACGCGCGGTCGTGCCGCTGATGAAGCAGCGCGGCAAAGGCGTGATCCTCAATATCGGCTCGGTCGGCAGCCACCGGCCGCGCCCGGGGCTGACCTGGTACAACAGCTCGAAGGGCGCGGTGAGCGTGATGTCGAAATCGATGGCTGTTGAACTGGCCGCGCACGGGATCCGGGTCAACCTGATCTCGCCCGTGATGGCGGCGACCGGGCTGCTGCAGGACTTCATGGGGGTTGCCGACACCGCCGAGAACCGCGCCCGCTTTGTTGCCACCATACCGCTGGGGCGAATGTGCGAGCCGGCCGACGTGGCCAATGCCGCGGTCTTCCTGGCAAGCCCGGGTGCCCGCTTCCTTACCGGCATCGACATGCCCGTTGACGGAGGCCGGGCCATCTGAGCGAAGCCGGCGGCGTTTCCGGCATCGCTCATGCCGTCTGGAAACTCATCCGCTTTGCCTGCGAGATCGACATGGCCGCCACTTGCACATGCGGGGCCAGCTTGGCCTGGGCGGTTTCCAGCGTCCAGCGCGTGGACGGGACTGAGATATTGATGGCCCCGACCGGCAGCCCGCGGTGGTCGGTGATTGCGGCTGCGACGGAGATGTCGCCGACCACGGTCTGGTTCATGGCCACGGCATAGCCGCGTTCACCGGCCTCGCGGATCGCCGTCATCAGCTTGTCGGGGTCGGTTTCAGTGAACGGCGTGATGGGGTTCAGTGCGGTCGCCCGCACCACCTCCAGGCGCTGCGCTTCGGGCAGCTTCGACAGGATCGCAATCCCGGACGCGGTGTACACGGCCGGGAGCCGGTACCCGACCCCGAAATCGACGTTGATCAGGTGCTGCCCGGGGAAGCGGGCCAGGAACACGATTTCGTGCCCGTCGAGTTCCTGCAGGTTGGCGGTTTCTCCCAGCGTGCGGCTGATATCGAGCAGGTAGGGCGATGCGCGCTCGACCAGGTCGTTGGAGCGCAGGTAGTTGTACGACAGGCCCAGTGCCTTCGGCGCAAGCCCATACATCGCCGAATCGGGCAGGCGCCGGATGTAGCCCAGCTGTTCCAGTGTGTGCACCAGCCGCTGGGTGGCGCTGCGGTCGAGATCGGCCGCCCGGGCGATTTCCGCCATCGACATCAGGCGGCGGTCCGGGCCGTGGAAGGCTTCCAGCACCTGGAAGGCCTTTTCCACCGAACCGACGAACAGGGACGAACGCTCGCGCCTTGTGCGCAGCCCGTTGCCTTCATTACCTGAATCCACACAACCTCCTGCTCGTCCTTGTCATTGTTTTCATGGCTTACAGTGCGGCCAGCCGCGCGGCATGGTCGTCCGAGAGCGCGGCAGTGTCCAGCCTGGCTGCCTGCGGAACGCCGAGCAGCCGCAGCGTGGTCTCGAATTCTCCACGCAGGATGGCCAGGACTTCCGCCACGCCGCGGGGACCGCGCGCCGCCAGCCCGTACAGCGGTGCGCGCCCCACCAGCACGCCGCGGGCGCCCATTGCCAGCGCCTTGGCGATGTCGGCGCCGCGGCGCACGCCGCCATCGACGAATACGTGCATCCCGCCCGCCGCCGCGACGATGGCGGGCAGCATCTCGACCGCGCTGGGCGCGCCTTCCAGCTGGCGGCCGCCGTGGTTGCTGACCACGATGCCATCCAGGCCCTGGCGGGCGGCGATTTCCGCGTCGGCCGGCGTAAGGATACCCTTGATGATGACGGGCCCGTGCCAGTGCCGGCGCAGCCAGGCGATGTCGTCCCAGCACAGCGACATGTCCATCTGCCGGCTCAATCCCGCCGCCTGCGCCTTCAGGTCGTTGGCCATCCCGCTGCTGCGGGCCAGGTTGACCAGCTGCGGCGAGCCGCCCTGGCGCAGCATGCGCAGGCACCAGCGCGGATGGGCCGCCAGGTCGGCCAGCAGCCGCGGCGTCCACGGCACCGGCATGCGAAAGCCGTTGCGGATGTCATGGTCGCGCTTGCCGTGCACCATGGTGTCGACGGTCAGCATCAGCGTGCTGAAGCCGGCGGCGCGTGCGCGCGCCATCATGCTCTTGGCGATGGCGCGGTCGCGCTGCACGTAGAGCTGCAGCCACAGGTCGCCGTCGCTGGCTGCGCGCACGTCTTCGATCAGCGAGGTCGATGCAGTCGACATCACGAAGGGCAGTCCTTCAGCGTGTGCGGCCCGTGCCAGCGCCTCTTCGGCCTTCGGCCAGTACAGTCCGTTCAGCCCCGTGGGGCCCACCAGCAACGGCAGGCGGTACTTGCGGCCGAAGATCTCCATGCCGGGATCGATCTCCGTGACGTCGCGCAGCACGCGCGGCCGGAACAGCAGTGCCTGGTATGCGGCCAGGTTGCGTGCCAGCGTGCGCCCGTCCTCCGCGCCTCCCTCCAGATAGTCGAAGGCGAAGCGCGACAGCCGGCGCCGCGCCAGGTCCCGATAGTCCTTGATGGCCGGCAGCATGATCGTCGGCGCCTCAGGCGAGGGCGGCCTCGGCTTGCAGCCGCTGCGTCAGTTCGGCACGCAGCTGTGCCTGCAGCCCGGGTGCCGGCGCTACCAGCGGTGCCAGCACCTTAGGCGCGGTCACGCCCACCAGGTCGAGCACGGATTTCAGCGGCCCAGGATTGGTTTCGGAGAAGGCCAGGTCCAGCAACGGAATCAGCTGGCGGTGCAGGCGTACCGCTTGCGCGGTGTTGCCGGTCACGCCGAGCTCATAGATGGCGCGCCAGGTGCGCGGCAGCACGGAGGCGGTCACGACCACGCCACCCCTGGCACCCGCCGCCATGTGCAGCGGGAACAGGCTGTCCTCGCCGCTGAACACGCTGAAGCTGTCGTCGACACCCGCCACCACCTTGAGGAAGTGGTACATGTCGGTGTTGCAGGCTTTCATGCCGATGATGTTTTCGTGGCGCGACAGCTCGTGCAGCACCTCCGGCGCGATCGCGATCCGCGTGCGGTAGGGGATCTCGTAGATCATGACCGGCACCGGAGAGGCGTCGGCATAGCGCAGGAAGTAGTCGCGGATGCCTTGCTGGGTCGGCGAGGTGTAATAGGGCGTCAGCACCATCAGGGCAGAGGCGCCGACGCCGGCAAAGGCCTTGCCCGCATCCAGCGCATCGTGGAACCCCGGGTCGAGCACGCCGGGAATGACGGGAACCTGGCCAGCCGCTGCTTCGACACAAAGGGCTGCCATGCGGACGCGCTCCTCGCGCGACAGGGCACCGTATTCGCCGGTGCCGCCCAGCGGCACCACGCCGGCAACGCCGTTGGCCAGCAGGTAGGCCATCAGCTTGCGCGTGGGGTCCTGGTCGATCCTGTCGTCGGCCGTCACGGGCGTCGGGATGGCGGGGAAGATGCCGCGCAGGTCGGCGGCGGTAAGCTTGTTGTTCATGGATAAGGTTCTCAGCGCCCGGCGCTCTTGCGGCGCAAGCGCTCGGCGCAGGTGATCAGGAGGGTAACGAAGACGAACAGGCAGGTAGACACCGCGGCAATCACCGGTGAAAGCTGCAGCGTCACCTCGTCCCAGAACTGCTTGGGCAGGGTGGCGCTCAGTCCGCCAGAGGCAAACAGGGCGATCGTCAGCTCATCGAACGAGGTGGCGAAGGCGAACAGGAAGGACGAGAACAGGCCGGCGGCGAGGATCGGCAGCGTCACGTAGCGCAGCGTCTGCCAGGGCCTGGCGCCCAGGCTTTGCGCCGCCAGGTCGAGCCGCGTGTCGTAGTTGCGCAGCACCGCCATCATCGTCATGACGACGTAGGGCACGGCAATGACGGTGTGGCCGATCATCAGGCCGAGCGAGGTGCCGACCAGCCCGACCCTGGCGAAGAAGTAGAACATCCCCACCGCGATGATCATGCGCGGGATGATGATCGGCGACAGCACGAACGCCAGCAGCAGCGACTTGCCCCGCATCTGCGAGCGCGCCAGCAGGAACGCCACCGGCGTGCCGACCAGCAGCGCCAGCACCGCGGCGCCAAGGCCGACCAGCAGCGAGCGCAGCCCGGCCTGCATCCACAGCGGCGAGGCGAGCATGTCCTGGTAGTGCTGCAGCGTGAAGCCGCGCGGCGGCCAGTTCAGCCCCGACTTGTCGGCGAACGACAGCGGGATCATCAGCAGCGCCGGCACGCTCAGGAACAGCAGCACCATCAGCACGATCGTGCGCAGCGGCAGCGAGTCGCCCGGCTGCGGCTCGCGCCGGCCGCGCGGCACCAGTGCCAGCAGCTTGTCGCTGACCGCTCCCAGTGCGCCCAGCACGCTGTCACCGAGCCGATGCAGCACGCCATCGTGCGCGGCCGCGGAGCGGGTGCGTTGCTCCGCTCCGCCTGCCATCGACGAGAGCCCGAGCACCTTGTCATACAGGGCGAACACCGCCAGCACGACCAGCAGCAGCAACACCGAGATCGAGCCGGCGAAACCCCAGTTCATGGTCTGCTGCACCTGGTCGATGATCAGCTGGGCGACCATGATCTCTTTGCGTCCGCCCAGCAGCGCGGGCACGATAAAGAAGCCGACGGCGGTGACGAACACCATGATGGCGCCGGCCGCCACGCCCGGCATCGAGAGCGGGAAGTAGACGCGCCAGAACGCCGTGCCAGGCCGTGCCCCAAGCGTAAGCGCCGCGCGCGGGAGGTTGCGGTCGATGTTCTCCATCACCGACAGCATGGTCAGCACCGCCAGCGGCATCAGCGCGTGCACCATCGCCACCAGCACGGCGCCGAGGCTGTACAGCAGGTTGGAAGGCGCATCCTGGATGCCGGCGGCGCTCAGCAACTGGTTGACCACGCCGTTGCGGCCCAGCATCACGATCCAGGCAAAGGCGCGCACCAGGAAGCTGGTCCAGAACGACAGCAGTACCCAGAACAGCCACTTTGCCTTCCTGTCCTTTGACAGCGAGGAGATCAGGTAGGCCACCGGATAACCGGCGACCACGGAGAGCAGCGTGGTCCAGAGCGAGATCTTCAGCGTGATCAGCATCACGTCGACGTAGACCGATGACGCAAACAGCTGGCGGTACTTGGCCAGCGTGAAGGCACCGTCGCTGTAGACGCTCAGCAGCAGCAGCTGGCCGACCGGGTAGACCAGCAGCACCACGAACAGGAGCACCAGCGGCGCGGCCAGCAAGGCGGGCCGCAGCCAGGGTAGGGGTCGGCGTTGCAGGGCGACGGCGGTCATAGCGAATCCGGGACGGCGACAGCGTCGCTGCGCTGCCAGGTAAGCGTGACTTGCTGCCCGACCGCATGCCGGGAAGCGCCCATCGAGGTGGGGTAGGACAGCACCACCGGGGCCTGGCCGGCGGCATCGGATTCCACGTACAGCTTGGTCAGGCTGCCGGTGATCATGCTGTCAAGCACTTTGCCGCTGACCGCATTGGCGGCGGTGACGCCGTTGGCCATGGCGATGTTCTGCGGCCGCACCATGACCCGCACCTTGCCCCCGGCGGCCACCGGCGCATTGGTGACCGCGTGGGCGACGGCGCCGCCCTGTGCCAGCGCCACCTCCACGTGGTCGCCGCGCACTTCCGTGACGGTGCCCTCGAACAGGTTCGATTCGCCCAGGAAGTCGGCCACGAACAGCGTGCGCGGGCGGAAGTACAGGTCCGACGGCGTGCCAAGCTGCTCGATCTTGCCGCCGTTCATCAGGCAGATGCGGTCAGACATCGTCATCGCCTCTTCCTGGTCGTGGGTGACATAGACGATGGTGGTGCCCAGCTCGCGGTGGATGCGCTTGATCTCCAGCTGCATGTGGTCGCGCAGCTTCTTGTCCAGGGCGCCCAGCGGTTCATCCATCAGGATGATCGATGGCTTGTAGACCAGGCAGCGGGCCAGCGCGATGCGCTGCTGCTGGCCGCCCGAGAGTTCCTTCGGGAAGCGCGCCGCGACGTGGGGCAGGCGGACCATTTCCAGTGCTTCCAGTGCCTGGCGCCTGGCCGTGGCCGCGTCGACCCGGCGCATCTTCAGCGGGAAGGCGATGTTCTCCGCGATCGTCATGTGCGGGAACAGCGCGTAGTTCTGGAACACCATGCCGATATCGCGCTCGTAGGGGGCGCCAAAGGTCACGTCCTTGCCATTGATCAGCAGCTGGCCGCCGTCCGGCACGGCCAGCCCGGCGATCAGGCTGAGCAGCGTGGTCTTGCCCGAGCCCGAAGGGCCCAGGAGGGTAAGGAATTCCCCCTCGGCCACTTCAAGGTCGGTCGGGGCCAGCGCGACGAAGTCGCCATAACGCTTGGTCAGCCCGGAAATCTTGAGTTTGGAATTCGGCATCGTGTCGTTGCTTGTGGTGTCTGGTGAAGAGGTTCAGATCACTTGAGGATCCAGCCGTTGAACTTCTCCATCACCGCGGCCTGGTTATCGAGCCAGTACTTGGCGTTGATCTGCACGCCCGACTTGATGTTGTCGGGGTGGGTCGGGCAGTTCTTCGCAACCTCGGGCTTGATGTACTTGAAGGCATCCGGCTGGGTCACGCCTGCCGGGAAGTACTCCACCAGCGAGGCCATGCGCTTGGGGTCGGACGCGAACTTGATGAATTCGCGGCAGGCTTGCGCATTCGGCGTGCCGGCCAGGATGGACCAGTTGTCCACGCCCCACAGGTTCTGGTTCCAGACGATGCCGACCTGGGCACCGGAGGCGGCCGCGCTCTGTGCGCGCGACACCCAGGTGGCCACCATGTCGACCTCGCCGGACTTGAGCATCTGCTCTACCTGGGCGCCGGAGTTCCACCACACGTCAACGTTGGCCTTGATCTTCTCCAGGTTGGCGATGGCCTGGTCGATATTGAGCGGATAGAGCGCGGAGGTCGCCGTGCCGGCGGCCATCAGCGACTCTTCCAGCGTGTCGAACGGGTGCTTGCGCAGGGCGCGGCGGCCGGGGAAGTCCTTGACGTTCCAGAAGTCGGCCCACGACGACGGTGCCTTGCGGCCCTTGAAGGCGTCGGTGCGATAGGCCAGGACCGTGCTGTAGACGTTGGTGCCCACGCCGTAGGGCGACATGAAATGCGCCGGAATGGTCTTGATGGTGGCGTCGCCCTCCAGGCCGTGCTTCTCCAGGTAGACCTTGCCGCCCTGCGTCAGCAGCAGGATGGCCGGCTGGCTGATCTTGGCCATGTCCCAGGTGTAGTTCCTGGTCTCGACCATGCTGCGGATCTGCGCCACCGGTTCGGCGTTGGCCTGCACGCCCACGACCTCGATGCCGGTCTTCTCGGTGAACGGCTTGTAGTACACCGCGCTGTAGGCCTTGGTGTAGATGCCGCCGTCGTCGCGCACCACGATGCGCTTGGACTGCGCGCGCGCATATTGCAGCACTGCGGGCGCGGCAAGCGTGCCAAGGCCGGCAGCGGCGACCTTGAGGGCACGCCGGCGAGAAGAGTTGATGGGGCTGTGGTCGTTCATGCGAGCTCCTTGATTGCCGTTATTGCTGGGAAGGTGGGGACGGCAGCAGCCGGCCGGGGTTGAACAGGTCGCGCGGGTCGAGCATGCGCTTGATGCCGTGCATCATGGCGATCTCGACCGCCGGCTTGAACTGCGCCATTTCCTCGGTCAGGACCTGGCCGATGCCATGTTCCGCGCTGAAGGTGCCGCCCAGTTCGTAGGCCACCTGGTCGATGGCGTGCTTGATGCGGGCGGCCACGGCATCGCGCTCTGGCAGCGCTTGCCACTGCGGGAAAGGCACCAGCGGGATGAAGTGGACGTTGCCATCGCCCAGGTGGGCCACGACGATGATCGGCAAGTCCGGCAGGACCGCATGCGCCGCCGCGGTGGCGCGCTCAATGAACTGCGGCACCGCCGAGACCGGCACGGCGCAATCGGTGTTCAGGCCCAGGCCCGCCTTCTTGTTGCCTTCGGAGACGCTATGCCGCACCTGCCACATGGCTTCGCGCTGCGCGCCGCTGGCGGCCACCACGGCATCGTCGACCAGGCCTTCGGCCACGCCTTGCTCCAGCACTTCCTGCAGCACCTGGTCGAGCAGCTCGCGCCGGCCGGTGTCGGCAAGTTCCACCAGCACGTGCCAGGGATGGCTGGCAGGCAACGGCGCACGGCGGCCGGGCACGTGATCGAGCACGATCTGCAACTGCACGTCATTGAGCATTTCAAACGCGGACAGGGTGGCGCCACAGCGCTGCTGGAAGCGTCCCAGCATCTCCAGCGCCGCCTGCGGCGTGCTCACCGCCAGCCACGCCATGGCGTGCGCGGTGGGCAGCGGGTGCAGCTTGAGCGTGGCGGCGGTGATCACGCCCAGCGTGCCTTCGGAGCCGATAAACAGGTGCTTGAGATCGAGGCCGGTGTTGTTCTTGCGCAAGCGGTACAGGCCGTTCCAGACCTGGCCGTCGGGCAGGACCACTTCAAGGCCGAGCACGTTGTCGCGGGTGTTGCCATAGCGCAGCACGCCGGTGCCGCCCGCATTGGTGGCGATATTGCCGCCGATCTGGCAGGAGCCTTCGGCGCCCAGGCTCACGGGATAGAGGCGCCCCTGTTCCGCCGCCGCCTGCTGGATCGCGGCCAGCACGCAGCCTGCCTCGACTTCCATCGAGTTGTTGGCCGCATCGATGGCGCGGATGCGCCGCATGCGTGCCAGGCTGATGACGATGGGCGGCGTGCCGTCCGGGGCCGGCACCGCGCCGCCGCACAGGCTGGTATTGCCGCCTTGCGGCAGCACGGGCACGCTGGCCTGGACCGCGGCCTGCACCACCGCGGCGACTTGCGCGGTGGAGGCCGGCAGCACCACGCACAGCGCCGGGCCCTTATAACGGCCGCGCCAGTCCTCGATGTAGGCGGCTACGTCCGCGGGTTCGGTGAGAACCGCATCGGGTCCCAACAGGTCTTTCAGCTTCAATACAAGTGACATCGCTTTGTGCCCTCGTGCTCGATTGAAGCCATACTAGTCGATTGTCATGAGCATAGGTATAGGTGAAATCCACATACTAGTAATCGAAATGCGATTACTTTGTCGCTGGACAGGCAATGGGCTGCAGACCAGATGTCGGGGGTTCCTTGTGCGAACGGCCTTCCGTGACAGCGGCCCGGCGGCGTGCCGCCCTACAATCTGATCCTGTCCTGACAACGAGGCTCACCATGTTCACCGCCTGTCCCACAGAAAGAAGCCGTGTCATTGCCGATCGCGTCGAGCGCTTTGTCCGCGACGTCGTGGTGCCCTATGAGCGCGACGTGCGCTGCGAAGCCCATGGCCCGACGGCCGGGCTGGTCGCCGAGCTTCGCGACCTGGCGCGCGCGGCCGGCGTCATGACGCCACATATCCTGCCCGACGGCTCTCACCTGACCCAGCTCGAAACCGCGGCCGTGCTCAAGCGCTCGGGCTTGTCGCCCCTCGGGCCGGTCGCGGTCAACACCATGGCCCCGGACGAGGGGAATATGTTCCTGCTGGGCAAGGTCGCCACGGAGGCACAGCAGCAGCGCTTCCTTGCACCGCTGGTCAGCGGCGAGGCCCGCTCCGCATTCTTCATGACCGAACCGGCGGAAGAAGGCGGGGCCGGTTCCGATCCGTCGATGCTCCAGACCACCGCGGTCAGGGACGGCGACGAATGGGTGATCCGCGGCCGCAAGAAGTTCATCACCGGAGCCGAAGGGGCCAGCGCCGGCATCCTGATGGCGCGCACCGGCGATGGTGAGCGCGCGCAGGCCACCATGTTCCTGGTCGACCTGCCCCATCCGGCGATCCGCATCGAACGCCTGCTTGACACCATCGACAGTTCCATGCCGGGCGGACATGCGCAGGTCCTGATCGACGGCCTGCGCGTGCCGCAGGACCAGGTGCTGGGCGAGGTGGACGAGGGCTTCCGTTATGCGCAGGTTCGCTTGTCGCCGGCGCGGCTGTCGCATTGCATGCGCTGGTTCGGGGGTGTGGCGCGTGCCGACGAGATCGCGCGCGCCTACGCCACCACGCGCAAGGCTTTCGGCAAGCTGCTGATCGACCACGAGGGCGTGGGCTTCATGCTCGCCGAGAACCTGATCGACCTGCAGCAGGCCGCACTGATGATCGACTGGTGCGCCGGGGTGCTCGACGGCGGTTCCCTGGGTACGGCCGAGAGTTCGATGGCCAAGGTGGCCGTGTCCGATGCCTTGTTCCGCGTGGCCGACCGCTGCGTGCAGATCCTCGGCGGCATGGGCGTGTCGCGCGACACCATTGTCGAACAGGTCTTCCGTGAAGTGCGTGCGTTTCGCATCTACGACGGCCCGACCGAAGTCCACAAGTGGTCGCTGGCAAAGAAGATCAAGCGCGATACCCTGGCAGCATCGCATCATGGCTGAGCGCCGCCCTGGCGCCGGGCCTGCCTGAGGGGGCCCGGCAGGTGCCATCGCGCCCATCCCCGATCCAGCGCGCCCTGGCCGTGCTGCGCGCGCTGTCCGATCCGGAAGTGCGCCGCATGAGCGACGTGGCGCGCGCCACCGGGCTCGATCCGGCCACGGCTTCGCGCATGCTCGACCTGCTGGTGCAGGAGGGGTTCGCCACGCGCGACCAGGCGCGCCGCTACGGCATCGGGCCCGAGATCTTCCAGCTGGCAGACGTGGCGCAGCGGCGCGTGGACTTGCGCAAGCTGGCGCGTCCGGCGCTGGAACGGCTGGTGGAGGCGTTCGAGGATACCGCCGTGCTGACCGAGGCCAGCCGTGGCGAGGTGGTGTGCACCGACCTGGAACCCGGCACGTATGCGATACGGGCGAACTACGTGACGGTCGGCACGCGCCGGCCGCTCGGCGTGGGCGCCGGCAGCCTGGCGGTGCTGGCATGGCTGCCCGCGCCCGAGCGCGCGCGCCGGCTGCAGCAGACCACGCGCAAGCTTGGCAAGCACCCGCGGCTCGATGCCGCGTGCATCGCCGCGGAAATCGAGGCAGCCCGGGCGCGCGGGCATGTGCTGTTTCTCGATTGGGTGGTCGACGGCATGGGCGGCATTGCGGTGCCGATTCTCGACTATGAGGGCCGGCCGATCGGTGCCTTGAGCGTGGCGGCGACGAGCGCGCGTATCCGCTCGCGCGAGGCCGCGCTGGCACGCAAGCTCAAGCAAGAGGCGCGACGCATCACCAGCGCCTGGACGCGCACCGTGATACCGCCGCGGGCCGACGCATGCACCGACGGCCGGCGTGCCAGGGGGCGCCAGTCCGGCGGTGGCTGACGCCTACCCCGGCGAGCCTATGACGCCGGCCCGCGCAGCAGGCCGGCCAGCGCGTCAGGTATCTCGACTTCGAAACGCAGCACGGCACTGGCCAGCGCCTTGCCGTAGTTGTCGATCGCGAGGCTGCGCGACACACCGCCGCCGAGCGCGCCCTCCGCGACGAAGTTGAGCACCTGCAGTCCATCCACTTCATGGCGCGTGACCGCGCCTGTGATCAGCGTGCCGTACAGCGCCTTGAACGCGGGTGCCGTCAGCTGTGCCTTGATATGCGGGTAGAACTCCGGCGCGTAGGCGATGACCGCCGTGTTCGAAGTATTGCCCTTGTCGCCGGAGCGGCTGTGTGCGAGACGTCGCAGTGGTACACGCATGGCGAATCCTCAGAGATAGTGGACCTGGGAGGTGATCAACGCGCGCGGCACCAGTGCCGACCAGACGCCGATGATCTCGCGCGTGCGCTCCTGGTGCGGCACGCGCTTGCCGGTGGAGGCCAGGCCGCAGACCGCCATGCCGTCGATCTCGCGGCCAACCTTGGCGGCTTCGTCGCGCGTGCGGGTGCGCGCGGCGACGCGGACCGCGATTTCGTTGGGCTCGCAGACAGGTTCGGGCGAGGCCGCGCCGTGCACGGCGTTGACGCCGAGGAAGTCGATGCGCACCTCATCCGCCTGCAACCTTGCCATGGCAAAGCGCGCTTCGAGGATGCGTTTGGCCAGCCTGGCCTTTTCCAGGCAACCCGGCCCCGCGTAGAAGAACATGTCTTCACCGATATGCCCTTCGGTGCAGCCCAGCGACACCTTGAGCGTATCGGTGCGCGGCTGCCCGCTCACACCGCTGATACGCACGCGGTCCGGCCCTACCTGTTCGAGCACCGCGGTCGAGAAGTCGACCACCACGTCCGGCGTGATGTAGCGGCGCGGGTCGTGGACCTCATAGAACATCTGCTCCTTGACGGTCTGCTGGTCGATGCGTCCGCCGCTGCCATCCACCTTGCCGATCACGGCGCTGCCGTCGGCCTCCACCTCGGCGATCGGGAAGGCCAGGTTCCATGGTTCCGGCACATCCTTGTAGCCGGGGTCGCCGAAATATCCCCCCGTCACCTGCGCGCCGCACTCGAGCAGATGGCCGATGGCGCTGCCGCGCGCAAGCCGAGTCACGTCGTCCGGCGACCAGCCGAAATGATGGATCATCGGCGCGAGGAACAGCGACGGGTCGGCCACGCGCCCGGTGATCACGATCTGCGCGCCCGCGCGCAATGCGGCGACGATCGGTTCGGCGCCTTCGTATGGTTCGGCGCTGATCAGGGTTTCACGCAGCGAGGAAACCGGTGCGCCGCTTTCCAGCAGGGTGAGATCCAGCTCGCAGATGCTTCCGGTCAGGTCCGTGGTGGTGACCGCGGCGATTCTGACGCCGGGCAGGCCCAGTTCCTCGCAGAGCTCGGCCACGCGCCGGGCCGCGCCGAGCGGATGAATCCAGCCCTGGTTGCTGATGATGCGCGTGCCATTGGCGATGCACGGGGGCAGCACTGCGCGCATGCGTTCGTCGAGATAGGTGTCGTAGCCGGCGAAGGCCGGGTCGCGCCGCTTGCGCACCTGCGCGGCGGATACCGTGGCCTCGGCCATGGTCTCGAAGCACAGGTAGTCGAGCTTGCCCAGGCGCGCCGAACGCTCGGCCGGCTCGACGCGGTCGCCCCACCAGCCCGATCCCGAGCCGATGCGAAGGGTGTTGGTCTTGGTCATGATTGTCCTGTGTCAGGGGTTGGCGCTGCCCAGCCGCGTCATTGCGGCTTGATGCCGGCGGTCTGGATCACGCGCGACCATTTTTCCGTATCGCTCCTGATCTGCGCCGCGAACGCAGCGGAGCCTTCGCCGCCCGGCTCGGCGCCAAGCTGTTCGATGCGCTTGCGCACGTCGGGCGTGGCCAGCACCTTGTCCACCGCCTGCTGGAGCCGGCGCACGCGCTCGGGCGGCGTGCCGGCCGGCGCGAGCAGCCCGAACCAGGAATTGACTTCATAGCCCGGCAGCCCCGACTCGCGCACGGTCGGCACGGAAGGCAGCACCGAGGCCCGCCTGGCACTGGTGACCGCCAGCGCCGTCACCTTGCCAGCCTGGATCTGTGCGAGCGCGGACGGCAGGTTGTCGAACATCAGGTTGACCTGGCCCGCGAGCAGGTCCGTCATGGCGGGGGCGGCCCCTTTGTACGGCACGTGCTGCATGCTGACGCCCGCCATCATGTTCAGCAACTCGCCTGACAGGTGGGGCGACCCGCCGGTGCTGGTCGAGGCATAGTTGATCTTGCCCGGCTCGCGCCTGGCCAGCGTCACCAGTTCGCCCACCGACCTTGCGTTCAGCGTGCTGTTGACAAGCAGCACGTTGGGGGAATTGGCGACCAGCGTCACGGGCACGAAGTCCCGGGTGCTGTCGTACGGCATGCGCGGGTAAATGAACTGGTTGGTCACCTGCGTGCCCAACGTGCCCATCAGCAGCGTATAGCCGTCAGCCGCACTGCGCGCCACGGCCTCAGCGCCGATGTTGCCGCCCGCGCCCGGACGGTTGTCGACCACGATCTGCTGGCCCAGCGCCTCGCCGGCCTTCTGCGCAACTAGGCGCGCCAGGATGTCAGTGGTGCCGCCGGGCGTGAAGGGCACCACCAGCCGGATCGGACGCGAAGGAAATGCCTCTGCCGCGCAGGCCGGTGCGGCAGAGGCGCACAAGGCAGGCAGGGTGGCGAGCGCCGCAACTATGGCACGCCGCGGGCGGGAATGACGCTGCATCGGGTTGTCTCCTGGGCGCGAGGCGGTGCGCGCGCATCTGGTTTCGTTGAGGGAAACTCTGTGCGGGAGATCTTAGGGAGGGGAGCGAACGAGCGTCAAACGAATGCCATATATTTTCATTGGTTGAAAATTTCAGGCGATTTCAAGCGGACCAGTGCCGTGGGCGCGTGGCGATGGAGAGCTGAACATGAAGCCTCGACCTGCGCCGGAAGATGCGCCATGGTGGCGGGCGGATGCCGCCATCTGCAAGAGTGACCAGCGCAGCAAGCTTGTGTCGTCCATCGCCATGCTGGTCCGGGAGACCTGCGACTTCGGGCAGAAGTTCCCGACCGGGTGGTCGGCTGGCGTGGGTTCGGCCTGGCCGTATGGCCCGTTCGATAAATCCGGATTGTCCTTCGGTGCCGCTATCCCGCACTCTAGCGCTGTTTGATAAACCGATCGGCGCGACACAGTCAGCGTGCCGGCGACATGGAGACGGTGATATGTGCGTTCAAGCGGGCAAGGCCACGCTGGCCGGTATGAAGTGGATCACGTGCGGAGCGCTTGGACTGGCGTTTTCCGCGGGGGCGCTGGCAGCGGATGCCTATCCGTCCAAGCCCATCACGCTGGTGGTGCCGTTCTCGGCCGGCGGCCCGACCGATGTGGTGTCGCGGGCCCTTGGCCAGGCCATGTCGAAGGATCTGGGGCAGAGCGTTGTCGTGGAAAACAAGCTCGGCGCCGGCGGCACGGTGGCGGCCGCATTCGTGGCGCGGGCGCAGCCCGACGGCTACACCATCCTGATCCACCACAATGGCATGGCGACGGCGCCGGCGCTGTACAAGAAGCTCTCCTACAGTCCGATGAAGGACTTCGAGTACATCGGGCAGGTGGCGGATGTGCCGATGACGCTGCTGGGCCGCAAGGACCTGCCGCCGGCCAACGCGGCGGAGCTGATCAAGTATGTCTCGCAGAACAAGGAGAAGGTCTCGCTGGCCAATGCCGGCCTTGGCGCGGTTTCGCAGCTATGCGGCCTGCTGTTCGAGGAGGCAGTCAAGGTCAAGATGACTTCCATTCCCTACCAGGGCACCGGCCCCGCGCTGACGGCCTTGCTGGGCGGGCAGGTGGACCTGCTGTGCGACCAGACCACCTCGACGCTGCCGCATATCAACGCCAACCGCGTCAAGCTGTATGGCGTGACGACGCCTAGCCGCATCAAGGCACTGCCCAATGCGCCGACGCTGCAGGAAGGCGGCCTGAAGGGCTTCTCGATGAAGGTGTGGCACGGGATCTATGCGCCCAAGGGCACGCCGCCCGAGGTCACTGCCAGGCTGACCAAGGCGCTGCAGCAGGCACTGAAGGATCCCGCCGTGGCCAAGCGGCTTGACGACCTGGGTGCGGAGGTTGTGCCGGTAGACAAGCAGACGCCGGAAGGGCTGCGCACCTGGCTCAAGGCGGAAAGCGACAAGTGGCAGCCGCTGCTGAAGACGATGAAGGTGGAGGCCGACTGACATCCTGCAGGCGGCAAGCGCGCCAGCGCTTGCGTTCCGTTGCACCCTGAATGTACGCCGCGCGACGATGGCTGCGCGGCGTACTTGCGCTTACGCGGCGCCCGCGGAGCAAGCTTCGGGTTAACACCGCAGTAGAAGCCCCAGGCATGCCGCCCCTTGATAGCAGCAGCGGAATTTTCTATTTCACCGTCGCCACGGTTGCTCGCTACCATCGCTTCAAAGGGTGTCGACGCGCAATGCGCCACCCAATCAAAACTATCTTCGTGGAAGAGACATGAAACGCTTGCTTGCTCAAGTAGGGATCGGTGCGCTCATTTCGTTCAGCGCGCACGCCTAGGCTGCTTATCCTGACCATCCCGTCCGCCTGGTCGTACGCTTCGCCGCCGGCGGCAGCACCGACGTGGTGGCGCGCATCGTGTCGAACAAGCTCGGCGCCTTGCTCGGGCAGCCAGTCGTAGCCTGGAGATTCCGGCGGAGAACCTGATCGGCGAGGAAGGCAAGGGCTTCAAGTACATCCTGGATGGCCTCAACGCCGAGCGCACCCTGATCGCCGCCGAGTGCATCGGCGACGGTTACTGGTTTATCGACAAGGTGACCAAGTACGTCAATGAGCGCATCGTCTTCGGCCGGACGATCGGCCAGAACCAGGGCGTGCAGTTCCCTATCGCCAGGGTCTTCGTCAACGTGGAAGCGGCCAACCTGATGCGGTTCAAGGCGGCCAAGCTGTTCGATGCGCACCAGCCCTGCGGCGCCGAAGCCAATATGGCGAAGCTGCTGGCCGCGGACGCATCGTGGGAAGCGACCAATGCCTGCCTGCAGTATCACGGCGGCTTTGGCTTCGCGGCGGAGTACGACGTCGAGCGCAAGTTCCGCGAGACCCGCCTCTACCAGGTGGCGCCGATCTCGACCAACCTGATTCTTTCCTACGTCGGCGAGCCCATCCTGGGGATGCCGCGGTCGTTCTGAGGCTTTGCTTCAGTGGTCTCTGCCCCTCGTGCCCCCCCACAGAGTCCGCGTTACCGATTGTGTGCTCGCTCTCCCGCTTGCGGGATAGGGTCGGGGTGAGGGCCAGGGAGGTCAACGAAGTCAACCCCCCAGCGTTTGCAGCAAAGCTCAGTTCTCCTGCCACGGCATCTCTTTCCACAGCTGACGGAAGCCCGTCTCCCCGCGCTCCAGCTCCGCGCTGTAGGCGGCCGGCGCCAGATAGTGCAACGGCGCATACATCGCTTCGGCCTGCTGGCGGAACTGCGGATCCGCGACCACGCGCGCCATCGCCTCCACCAGTTTCTTCCTGACCGGCTCAGGCAGGCCCTTGGGCGCCGCTAGGCCGCGCAGCGAAGCCAGCTCAATGTCGAAGCCCTGTTCGCGGAAGGTGGGCACGTTCGGGGCCAGCGTTGCCCGTGTTGCGCCCATTTGGCCAAGGAACTTGATCGGCGAGCCGCCTTTCTGGTACTGCAGCGCTTCGCCCACGTTAATGGCCCCGATGGTGAGCTGCTGCCCGACCAGCGCCGCACGCACGTCGCCTGCGCCCTTGTAGCCGACATGGGTGAGCTTGACGCCCGCGGCCCTCTCGAACAGCAGCATGGCGAGGTGGTCGTCCGAGCCGACGCCGGTGGTGCCGACTGACACCTCCCCCGGATGCGCCTTGGCATGGCGGATCAGCGCGGCCAGCGAGTCGATGCCGTTGCTGTTGTGCACCGTGAAGCCGCCCGGATCGTCGACCAGGTTGCCGATCAGGTCGAAGCTGCGCCAGGTGAAGGTGGTCTTGCGCTCGATGGGAATGGTCAGCAGGTTCGGCGTATTGATAAAGCCGATGGTGTAGCCGTCCGGCGCGGACCGTGCCAGTTCGGCGAAGCCGATGGCGCCGCCCGCGCCGGGCTTGTTCTGCACCACCACCGTGGCGCCGCCGAGTTGCTTCTCGAGGTGGCGGGCCAGCAACCGTGCCACCAGGTCCGTCCCGCCCCCGGGACCGTAGGCCACGATCATCTGGATAGGGCGGTTGGGATAGGGCGCCTCTGCCTGTGCGCCGGTCGCGGCGGCGAGGCCGCAGGCCAGCGCGAGCGCGCCGGCCAGGCGAAGGGGAAAGCGCCGGCGCCATTGGTCTTGGGTCGGGTGCATGGTTGGTGTCTCCTCGCCGGTCTGGTATGCCAGCGTGTTATGTGTAAAGAATAGTCTGCGGAATTGCGGGCTAAGGTGTGACCGATGACAGGGCGGCAGCCTGCATCACCGCCGCAATGCGCAGGCGCGCTCGCGGCCAGACTTCGGGATTGACCAGCCGCTCGGGCCGCTCGCCACTGGTCAGCAGCGTGACGATTTGAGTGGCGGCCAGTTCGGCGTTCCTGCGCCGTGCCTCGTGAGTAACGCCAGCGGTGTGGAAGGTGGCGACGACGTTGTCCAGCGCGAGCAAGGGGTGGGCGCGTGGTGGCGGCTCCTGGTCCCACACGTCCAGACCGGCGCCGGCAAGATGGCCGCTGGCCAGCGCCGCATGCAGCGCGCCCTCATCGTGGATGCCGCCGCGCGCGGTGCTGACGAAGATGCTGCCCGGCCGCATCGCGGCAAAGGCGGCGCCATCCATCATGCGCAGCGTGGTGGCATCGCGCGGGCAATGCAGCGAGACGATGTCGGCACTGCGCAGCAATTCCTCGAAGGACACGGCCTGTGCGCCGCGTGCGGACAGCTCCGCCGCATCCAGCGCCGGGTCGCACCCGATCACGCGCATGCCCAAGGCGCGGCCGAGTGCGGCGACGCGGCGGCCCGCGTGGCCCACGCCGACCAGGCCGAGCGTGCGGCCGCGCAGTTCGTTGCCCATCAGGTCCTCACGGCTCTCGCAGTTGTGCGCGCGCAGGCTGCGGTCGGATTCGGCGATGCGGCGCAGTACCGCGAGCATCAGGCCCAGCGTCATCTCCGCCACCGAGTCGGCGTTGCCGCCGGCCTGGTTGAGCACCGCGACGCCGGCCTCGGTGCAGGCATCGATGTCGATGGTGTCGCAGCCGGAGCCGCTGGACGACACCGCCAGCAGGTTCGGGCAGCGCGCCAGCAGCGCGGCGTCGGCGAACCAGCGGCGCGGGATCTCGTCCTTGGCGGCCGAGATCTGGTAGACATGGGCGCCGGACAGCCGGTCCCAGGCGGCCGCGTCGGCGCCTTCGCGGGCGCAGGTGTGCAGCGTCAGGCCTGGCGTGGCCGTAATGATGCGGTCAAAGGCTGCGTCCAGCCAGTGGTCGAAACGGACCACCGTGCCGGCGGCAGGCATCAGCAGGACGGGCGCGTTCATACGACCACCCCCTTTTCGCGCAGCGTGCGCTCGACCCAGCTCCGATCGGCGCGGCCTTGCGCGATCGACTCGAGCACCGCTGCTTCGGTGCGTTGTACGTTCTCCACGCGCGCGGCGATTTCCTCGGCATCCTCGGCCGCAACGACCAGCAGGCCGTCGCCATCGCCCAGCACCAGGTCGCCGGGGCGCACCACCATGCCGTCGATGCAGACGGGCACATGCAATTCGCCGGGACCGTCCTTGTAAGGACCGCGGTGCGAGACCCCGCGCGCATACACGGGCAACGTCTCCTTGCCGATCGTATCGCTGTCGCGGATCAGGCCGTCGATGACGAAGCCCGCTGCGCCGCGCGCGATCGCCAGCGCCAGCATGATCTCGCCGATGATGGCATTGGGACCGGCGCCGCCGGCATCGACGACGATCACATCGCCGGGTCCGCAGAGGTCGAGGGCCTTGTGCACCATCAGGTTGTCGCCCGGGCGCGTGCGCACGGTGAGGGCGCGGCCGGCCATGACGCCATCGCGCCGGTGATAGGGCCGCAGCCGCGTGGTGCCGACGGTGCGGCACATTGCGTCGCTGACATTGGCCACCGGGAAGCTGCGGTAGCGTTCCAGCAGCGCGTTGCTGACAGTCGGCGCCGGCTTGGGGTGGATGCGAAAGCCGTGAAGCGTGCTCATCGATAAGTCTCCGGGTGAGGGGGCATGTGGGGTAGTGAAGCGGCAGGCCGGATGCAGGCAGGGCCGATGTCTGCCAGCCGGGTCAGGCCGAGCATTGCCATATCGCGCGAGATCTCGGCCTGCAACAAGTCGATGGCGTGCGCCACGCCGGGGGTGGACCCGACCGTCGCCGCATAGGCGAACGGCCGGCCGACAAAGACGCAACGCGCGCCGAGCGCGAGCGCCTTGATTACGTCGGTGCCGCGGCATACGCCGCTGTCAAGCATCACCGGCAGGTCGGGCACGGCGTGCACGATCTCAGGCAGGACGCGCAGCGGCGCGATGGCGCCGTCGAGTTGCCGGCCGCCGTGGTTCGAAACGATGATCCCGTCCACACCGTGCCGACGCGCCAGCAAGGCGTCTTCCGCGGTCAGGATGCCCTTGACCACCAGCGTGCCTTGCCAGCGCCGGCGGATGGCTTCAAGGTGCGTCCAGGTGAAATGCGCGCGGTCGGAGAAGTCGCGCAGCACGCGCGATGACAGGATAGGCGCGCCGCGGTGCGCATAGGCGTTCTCGAAGTGCGGCATGCCGTGCCGCAGCAGCGTGCGCGCAAAAGTGCCGAGCAGCCAGCGCGGATGCGTGATGCCTTGCCATGCCAAGCGCAGGCTTGGCCGCAGCGGTGTCGAGAAGCCGGCGCGCACGTTGTTCTCGCGATTGCCCGCAACGGGCGTATCGACGGTGATCACCAGCGTCGATACGCCTGCCGCCTCGACGCGCGACAACAGCCCGTCGATCTGCGCCACGTCGCCGGGGAGGTAGGCCTGGAACCAGGTGCCGGGCGCGGCTGCCATCACTTCTTCCAGCCGGATCAGCGATGAACCGCTCATGATCGCCGGCACCGCGGCCTGCTGCGCGGCCTGCGCGAGCACGATATCGCCGCGGTAAGCGAACAACGCGGCGATGCCCATGGGCGCAACGCCGAAGGGGGCGGCATAGCGCCTGCCGAACAGCTCGAAGTCCAGTTCGCGCGTGGCCACGCCGGCAAGCACGCGTGGCCGCAACGCGATCTCGGTGAAGGCGCGGCGATTCTCCGCCAGCGAGACGCTGTCCTCCACCGCACCGCTGACGTAGGCGTACAGCGGCCGGGGCAGGCGGCGGCGGGCGAGCGGTTCAAGGTCGTTCAGCGAAAGCACTTGGCGGCGCAAGGTACCTGCGCCGCTTGCGCTTGCAGTCGTCACGCGCGGCGCGGAAGCGGTGCCGACGGCATCTGTGGCGCGGTCAGCGGCGTTTTCTGCAGCAGGGGCATGAAGAGCTGACATGATCGATAGGGGGCCAAGGCGACGACGAGGCTTCAATCTAGCCACCGCAAGGAATCGATAAAAGCGAAAAATAACGAAGCTATAATTTCGCTTTTAGGAAACTAATAATCGCCGCCCGCGGCGCGGATCCCATGACCCTCAAGCAACTGGAAGCCTTCTACTGGGCCGCGACCTGCCTCAACTTCTCGGTAGCCGCCGACCGCTGCCATCTGTCCGTGTCTTCGCTGTCCAAGCGGGTGGCCGAGCTTGAAACCTCCCTCGGCGTGCAGCTGTTCGACCGAAGCGGCCGCCGCGCCGAACTGACGGCGCAGGGCGAGCAGATGCTGCCGCGCATCCGCGAATTGCTGCGGGTCGCGGCCGAGTTGCAGCAGTCAGCGGGGCAGAGCCGTGGCCTGCAAGGCCGTTGCCGCGTGGGCCTGGGCGAACTGAGCGGCCTGACCTGGCTGCCCCGGCTGGTACGGCAGACGGCCATCCGGCACCCCGAGCTTCAGCTCGAGCCCTACGTCGATATCGGTCAGGTGCTGGAGCAGCGCCTGGAAGATGGCGAACTCGACCTCGCGGTGATCGCCGGGCCGTCATCGCGCAGCAGCCTCGCGTCGGAGCGGATCGCGCAGGTCGACTTTGTCTGGGTCGCGAGCGAGTCTTTTATCGACCAGACCGGCACCGACGATCCCCGGCGGCTGATGGCGGAGCAATTGCTGCTGTCCCTGCCGGTCGGCGCGGGCGGCACCCGGGTGCTCGACCAGTGGCTGGCCACCCGTGGCATGGCGGTCAACCGTCGCCTGGTGTGCAACAGCTGGGGCGCTGTGGTCGGCATGGTGGCGGAGGGGCTGGGTTTCGCCTTCATGCCAAGGCAGTGGGCCGAAGCGCTGGAAGCGCGCGGGGTGTTGCAGATCCTGACGAAGGGCGGCGCGCTGGAACCGCTGCACTATGTCGTGCAATGGCGTCGCGACGACGCGCGCCTGCTGATCACGGAGATGCGCGATGTCATCAAGGACGTGATCGAATTCCAGGCGCCGCGTTGCCTGGTGTAGACCGCGTCTCGCAGGGTAGATTTGGCCCAAGGTGTGCAGATTTCGCACGCGGCAGTACAACCGTCGCCTCTATGAGTGGCAGTGGCGCGCCAGTTGCACGCCTGGAACGACATTTGCGAGGGATTTTTTTAACCCGCCGGCAGATGGCGGGCCCTGAACAGCGCCGCGGACATTGCATCTGCCATGGCCCGTGCCGGATGACCGCGGCCGTCATGGAGACGACCATGCCAAGGGCATCGAGCATAGCCCAAGCCAGGGCAGACAAGAGAGCAGGCAAGTCGCCGACCACCCAGGCCGGCCATTTCGTTCACGACGAGATCGAAGCCGTGCGAAAGGGTAAGCACGGCGTGCGCTCGGCCAAGCAGGCCATAGCGATCGGTTTGTCGGAGGCACGCCGCGCTGGCGTCGATGTGCCGCCAAAGAAGGGCGCGACCAAGGCGGAAACCAAGGCTGCTGCCGCCAAGGCTGCACCGCGACGGGCGAGTTCAGAAAGCACGGCCAAGCGGTCCCAGGCCGCGCTCAAGGCACTCAAGCGCGAGAGCACCGCCGGTGCTTCTCCCAAGGCGCTGTCTGCCCAGGCCAAGAGCGCGGCAAGCAAGCGCACGGCGACCGATCGCTCGGCTGCCGCGAAGAAGGCCGCCAGCACCAAGGGAGCTGCCGGTCGCTCCGAAGCGGCCCGCAAGGCCGCTAGAACGCGTGCGGCAAGGAAGGAGTCAGCCCGTTAGCGAACCAGCGTACCGCTGTCGGCAAGCTGCGCGCCTGGCACGCCGCGTTCTCCGGCGTTCACCGCACTGAACCGACACGGAGGTAAGCCACCCACTCTCTCGCCGGCTTCGACTGTGCGGTCGAGCAGCGAGTAGGTCTCTTCGGCCAGGGGGCTGGCGTAGAATCTGTCGGTGCGCCCTCGGAGCCCGGAACGCCGGGGACACCGGCTTCGATCATGGCGCGTTTGGCGCTGACCTTGTCGCCCATGCGCCGGATCGAAGCCGCGGTAGGCCCGATGCCCAACCCGTCCCTTCCAACGGCTTCGGCAAAATCCGCGCTCTCGGACAAGAACCCATATCCGGGATGCGATGGTCTTTCACGTCGTGTGTCCGAGGCTTCCCCCAACGGAAGCAACTTCTCCGACCCCCCTGAATTGAGAGCCATAGATGCGATCGCCCCGCAAGCTGTTTCACATGGCCGCCCTGCTGGCCTCACTTGCCGTCGTCGGCCAGGCGCCCGCGGCGCCCTACCCGGATCATCCTGTCGAACTCGTGGTGCCAAGCACGGCGGGCGGTGGTACCGACACGGTTGCGCGGGCCTTCAGCGAAGCCATGCGAAAGTACCTGCCGCAGCCGCTGACCGTGGTGAACAAGCCAGGTGCCAGCGGCGCCATCGGCATGACGGAAGTGGCCCGCGCCAGGCCCGATGGCTACAAGCTCGGCATCATCATCGCGGAAGCCGTGATCGTCCCGCATCTCGGGCCGACCACCCTCGACGCCGCCGAGCTGGTGCCGATCGCGCGCCTGAATGCCGATCCGTCGGCGATCACGGTCAAGGCCGACTCGCGCTGGAACACCATCGAGGCGTTCCTGGCATTCGCCGCGGCGCACCCGGGGGAGGTGCAGGTCGGGAATTCCGGCCCGGGCTCGATCTGGCACCTGGCGGCGACGGCGCTGGAGGACAAGGCGCACGTCAAATTCAATCATGTGCCGTTCTCCGGTGCGGCGCCGGCCCTGGTGGCGTTGATGGGCGGGCATATCGACGCGGTGGCCGTCAGTCCGGCCGAAGTATCGGCCTATGTGGCCGCAGGCAAGGTGAAGACGCTCGCGGTGATGGCCGGGCAGCGTGTCAGGGGCTTCGAGAACGTTCCGACGCTGCGTGAGCGCGGTATCGACCTCTCGATCGGCACATGGCGCGGACTGGCCGCGCCCAGGGGCACGCCACCTGAAGTGCTCGAAACCCTCGCGGCCGCCAGCCGCAAGGCGGTGGCGGACCCTGTCTTCGTGGCGGCGCTGGGCCGGCAGAACCTTGGGATTGCCTATGCCGACGCGGCGACCTTCAAGGCGATGATCGCGGCAGACAACGCGGTGATGAAGGTACTGGTGGCCAGGACCAACCTGCGGAAGTGAGGCAGCGTGTCCGTATCAGGCGGCTGCCCGGGCGGCAAAGGCCGCGAGGTCGAAGCGCGCGGCGGGCTGCCGCCCGGCGAGCGCGTCCAGCAGGTTGCGCGTGGCGAGTTCGGCCATGGCGCGCCGGGTCTCATGCGTGGCCGAGCCGATATGGGGCAGGGCTGTCACCCTGGGATGGCTGCGCAGCGGTGAATCCTGCGGCAGGGGCTCGGTGGCGAAGACGTCCAGCCCGGCCGCGCGCAGGTGGCCGCTGTCGAGCGCCGCGAGCAGCGCGTCTTCCTGCACGATCTGGCCGCGGGCGCCGTTGACGAAGATGGCGCCCGGCTTCATCAGCGCGAACTCGCGCCGGCCCATCAGGCCACGCGTGCTGTCGGTCAGGGGCAGCGTGACGGCGACGATATCGGCTCGCTGCAAGGCATCGTCGAGATCCGTCCGGGTGGCGCGTCCCACCAGGTCAGGCGGTTCCGCCGCGGTCTCGTTGACGTAGAGCACCTCCATGCCGAAGCCGAGCGCCGCGCGTCGCGCCACGGCCTGGCCGATGCGTCCGAAGCCCAGGATCGCCAGGGTCTTGCCGTGCACGTCCCAGCCGAACAGGCCCTCGCCGATGTTGGCGGCCCAGCGGCCTTCGCGCACATGCGCCGCAAGCTCGACCAGGCGGCGGCTCGTGGCCATGATGAGCGCGAAGACGGTGTCGGCGGTGGTCTCGGTGAGTACGCCGGGCGTGTGGCACAGGGTGATGCCGCGCCGGTGCAGGCAGGGAAGGTCGTAGTTGTCGACTCCGACCGAAATACTCGAGATCACCTCCAACTGGCCCGCTTCGGCCAGTTCCGCTGCGCCCAGCTTCACGCTGGAGCCGATCAGGCCATGGGCGTTTGCCAGCGCGGCGCGGAAGGCAGGCAGTTGTGCCGGCTGGCGCGGGTCGGCCACGATCACATCGTGCTCCGATTCGATCCTGGCGAGCAGGTCATCAGGAATCGGGCGGAACACCAGGACATTCTTGCGCATCGGTAATCCTTGCAGTGGCTTCACAAACTGGCGGCCGCCAGCTGGGCATGGGTCGGCAGGCCTTCGGTATCGCCGCGCACCTGCACCGCGCGGGCGCCGATCCAGGCGCCGCGCCGGACGGCGTCGCGCACTGGCCGGCCCTCCAGCAGCGCGCTGATCACGCCGACGGCAAAGCCATCGCCGGCGCCAACGGTATCGACAACATGCTCGACGCTGAATGCCTCGACATGGCCGGTGCCGGCCTCGCCATCGAAGTAGGCGCCGTCGGCGCCCAGCTTCACCACCACCAGCCTGGCGCCGCGCGCACGATAGAAGGCGGCAATGCGTTCCGGCTCGGCGTGGCCGGTGAGGAAGCGGCCCTCTTCGATGCCGGGCAGCACCCAGTCGCACTGCTGCGCCAGGTCGTTCAGCGTCTCCCGCATCAACTCGGGAGACGCCCACAGCGTGGGCCGCAGGTTGGGATCGAACGAGATCGTGCGGCCGGCGGCCTGCATGGTGGCGATGGCCTGGCGCGTGGCGGCCTGCGTGCCTGCGGCCAGCGCGGGGAACACGCCGGTGACGTGCAGGTGCCGCGAGCGCCGCAGCCACCTGCCGTCCAGGTGCTCCGGGTTCATGCGGCTCGCCGCCGAGCCGCGGCGGTGGTATTCGACGGGCGGATCGCTGCCGTCGTCGACCCGGCCCTTGAACTGGAAACCGGTGCGCTCACCGGGCTCGCACACCACCTGGCTGCAATCCACGCCTTCGCGCTGCATTTCGCCGAGCAGGTAGCGGGCCATCGAGTCGTCGCCCAGCCGGCTGGCCCAGCCAACCTTCAGGCCCAGGCGCGACAGGCCGATGGCCACGTTGGTCTCGGCACCGGCGGTGCGCTTGTGGAACGTCTGCGCGCCTTCGAGCGGCCCGGCTTCGCCGGCGACCAGCATCAGCATCGCCTCGCCCAGCGTGACCACGTCAAGATCGGTGCTCATGCGGGGACCTCCACCGAACGCAGCAGTTCGACATGATGGCGCGTGACCTGCACCAGGTCTTCGCCTTGCAGCGGGAATTCGATCGCACGCGCAACGTGCGTGGGCAGGCGGCGCAAGACGCTGCGCCATGGTGCCGCTGACTGATCAAGCGGGACCGCGATCCATTTGGCAGGCGTGTGCTGCACGCCTTTGCAGTGCACGTAGCCGACGCCGGCGCCGAAGACCTGCGCGGCGTCGAGCGGGTCTTCGCCGGTCCAGTGCCAGTTGCCCATGTCGAAGGTCATCGGCACGTTCTCGCCGAGCGCCGTGATACGCGCGAAGAAGTCGCGCAGCGGCGGTACGGTGCCGGCCTGGGCGGTCTGGTCGTTTTCCACGAGGAGTTCGATGCCATCGTGCCGCAGCCAGGGAAGCAGTGCTTCCAGTGCCGTGCCTTCCCGATAGCCGCCAAGCGACATCTTGACCCGGGTCGCACCGAGCGCCAGCGCGGTCGTGAAGGCACGGTCGAGCGCGGCGGCATCGAGGCTGCCGGCTTCGCTCCAGAGGCCTTCCGGGCTGGACCAGACCACGCTCAGCCCATGCTGCCGGGCGACCTCGCGCTGTTCAATGACTTCATCCTTGTGCCCGCGCTGGAGTTCGCCGCGGAATTCCACGCCGTCCGCGCCGGCTGCCGCGGCAATCCGCGCGAGTGCGGCCTGTCCGTCGCGCAGGGCGAAGTCGGCGCCATAGGCTGTCAACGAGATCAGCACCGGCGGGCGCGAAGCACCATCTGCTTGCCAATGGCTCATTTCAGTGCTCCCGCGCCGAGGAATTGCTGCAGTTCCGGTGTCCGCGGCTGCGCGAACAGCGCCTTCGATGGCCCCGCCTCGTGGACCTTGCCCTGGTGCATGAAGATGGTGGTATGCGCCATGCGGCGCGCGAACTCCATTTCATGCGTGACCAGCACCATGGTCATGCCGGAGGCAGCGAGGTTCTCCATGACCCGAAGCACTTCCGCTGTCAGCTCGGGGTCGAGCGCGGAGGTGACCTCGTCGAACAGCATCACCTTGGGCTCCATCGCCAGCGAACGGGCGATGGCCACGCGCTGTTGCTGGCCACCCGAGAGCTGCTCGGGGTAGCAGTCCTTCTTGTCGAGCAGGCCGACCTGGGTCAGCACCTGGTCGACGATGCCGTCGATCTTGCTGGCTGCCATCTTCTTCACGATGGACGGCGCCAGCGCGATGTTCTCGCCCACGGTCAGGTGCGGAAACAGGTTGTAGCTCTGGAACACCATGCCCACGTCGCGGCGCAGGTCGAGCAAGCGCTTGCGGTCGTGATCCAGCTTGTGCCCGGCGACGGTGATGTCGCCGGCGTTGATCGTCTCCAGGCCATTCAGGCAACGCAGCATGGTGCTCTTGCCGGAGCCGCTGCGGCCGATGATGGCGACCACCTGGCCCGGCTCGATCGCAAACGAAACGCCCTTCAGGACTTCGACAGCGCCATATGACTTGTGCACGCCTTGTGCTTCAACGATTGACATGGAGCCTCCTTTCCATGCGCCGCGCCGCCGCCGACAGCGGGAAGCAGAGCGCGAAGTAGATAAGTGCGACGACGACGAAGACCGCGAAGGGCTGGAAGGTCGCGTTGTTGATCAACTGGCCGGCGCGGGTCAGTTCGATGACGCCGATGATGGAAGTGATCGAGGTGTTCTTGACCAGCTGGACCGAGAATCCCACCGTGGGCGGCAAGGCCAGCCGCACGGCCTGCGGCAGCACCACGTAGCGCAGCTGCTGCCAGCGGGTGAGGGCGAGCGCTTCGCTGGCTTCCCACTGTCCTTGCGGCACGGCCTCGATGCAGCCGCGCCAGATCTCGCCAAGATAGGCGCTGGCGTAGATCGACATCGCCAGCATGGCCGCGACCATCGGCGACAGCTTGAGCCCGAGCACGGAGAGTCCGTAGTAGCTCAGGAACAGCACGATCAGCACCGGCGTGCCTTGCACGACCTGGATATAGGCCGTGCTGGCGAGGCGCAGCATCGGGCTTCTGGAGGTACGTGCCAGCGCCACCAGGAAGCCGGCCAGCGTGCCGCCGACGAAGGCGAGCAAGGTCACCCACAGCGTCCAGCGCGCTGCCAGCAGCAGGATTTCAAGATGATTCCAGGAGAACTCGGTGATCATTGCGCGCTCCCTGCAGCCGCTGCCGTCAGTTCTGCCTGCGCCATTGGCGCGATGCGGGCTGTGCGGGCCAGCTTTCGTGCGCGCGCCACCACGCGGCGCCGCTTGAACACGAGGTTGCCGATCAGGCCGAATATGGCGCGCAGCATCAGTGCCAGGCCGATATAGACGAACATGACCAGGATGTAGCTCTCGAAGGTGCGGAAGGTCTGCGAATCGACCTGGCTGGCGACCGCTGTCAACTCTTCCACCGAGATCGTCGACACCACGCTCGACGTCAGCATCATCAGCGTGAACTGGCTGGTCAGGGCCGGATAGACCTTCTCGAAAGCCGGCACCAGCGCGACGTGGCGGATCAGCTGCCAGCGTGTCATGCCCAGCGCGGCGGCGGCCTCGAGTTGCGAGCGGTGAACTGCCTGCAGGCCGGCCCGGATGATTTCCGTCGAGTAGGCGCCGAGGTTGACGGTCATGGCAATCACCGCGGCGGTGACGGCATCGATCTGCAGGCCCACGGTTGGCAAGCCGAAGAAGATGATGAAGAGCTGGATCAGGAAGGGCGTGTTGCGGATGGCTTCGACATATGCCCTGGTGGCACGCTGCAGCCAGGGGCCGCCAAAAGCGGCGGCAATCGCGCCGGCGCTGCCGACCACGGTGCCAAGCAGGATCGAGCCGAAGCTGAGCGCCAGCGTCATCGCCGCGCCTTCCGCGAAGCGGTCCAGCTGCGACAGCACCGGGTTCCATTCGAATTGGTAGTTCATGCGGGTCTCCTGGCACGCCGGCTGGCGCCGGCGCGCAACTTCAGACGGCCTGGTTCAGAACGCTTGCAGCGCAGGCAGCGCCTTGCCGGTCCACTTCTGCGCGATGGCGTCGAGTTCGCCGTTCAGCTTGATGTAGGAGATGGTGGTGTTGAGCCACTGGCGCAGCTCGAAGGCGTCGCGGCGCACGGCCATTGAATTGGGCTGCACCGAGAACGCGAACTTGGCGTCGAACTTGCCGGCACCGCGCGCCTTCATGATCTCGTTGCCGGTGGTATTGGGCAGGGCAATGGCTTCGACCTGGTTGCTGATCAGCGCCTGCGCGCAGGTGGCATCGTCCTCGAAGCGGACGATGTTCATGCCGGGCACGGCCAGCCGGGTCAGCGCGGTGTCCTGCGTGGTGCCGCGCGTCACGCCCACCTTCTTCTTCCCGAGTTCCGTCAGCCTGGCGTACTTGGCAGCGACGGGCGCGAAGATGGTCAGCTCGAACGCGCTGTAGGGTGCACTGAACATGATGGCCCGCGCCCGCTCGGGCGTCGGCGCCAGCGTGGCGACCAGGAAATCGACCTTGCCGGCCTCCAGCGCCGGAATCCGGCTGGGCGAGGTGAGCGGAACGATATCGACCGGCACGCCCAGGTACTTGCCGAGCAGGTTGGCCACGTCGACGTCATAGCCGGCGGGCTTGCCGGTGGCGTCCGTGGTGCCGAAGGGCGGGGCGCCGGTCACCACGCCGATGGTGACCCTGCCCTTCTTGACGATCTCGGCGACGGTCTGCGCCTGGGCGGTGAAAGCGGCGCTGGTCAGGACCAGCAGAGTCAGCACGGGCGCGGCTGCGCGGCGCAACAAGCGTTGGACGTTCATCATGTCTCCTGCACGTTTATGGAATGTGTCGCTGGCGTCGCAGCGTTGGGCAAGCACCGTCTTGAAACCGGTTTCAGGATTATAGGAAACCGGTTTCAGAGATCCAGCAGTGGAAACCCTTACGGTCAAAAACTGCGTTTGGCGGATGTGGAAACAGGCACGTCAGGCACCCGCTGGACGTGCGCAGCGGGTGCAGGCGTGGATCAGGCGGGCACGGCGGGCGCCGGTGGGGAAGGGCTCTGCGATCAGGCGCGGCGGGTCGATCCGCGCGTGACCAGCGTGCCGGGCAACAGCACCCGGCGCGGCGGCAGCTGCGTGCCTTGCAGGCGCTCTATCAGGCAGTTGGTGGCAACGCGCCCGATATCGTCGGTGGGCTGGGAAATGGCGCTGAGGCCGGGACCGACCAGTGCAGCCCATTCCGGATCATCGAAGCCGATCAGGCCCAGGTCGGCGCCAAGCTGCCACCCTAGTCTGGCGGCCGATGCGGCCACGCGCAGCGAGATCACGGCGTTGGCCGCCAGCACGGCAACGGGTGCCTGTCCGGCGCCACGGCGCAGCGCGCGCAGCGCTTCATCCAGGGCATCGTCGTCACCCCGCTGGGCTTCAAAAACGGTCCCTCCAACCGTGTCCACGTGTTCGGCGACAAAGGCCTGGAACGCGCGCGCCCGCTCGTTGCGCGAGCTGATGGCCTTGATCGGCTCGCTGATGAACAGCAGGCGCCGGTAGCCGGCTTCGACCAGGTGGCCGGCGGCTTCCTGGACGGCGGTCTGGTTGTCCAGGGCCACCAGGTCGACTTCGGCATCGCCGACCTTGCGGTCGACCAGGACCACTGGCTTGCCCAACTGCGCCGCATCGGCCAGGGCGCCGGCATCGTGGCCCAGCGTGTGCAGGATAAAGCCCTCGACCCGGTAAGCCGACAGCGAGCGAATGGCTTCGCGCTCCAGTTGCTCGTCATTGCCGAGGTTGAACAGCATCACCATGTAGCCGGCGTCGCGACAGGCCTTCTCAACGCCGCGCAGCACGGCCACCGAGAACGAATTGGAGACATCCGCGACCACCAGGCCGATCAGGCGCGACTTGCCGCGCTTGAGCCCCTGCGCTATCGGGCTGGGGCTATAGCCGAGCGCGCGGATGGCCGCGGCGACGCGCGCCTCCACGTCCGCGGAAAGCTGCTCGCCGCCCCGGTTCAGGTAGCGCGATACGGTTGCCTTGGACACGCCCGCATAGTCGGCAACGTCCTGGATGGTGAGTTTCTCTGCAGGTTTCTGGTCGGACACAGGTCGGATAACAGGGCGCGGCATAGGGTTCGGGTCTCGGTGAAACCAGTTTCACGATTATGCCTCGGGCGTGTGGGGATGTGCCAGCCTCCGGGGCGATTGGGCTCCGATACCTGGTGCGGCAAACCGTCGAAGGGCCAGACCCTTCGACGGTTATCCCGAATGAGCCAGCGCTACCGCATCGGCACCTGCCGGAAACCGAAGCAGCCCGGACCTGTCGTTGGCGGCACGCCAAACCGCTTCGGCCACCTCGGCCTCGGTCGTCACCGCTGCCGGTTGCGAGAGGGAAGCAAAGATGCCCTGCGCGCAAGACGCGTATGCCTCGGGGATCAGGCCCTCCATGCGCGGTCCCCCGTTGCTGGTAAAGCGCGTGGTCGGTCCGTAGCCTGGCTCGACCAGCTTCACGCTCACGTTGAACGCTTCGAGCTCGAACGCGAGCGATGCGGTGAAGCCTTCGATGGCCATCTTGCTCGCGGTGTAGACGGCTACCATCGGCATCGGCGCCAGCGTCGTGCTCGAGGTCACGTTCACCACCACGCCCGACCTGCGCGCACGGAACTGGGGCAGCACCGCCTGGGTCATCGCCATCACGCCGAACGTGTTGGTCTCGAACACCTCGCGCGTCGTGGCCATCGGAGTGGCCTCGAAGGCGCCAAACAGGCCGATGCCCGCGTTGTTGACGAGCACGTCGATGGCTCCGCTCGCTGCAAGCGTGGCGGCGATGCTGTCGGGCTTCGTCACGTCGAGCGCCAGCACGCGGATCCGGTGGGATCGGGGCAAGAGTTCTTCGTTCGGCGTTCGCATGGTGGCGATGACGTTCCAGCCCTGCGCGTGGAAGTGGCGCGCGGTTTCAAGGCCATAGCCAGAGGAGCAGCCGGTAATCAGCACGGTTTTCATGAGGGTTTCGGTGGTGGTTTGGATGCCGGCAACGATAGCGGGGATGCGACGGACTGCCTACAATGAAAAGTCCAGATTTCATTTGCAATCGTCCGGCGATGAGCGATCCCCTGTCAGAAGTCATCTCGCTGCTTCAGCCGCGTGCCGTGTTCTCGAAGTCCATCAGCGGCGCCGGCCGCTGGGGTGTTCGCTACGCTGACTTCGGCCAGCCAAGCTTCTGCGCCGTGCTCGAGGGCAGTTGTCGTCTCGCCGTCGACGGCCAGCATGCCCTCACGCTTGAGACGGGCGACTTCGTGCTCCTGCCGGCAACGCCGGGCTTCACCTTGTCGGGCTTTGAGCCGGTGGCGCCCGAGCGCATCGACCCCAAAGTCACGCCCGCGCCGATGGGCGAAGTTCGTCACGGCAGGCGCGGTGGACGCCCCGATGTGCGACTGCTCGGCGGCTACTTCGTCTTCGACTCGTCCAATGCTGCGTTGCTGGTGTCGCTGCTGCCGGCGCTGGTGCATGTGCGCGGCGCCGAGCGGCTTTCGGCAATCGTGCGGCTCGTCAGCGAGGAATCGGGTGAACGGAGGTCGGGGCGCGAGCTCGTGCTCACGCGCCTGGTGGAGGTGCTGCTGATCGAAGCGCTGCGCTCAACTTCGGGGGAGGACGCGCCCCCGGGGCTGCTGCGTGGCCTGACCGATACGCGACTCGCGTCAGCGATGCGGCAGATGCACGCCGATCCCGCGCGCTCGTGGACGGTGGCCCAACTCGCCAGGAAGGCAGCGCTGTCGCGCTCGACCTTTTTTGAGCGCTTCACGCGCGCCGTGGGAATGCCACCGATGGAATACCTGATCGCCTGGCGCATGGCCGTGGCGAAGGACCTGCTCCGTCGCCATGACATCGGGATCGCCGAAGTGGCTGAACGGGTCGGCTACGGCTCGGCAACTACCTTCAGCACCGCGTTCAGCCGGCACGTCGGCCAACCACCGAGTCTCTACGCGCGCAAACGCTAGAACGTCGTGTTCCACGCAGGGGCGAAGAAACCCTGATAGACGCAGATCGACTCACCGTCGAGCGCATCGCCAGCCTGACGGGCTTCACCGACCCGAACGCATGCGGCGGGCATTCCTGCGAATCTTCGGCGAACCCACCTGCACGAAGACCTCTCGGTTGAAAGGCTCGCAGATTCCGTGCATATGAGCCCACGCCACTTCGGCCGCGAGTTCCGGCTGAACACCGGTCAATCACCCGCACGTGCAGTCGAGCAGCTGCGCGTTGAAACGGCGCGCATCCTGGCAGCCAGGAAGATAAAGATTGCACTGCCAGAGAACGTGGCCATCGACGCCGAAGTCGACCTCGGCATGGCGGGCGATGCGTATTGCCTGCAGGCGCGCCTCAACGTGCACGTCCCAGGCGTGGAGCGCGAGACCGCGGAGGCCCTGGCGCACGAGGCGCATCAGACCTGCCCGTATTCCAAGGCCACGCGGGGCAACATCGACGTCACGATCAACGTGGTCTGAGGGGCGCGCGCGTGAAAGCGATAGGCGATCCCGCGCCGGCTCGGCTGAGCGTTGCCTGCTCGGCGCAGACAAGCCGGCTCAAACTGCGCGCGCCAGTCGCGCCTGCAGCACGTTGCTGATACCGGCGCCGATCGCGCCGAGCACACCGGCAGCGGCCAGCGCCCCTAACAACATCAGCGACGGTGGCTGGCTCGCAGCAAAGAAACTGATCAGGCCAAGGAAATAGGCAAGCGGATTGTTGATCCGTGGCAGCGCGCGCAGGCTGAGCACGAGTACCACGTCGCCGAACACCGCGAGCGGTGTAGCCAGGTCACCGAAGCGCGGCGTCAGCCATCCAATCAGCAGTCCGGTCGCAGCACCGAAGACGATGCCGAGCAGGAATGCCGCAAGGTTCGCTGCGCCTTCGCGCGCCGTCTGCGAGCCTGTGTTGAATGCGACCCAGCCAAGGAACATGGCCCAGGCGGGTAGCGCTGCGGTGAGCGTCAGGAAAGTCGTAACGGCAGCCACCACGGCCCCGATCAGGGTAATGCCATGGAACGTGCCTGGCGGGATATTCAGTGCCGCAGCCTGTACCGAAATGCCAATCTTCGGCATGGGAGCCTCCTTCCGGAAGATGACCTGCCCGGTTGGCCTCAGGCAGGTCACGGTGTGTGTCAGACCAGGTTGGTCTCGACGTGGATGTTGCCGTGCAGGGCCTTCGAGTATGGGCAGGTCCGGTGCGCGGTATCCACCAGTGCCTGGGCCACTTCACGGTCGATGCCGGGGATGTGGACATTGAGCCGGGCCTGCAGCAAATAGGCCTCGCCAGCCATGCCCAGGTCAACCTCGGCGTCGACCGAAAGCTCGGCCGGCAGCTTCACTTTCATCTTGCCGGCGGCCAGCCCGATCGCGCCGATAAAGCATGCCGACCATCCCGTGGCGAGCAATTGCTCCGGGTTCGTGCCCGGTCCTTTGGTGCCCGGCGAGGACAGTTGAAGGTTCAGCCGGCCGTCATCGCTATGGGCTTCGCCGTCGCGTCCGCCTGCGGTGATGTGGACTTTGCCGGTGTACAGCACTTTTTCGATACGGGTCATGATGCGCTCCTTGTTTGTTCAGAAAGTCGGGGTTCAGGCGTAGGCGCCGTCAAGATAGGGGTCGACACTGCGCGCCGGGTCCGCTGAAACGCCGGTGCGGTCCAGGCCGGACAGGGTGCGTGCGCCGTCGTAGTACGGATCGACGTTGCGCGCACCGTCCGTGAACGGGTCGACGGCACGCGCGCCGTCGCTGTACGGGCTGCGTGCCTCTTGCACGGAGCGGGCACCGTCGGTGAAGGGGTCTCGCGCGCCCGGCTGGGACAGTGCGGCGGCCTGCGCACCGGCAGCGGCGGCAACCAGGGCGATGGCGAAGACAAAGCGCTTGGCGATGTTGTGGGTAGTCATGATCGTCTTCCTTAAAGGTTTGGGTTCGGTATTGCGCGGCAGGGACTGGCTTTGTTGAGGTTCGCCGCCGGGCCACGGAATGCATTTAAGGCGATCGATGTATCTGGCCCGTAGCGCGTGAGGGGTGTCTCTGTCGAAACACGTATCGTTGCAGCTGCGTGATACAGACGGGTACAAATTCATGCGCGAACGGGCTGGGGAGCCGCATCGGCAGGGGACTCGGACAGGCTTATGCGCCACATTCTGCGCCTCTGCATGCACCTAGGGTTTCTCCCGAAAATCCTCCGTACGCCCTTGTTTTGATTGTGATTCTGGTTGAACGGCAGCCGTTGCTAGTCGTGGCGGTGACCAACTTCGACCTTGACCATCCGTCGAAACCGCCGATAATGCAAACGTTTGCAAAGGAGGCAAAACATGGAAACTTCCAGCGAGCGGCAGGCGCCACAAGGCGAGCGTCTGGCGCTGATCGAGGACGAACACTCGGTGACAGGCGTGGTCCAGGCGGCCATGGCCAATACCGCCAATCCCCGCCTGCGCTTCATCATGGATTCCCTGGTGCGGCACCTTCACGGGTTCCTGTCCGAGGTGCGGCTGTCCGACGAGGAATTCGAGCTTGCCCTGGGGTATATCGCCAGCCTGGGCCATGCGACCAATGCCAAACACAACGAGGTTGTGCTGGCTGCCGACGTGCTGGGGCTGTCGACGCTGGTGACCGTCATGAATAACAGCACCAGGGACGGGCGCACGCCCGGCGCGCTGCTGGGCCCGTTCTATCGCGCCAACGCGCCGCGCTATGACTGCGGTGACTGCGTGGTGCAGGACGACGCGCCTGGCTTGCCGCTGCTGGTCAGCGGCACCGTGCGGGCGACCGATGGCACGCCGCTGCCAGGCGCCCTGGTCGAGATCTGGCAGGCGTCGCCGGTGGGACTGTATGACAACCAGGATCCGGCCCAGCCCGACCGCAACCTGCGCGGCTGCTTCCATACCGATGAAAGCGGCGGCTACCACTTTCGCACGGTACGGCCTGCCGGCTATCCCGTGCCGACCCACGGCCCGGTAGGCACGCTACTGGCCGAGCAGCAGCGCCATCCGTACCGGCCGGCGCATATCCATTTCATCGTCGCGGCGCCGGGTTACCGGACGCTCGTCACCCAGGTGTTTGCCGACGCGCCGGACAAGCTGGAATCCGATGTCACGTTCGGCGTGCATCGGCAGCTGGTTGGCGATCTCCGGCTGCACCACCAAGGCCCCAGCCCGTGGGGCGATGTGCCGGCGCCGTTCTACACACTGGCGTTCGATTTCACGCTCGAGCCCGGCGAGCAGACCTTCCCGAAGCCGCCGATCGACTGATCGCCGGATCGGCTTCCCCTGACCCATTCCCACATTGAAACCATGAGTGCTACTTTTCTTTCCGGCAAGGTGGCCGTGATCCTCGGCGGCACCGGCGCGATCGGCTTTGCCGCCGGTGAAACGCTGGCGCGCCTTGGCGCAAGCGTCGTGCTGACCGGGCGCGACGCCGACAAGGCGGCCAGTGCCGCGGCGGCCTTGCCGGCCGGCAACCATCTTGCCGCTGTGGCCGAGGTTGCCGACAGCGCCTCGCTGCGCGCGCTGGCCGACGAGGTCAGCCATCACTACGGCCGCGTCGATATCCTGGTGAACACCGCAGGCTTTACGCGGGCGATCCCGCACGCCGACCTGGACGCCCTGGACGATGCGCTGATCGATGAACTGTTTGCCATCAACTGGCGCGGGCAGTTTGCTGCGATCCGTGCGTTCGCGCCGCACCTGCGCGCCAATGGCGACGGGCTGGTGGTCAATGTCGGGTCCATCGCCGGCCGTACGGGGCAGGGCAGCAACGTTGCGTACTGCGCTGCCAAGGCCGGGCTCGATGTCATGGCGATGTCGCTCGGGCGCGCGCTGGCGCCGCATATCCGCGTGCTGAACGTATCACCGGGCGTGGTCGATACCGCCTTCGTGCCGGGACGCGACAGCGGCTTCAACGAGCGCGCCGCCAAGTCGACGCCGCTCAAGCGCGTCGGCCAGGCACAGGACGTGGCCGATGCCATCGCGGCCTGCGCGACGTCGCTGCGCTTTGCCACCGGCACCACCATCGTCGTGGACGGCGGCCGCCAGCTTGGATAGGCCGGGCCCCGCTTGTTTACCCAACCGAATTTCCATCACTGACCTTCGCTCATGCACGCACGCAAGACCATCATCACCTGCGCGGTGACCGGTAATATTGTCACCCCGGAGCAGCACCCCGGCTTGCCGGTCACGCCGGCCCAGATTGCCGACGCCGCGCTGGAAGCCGCCGAGGCCGGCGCAGCCGCCGCCCACATCCACGTGCGCGACCCCGAAACGGGGCGCCCGTCGATGTCGCTCGACTACTACGCCGATGTCATCGACCGCATCCGCAAACGCAACCGCTCGCTGATCATCAACCTCACCACCGGGCCCGGTGGCCGCTTCGTGCCGAGCGAGGACGAGCCGCGCGTGGCCGCGCCGGGCACCACGCTGCTGCATCCCGCCAAGCGCGTCGAACACATCGCGGCGCTGCGCCCGGACGTCTGCTCGCTCGACCTGAACACCATGAACTCCGGCGGCGACGTGGTCATCAACACGCCCACCAACGTGCGCAAGATGGCCGGCGTGATCCGCGCGGCCGGTGTCATGCCCGAGCTGGAGATCTTCGATTCCGGCGACCTCAATATGGCGCTCGACTTCATCCGTGAAGGCGTGCTGGACGGCCCCGGCCTGTGGACCCTGGTGCTGGGCGTGAAGTACGGCTTTGCGGCCACCCCGGAAACCATTTTCTACGCGCGCAACATGCTGCCCGCCGGCGCCCACTGGTCGGCCTTCGGCATCGGCCGCGCGGAGTTCCCGATCGTGGCCCAGGCATGGCTTGCAGGCGGACACGTGCGTGTCGGCATGGAAGACAATATCTATCTGGAGAAGGGCGTGCTGGCGCCAAGCAACGCGGCGCTGGTCGCCAAGGCGCGCGACATCGTCAGGTCGCTCGGCGGCGAGATTGCGTCGTCGGCCGAGGCCCGGCGCACGCTTGGCCTGCGCGAGGCCTGATCCCGGCCATACCGAACCAAACATTTCAGGAAGGAATCACCATGAACACGATTCGAGTCAGCGAGAAAGCCGCCAATATCGACGCCCTGCAGCTGGAGCTGCTCGGCGTGCCGCGCCCGGAAGCGGCGCAGGGTCAGGTCATCATCGAAGTGGCCAGTGCCGGGGTCAACCCGAGCGACGTGAAGGCAACGCTCGGCCTGATGCCGCATGCGGTCTGGCCGCGCACGCCGGGCCGCGACTACGCAGGCCTGGTGGTCGACGGTCCCTCCGAACTGCTGGGCCAGCAGGTCTGGGGCAGCGGCGGCGAGCTCGGCATCCGCCGCGACGGCACGCATGGCAAGTATCTGCGCATCCAGGCCAGCGCCGTGCGCGCCAAACCGGCGTCGGTGTCGCTGCTGGAAGCCGGCGCCGTGGGGGTGCCGTTCATTACCGCCTATGAAGGGCTGCGCCGCGCGGGCATGCCGCAGGCTGGCAGCACCGTGCTGGTGTGTGGCGGCAATGGCAAGGTGGGGCAGGCTACGATCCAGATCGCCACCGCGCTCGGCGCGCGTGTTTTTGCGGTGGAGCGCACCGCGGAAGCCTATCGCGGCCATGCCAGCGGCGACGTGCGCATGATCGATGCCAGCAGCGAATCCATTGCCGCGGTGATGCGCGAAGAGACCGACGGACACGGTGCGGACATCGTCTACAACACGGTGGGAAGCCCCTACTTCGAACAGGCCAACCAGGCCATGGCGATCGGCGCGGCGCAGATCTTCATCTCGACCATCGAGAAGCCGGTGCCGTTCGACATCTTCGCCTTCTATCGTGGCCAGCACGCCTATGTGGGCGTCGACACCCTTGCGCTGGACAGCAACGCCTGCGCGGGCATCCTTGACCAGCTCGCACCGATGTTCGCCTCGGGTGCGCTGCGGCCGTTCCCGGTCTTCTCCGACTACACCTATTCGCTCTCCGACGCCAAGGAGGCCTACCGGGCGGTCCTGCAAGGCGCGACCGAACGCGTGGTGCTGAAGCCGTGAACACGACCCGGTTCGCGCAGGCGCCGGCCTACTTTCCGGCCAATCATGAAGGCATGCACTGCCTGCGCCTGCAAGGGCATGAAGCGGGACCGTCCGAAGCCTTGTGGATGGGGGTCTCGGTGCTGTTGCCGGGCGGCCATACGTCGATGGATGCCGCGCCCGTGGAAAAGCACTACGTCGTGCTGGAAGGCGAAGTCTGCATCGCCACGCCCGACGAGCGCGTGACGCTGGCCCAGTTCGATTCCGTGCGCGTGGCGCCGGGTGAGGCGCGGCAGGTGTTCAACCCGGGCAATCGGCCGGCGATGCTGTTGCTGGCGATGCCGTATCCCAAGAGCTGATGTTTTTTGGGCCGGACTGCAAACGATTGCAAAAGAGCGGGGCAGACGGCCCGCCCACAACAACCACGACAAACCAGGGGAGACAAATGAAGTCCATCAGAAAGCCCAGCCATCTGCTCATGCTGGCCATGGCCGCAGCCTGTGGCGGCGAGGCCAGCGCGCAGTCGGCCGTGACGCTGTACGGGCGCATCAATACGGCACTGGAGTATTCCTATGCCAACACCGCGACCGACGGCACCCGCCTTGGCGGCGTGGGGCGCCTGACCAACAACCGCTCAGTCTTCGGCATGCGCGGCGAAGAAGGCCTGGGCGGCAGCCTGAAAGCCATCTGGCAGATCGAAAGCAATTTCTCGCTCGATACCGGCCAAGGCCAGGTGGCCGGGCGCAATACGCGGGTGGGGCTGCAGGGCGATGCCGGCACGCTGTTCCTGGGGCATTGGCAGACCCCATACACCGAATCGACAACGGCCTACGATCCGTACTATCCGACCACCGCCGGCTATATGGCGCTGATCGGCAACGGCTCCACGTCCAGCTCCGACAACGTCCAGGACACCAGCTCGTTCGACCGCCGGCAGAAGAACATCATCGTCTACAAGTCGCCGTCGTTCGCCGGCTTCAGCGGCGCTGCGGCGTGGGGCGTGAATGAGGAGAAGACCACCGTACCGCGCAATCCCGGGTTGTATTCGTTCTCGGCGGCCTACGACAACGGCCCGCTCAACGTGGTGCTGGCCTATGAAGTCCACCAGCACTACCAGACCGCCGGCCGCAACGATGATGCGATGAAGGCGGGCGTCTCGTACAAGTTCCCCACCACCACCGTGGCGCTGCTCTATGAACGGCTCCACTACCGCACCGCGACCGGCGACCTGACCCGCAACGGGTACTACGCGTCGCTGGTGCAGAAGCTCGGGCCGGGCAGCGTGCGCGTCGGTTTTGGCCTTGCCAGCAATGGCGCGGGCAATGCGACCGAGACCGTGGGCTTCTTCCGCAGTGGCGCGGAAACGGGTGCCACGCAGGTCACGGTCGGCTACGACTATCCGCTGTCCAAGCGCACCGCGCTGTATGCGTACTACAGCCGCATCAACAACAAGCGCAATGCGATCTACGACTTTGCCATCAATGAACTGGGCGTGAGCGCGGGTTCAGACCCGCAGACGGTCGCGCTCGGCATGCGGCACTTCTTCTGAAGCAGGGCGGCACGCCCGGCATGGGCATGCCGCATTCATCGGCGACGCGCGGTGTTCGCGCTCGCTTCTGGAGTGAGGAGACACAGAATGATTCGATCCATCCAAGGCACCGTGCTGGCGCTGGCGTCATCGCTCATGCTGGCGGCCGCACCCGCCGCCCACGCGCAACCGCAATATCCCAGCAAGCCGATCCGGCTGGTGGTGCCGTTCTCGGCCGGCAGCGCCACCGACATCCTGGCGCGCATCATCGGCAGCAAGATGGGCGAGGGCGGCACTTACCAGGTGATCGTGGACAACCGCCCCGGCGCCGGCGGCACCCTGGGTGCCACCGGCGTGGCCAAGGCGGCGCCGGATGGCTACACGCTGATCCTGGTTTCGGTCGGGCACGCCATCAACGCCACGCTGTATCCCAAGCTCTCGTATGACACGGTGAAGGACTTCGCGCCGGTCTCGCTGGTGGCCACGGTCCCCAATGTGCTGGTGGTCAATGCCGCCAGCAAGTACAAGTCGGTGCGGGACGTCGTCAACGCCGCCAAGGCGACGCCGGGCGGGCTGAATTTCGACTCGGCGGGTTCGGGCAGCTCCACCCACCTGAGCGGCGAGATGTTCAAGATGCAGGCCGGCATTGACATCGTCCATATCCCGTACAAGGGCACGGGCGAAGCGCTGACCGACGTCATGGCTGGCCGGGGCGACATGATGTTTGCGCCCAGCGTATCGGCCATGCCGTTCGTCAGGCAGGGCAAGCTGCGGGCGCTGGCGGTCACCACGGCCAGGCGCGCCAGCGCGCTGCCGGAGATTCCCACGGTGGCGGAGTCCGGCTTCCCCGGCTACGCGTTCGACTCCTGGTTCGGCGTGCTGGCGCCCGCCGGCACCCCGAAGGAAATCGTCGATGCGCTCAATGCCGAGATCGGCAAGGCCTTGGCCGCGCCGGATGTGCGCGAGCGCCTGGCCGCCCAGGGCGCGGAGCCAAAGCGCTCGTCGCCGCAGGAGTTCGCTGCCTATATCCAGGCGGAGATCGGCAAGCTGGCGCCGGTGGTCAGGCAATCCGGCGTGAAAGCGGGGCAGTAGCGGCACCCGGCAGGCGTGCGGCGACGGCGCGGGGCTGGCTTAGAATGGTGGTTTCCAACCCTCCCCGGGCTGCCGCCCCGCCAACTGCCGTCATGCCTGAGCGCAAGCGCCTCACCCTGAAAGACCTGGCTGCCGAGATCGACGTGCATTACTCGACCATCTCGCGAGTGATGAACCCGGCCACGCGGCACCTGGTGGCTGAGGACGTGGCGGCCCGCATCCTGGAGGTTGCCGAGGCGCGCGGCTTTCGCCCCAACCGCATCGCGGCGGGGCTGCGCACCCAGCGTTCCGGACTGGTGGGCGTGGTGCTGCCCGATATTTCCAACCCGGTGTTTCCGCCCATCCTGGCCGGGATCGAATCCGTGCTGGCGCAGCAGGGCTACGTGCCGATCGTGGTCAATGCCGGTACCGACAAGAGCCGGCAGCGCTTTGTCATCGACCAGATGATCGGCCGGCAAGTCGAAGGACTGGTGCTTGCCACCGCGGAACGGGACGATCCGATCCTCGCCTACTGCCTTAAGCAGCATATCCCCGTGGTCACGGTCAACCGGGGCGATGACACGGGCCGGGTGTCCTGCGTGGTGAGCGACAACCTGCTGGCCATGCGGCAGACGGTCGACCACCTGGTCGGCCTGGGCCACCGCCGCATCGGGCATATTGCCGGGCCAGCCACGCTGTCGACCGGCTTCCTGCGTCGCGAGGGCTTTCTTCAGGCGGTCAAGCGCCACCGCCTGCGCCGCGGGGAATGGCAAGTCATGGAGGCCGCCAGCTATTCGCGCGAGGCCGGCCGGCTCGCATGCGAGCAGCTCTTCGCGGCATTTCCGCAGGTGACCGCTATCGCCGCCGGCAATGACCTGGTGGCGATGGGCTGCTACGACTACCTGCGCGAGCACGGCATGCGTTGCCCCGAGGATGTCTCGGTGGTGGGCCACAACGACATGCCTTTCGCCGACGCCCTGACGCCGCCGCTGACCACCGTGCGCATTGCCGTCCACGAAATGGGCGAGGAGGCTGCCCGCCTCCTGCTCAGGAAGATCGACAAGCCAGCCTCCGATGCCGTCACCGTGCAACTGACGCCGCAGCTGATCGTGCGGGGTTCCACTGCTGCGCCGCGCGCAGCGGAATAGCCGAGGGTCAATGCCCTGCTATCAGGCGTGGGCGCCGTCCTGGTAGGGATCGAAGCTGCGCGCCGGATCAGCGGACGGACCCGTGCGGTCCCAGCCGGCCAGGATGCGTGCACCCTTGTCGTACGGGTCGACATTGCGCGCGCCCTCGGTGTACGGGTCGCGTGCGTCCTGCACGGCGCGGGCGCCGTCGGTGAATGCGTTGCGTGCGTCCTGCACGGAACGTGCGCCTTCGCTGAACGGATCGCGCGCACCGGGACCGGCGGCCTGGGCGCCGGCGGCGGCAGCTGCCAGGGCGAGGGCGAGAACAATGCGCTTGGTGAGATCGGTAATCATGGTCGGTTTCCTTGAGGTCTGGGTTGAACTGCGCGGCCGGGGGATCGTCTTGTCGACGCATGCCGTCGGTCCACGAGATGCATTAAAGGAAACCGGTGTATCTGCGCTATAGCGTGGAGACCCTGTTTCTGTCAGGGCACGTATCGTCCCCTGTGCTTGATACATAGCGGTACAAAAGGACCATGGGAGGCGCCTGCTGGCGTAGGTGGCAGGGAGGAGGCGCGCGGCGGCCGGAGCGCTTGCCGGATACCGCGCGCCCCGGGGAAGGTGGTGTAAAGGCCGCGCGCGTCCGCGAGCCGTCAGTTACCGGGCAACGCCGTACCGGGTAGCGGGCTGGTCACGCGAAAGATTGGGGCCGAGCGCGGCGCGTGCCGCCTCGAACGTGTTCCAGTCGGCCACGTCGGGCAACGACGGCACGGTAATCACCTCGCCCTGGTCCAGCCCTGCCAGGGCCGCGTCGACCAGGTCGTCGCCGCTCATGACTATCGATTGCGGCAGGTTCTCGACCGGCTGGCCGGCGGTGTCCCAGAACTCGGTGCGGGTGGCCCCCGGCAGGACCGCCTGGATGCGCACGCCCTTGCCCGCAAGCTCATGTTGCAGCGACTGGGTAAAGGCCAGCACAAACGCCTTGGTGGCGCCGTAGACACCGTTCAGGACCTCGGGCGCGACCGCCACGATCGAGGCGATATTGATGATGGTGCCCTCGCCGCGCGCAACGAACGCCGGGGCGGCGGCGTAGGTGAGCCGGGTCAGCGCCGTGACGTTGAGCTCGATCATTGCCTGCATGGTGTCGACATCCGATTGCAGCAGCGGTGCAGCGCCGCCGAAGCCGGCGTTGTTGACCAGCGTGGTGATGCTTGCATCCGTGCGCAGGATCTCTTCGATGCGTCGTACATCGGCTGCCTGGCCAAGGTCCGCGGTCACGATCTCGACCGAGCGGCCGGTATCGTCGGTAATCCGGCGGGCCAGTGCTTCCAGCCGCGCGCGGTTACGCGCCACCAGGATCAGGTCGTGGCCCCTGCGCGCCAGGCGCTCCGCATAGATGGCGCCGATGCCGGAAGAAGCACCGGTGATGAGGGCGGTGCCGGAATGGTTGTGCGTGGTCATGTCAAAGCTCCAGATTCAGTGAGGGCGGGGATGTTGGTGGCGGTCGGCGCTGGATCGGCCGGCTGCGTGAAGCCAAGATTAGGCGCACAATGGCGTTGGCACCAATGTCATAGATGCCACCTTTTCTGCCATCCGGGAAGGACACCTTCCTGCTGCCCTCGGGAGACCGACATGCATCACGTGGCCCTTGCCCTCTATCCCGGCTTCCAGGCGCTGAACCTCGCGGTCTCGACGGTGCTGGAGTTCGCCAACCGCTCGCTCGGAGAGCCGCTGTACAAGGTCCACCTGCTGTCCGAGCATGGCGGCCCCGTGTTGAGTTCCGGTGGCTTTTCCGTCGGCACCGAGCCGTTCGGCAAGCGTCGCTTCGACACCGTGCTGGTGGTGGGAGACAACGACGTGCTGCCCACGCCGCCCGCCCTGGTGAAGTTCCTGCAGCGTGCGGCGCGGACTTCGCGGCGCATCGGCGCCACCTGCACCGGTGCCTTCAACCTGGCCGAGGCCGGGGTGCTGGACGGCCGCCGCGCCACCACGCACTGGTACTACGCGGAGCAGTTGCGGCGGCGCTTTCCGAACGTCGGCGTGGAAGAGGACCGCATCTTCATCATCGATGGCCCGGTCTGGACCTCGGCCGGGATGTCGGCCTGCATCGACCTGGCGCTGGCGCTGGTGGAGAAGGACGCGGGCGCCGCGGTTGCGCGCGATGTGGCGAAGTTGCTGGTCGTGTATCACCGGCGCGCCGGCGGCCAGTCACAGTTCTCGGCACTGCTGGACCTGGAACCGCGCTCGGACCGCATTCGTGCCGCGCTGGATTTCGCGCGGCAGAACCTGCAACAGGAACTTTCGGTGGAACAACTGGCGGATGCGGCGCACCTGAGCCCGCGGCAGTTCGCGCGCGCATTTCGTGACGAGACCGGGCAGACCCCCGCCAAGGCCGTGGAGCACCTGCGCGTGGAGGCGGCCAGGCTGATGATGGAAGGCGGCCGCCATGCCATCGATGTGGTGGCGCGGGATACCGGCTTCGGCGACCGCGAGCGCATGCGGCGTGCGTTCCTGCGGGCATTCGGCCAACCGCCGCAGGCGATCCGGCGCATGGCGCGCGGCGACGAACTGCAGACCGCGTAGGGGCGGCCGTGCCGGTACAGGGGCATGCAAGGAAGTCGGGTATCCGACTTGTTACCCCAGGTACCAATTCCTGTTCCGCGCCATGCCTTTATCCCAGGCTGGCGCGCACATAGAGTTGGTCGCGTGACCCTCACCTGATTGGAGCCAGCATGTCTGTGCAAGAACGTCTCGCAGCGCGCGGCCTGGTGCTGCCGCAGCCACCGCAGCCCCTGGGCAGCTATAGCGCGGTCAGCCAGGCCGGCGACCTCCTGTTCATTTCCGGGCAGTTGCCCTTGCAGGATGGCAAGGTGGTCTGGCAAGGCCAGGTCGGCAAGGACCTGGATGTCGGGCAGGGCAAGCGTGCCGCCGAGCTGGCGGCGCTCAACGTGCTGGCGCAGATCCATGCCTACCTGGGTGGCTTCGAGCGCCTGGACCACATCGTCCGCGTCGACGGGCACATTTCCAGCGCGCCCGGCTGGTTCGGGCAGCCGGCGGTGCTCGACGGTGCCTCGGACCTGTTTGGCGAGGTGCTGGCAGAGAAGGCCGGCCACGCGCGCACCATTTCCTCGCACTTCCAGCAGCCGGCGAATGCGGCCGTGATCCTCGTGGTCATTGCCCAGATCCGGCCTGAATAAGCGCGGCGTGAGCCGCTACGCCGAGAACTTCTCGACCAGGAAGTCGACGAACGCCCGTACCCGGCGCGAGACGTGGCGCGCGGACGGGTACAGCAGCACAAAGGGGCGCGTACTGCCGCCGTAGTCCTTCAGCACCTCCACCAGCGTGCCGTCGCGCAGGTCCTGTTCCACCACGAAGCGGTAGGTCTGGAACAGGCCCGCGCCGGCGCGCACCAGAGTGGCCCCGCCCAGGATGTCTTCTGACGCCGCATACGAGCCGGCGGTCACGATATCCGTGTCCTCGCCGTTGACCCGGAACGTCCATGGGATCCGCCGGCCGCTGCTCGGGCGCTCGAACTGGATGCACTCATGCCTGAGCAGGTCCTCCAATGACTGCGGTGTGCCGGCACGCCGCAGATAGCCAGGCGTTGCCACCACCACCAGCTCCGCGTCTTCCAGCTTGCGCGCGATCAGGTTCGAGTCATCCGGCGCACGCCCGCGCACCGACAGGTCATAGGTGTCATCGGCGAAATCCACGTTGCGGTTGCTGATGTGCACGTCGATCTCGACTTCGGGGTAGCGCTCGCGGAATGCCGGCAGCACCGGCAGCACGCGATAGTGCGCGTAAGGGGTCGGCAGGCTGATCCGCAAGCGCCCCGCGGGGGCAGCCTGCTGGCCGCTGATCTGCCGCTCCGCGTCCACCAGCTGCGCCAGTGCGCCGCGGCTCTGCTCGAAATACACCCGGCCTTCGTCGGTCAGGCGGATCTGCCGCGTGGTCCGCACGAACAGCCGCACCCCCAGGCGCTCTTCAAGCCTTTGCACAGTGCGGCTGACTGCGGGCGGTGTCACGCCCGCGGCCACTGCCGCCGCGGTAAAACTGCCCAGCTCCGCGGCCAGGCAGAACAGCTCGATGCTGCCAAGCTGAAGGTCATCGAATTGCCGTTTCATTTCTTTGCTTGCGACCGCAGGCCGCACCGGATCAAGCGATGTATCCATCATATGTGCGCCACTGGCAGAAGTCGATGTCCGGGCCGTGGCCTGCGCCGAAGTGACCATGAGGCTGCGCACGCCAGGCGCGCCGGAGGATTCGTCCCGCTCCATTTGTGCTTGTGGCGCAAGACTGTTTGTGCCGCCAGGGTCTTCGAATACGGAAGCGAATTGCCTAGATTGGAACCCATCGGAGCCGCCGGCCCGATCGGCAAACAAGCCGATTCAATCTACATCGAGGTTCAAGAAAATGAGTGCAGCACAGAAAGTCGTAGTCGTCACGGGCGCATCGCAAGGCATTGGCGCCGAACTGGTCAAGGCGTTCCGGGAGCGCGGCCATCGCGTTGTCGCCACGGCGCGCACCATCAAGCCGTCGGACGACCAGGACATCCTGGCAGTCGCCGGCGATATCGCCGATCCGTCCACGGCGCGCCGCGTCGTCGCCGAGGCCGTGGCAAGGTTCGGCCGCATCGACACCCTGGTCAACAACGCCGGCATCTTCGTCGCCAAGCCGTTCACCAGCTATACCGACGAGGACTACGCGGCCGTCACCGGCATCAACCTGACGGGCTTCTTCCATATCACGCAGCTGGCCATCGCCGAAATGGAGAAGCACCGCGGCGGCCACGTGGTCAGCATCACGACCAGCCTGGTCGACCATGCGATCAGCGGGGTGCCGTCGGTGCTGGCCTCGCTGACCAAGGGTGGCCTGAACGCCGCGACCAAGTCGCTTGCCATCGAGTACGCCAGGACCGGCATCCGCGCCAACGCGGTCGCGCCCGGCATCATCAAGTCGCCGATGCATGCGCCGGAAACCCATGAGGCGCTGGGCGCCCTGCACCCGGTGGGTCATATGGGCGAGATGCGCGATATCGTCGATGCGGTCCTGTATCTCGACAACGCGCCGTTCGTCACGGGCGAGATCCTGCATGTAGACGGCGGCCAGAGCGCAGGGCATTGAGCGGACACCCCCGCGGCGCGCGCCGGCGCACCGCGGGTGTTACCCGACGGCGCGACGGGGGAATACCCGTCGCGCCGTATTGCGTTAATCTTTCGGTGCCCGGCGCCGCGCCTGGCGGTTTTCAATCAATCTGCCAAGGTGACGCCGATGGAAGCACACACCGACCACATCCTGATCGTGGATGACGACCGCGAAATCCGTGAACTGGTCTCAACCTACCTCACCAAGAACGGCTTGCGCGTTACCGTGGTGCCTGACGGGCGGCACATGCGATCGTTCCTGGACGTCAACAGCGTCGACCTGATCGTGCTGGATGTAATGATGCCGGGCGACGATGGCCTGGTGCTGTGCCGTGAACTGCGGGCGGGCAAGCACAAGGCCACCCCGGTGCTGATGCTGACCGCGCGCAGCGACGAGACCGACCGCATCATCGGCCTGGAAATGGGCGCCGACGACTATCTTGCCAAGCCTTTCGCCGCACGCGAGCTGCTGGCCCGCATCAAGGCGGTGCTGCGGCGGACCCGGATGCTTCCGCCCAACCTGCAGATCACCGAGGCCGGGCAGCTGCTTGCATTTGGCGACTGGCAGCTCGACACCACCGCGCGCCACCTGATTGACCAGGATGGCGTCATCGTCGCGCTGAGCGGCGCGGAATACCGGCTGCTGCGCGTCTTTGTCGACCATCCGCAGCGCGTGCTCAACCGCGACCAGCTGCTCAGCCTCACGCAGGGCCGCGAAGCGGAAATGTTCGAGCGCTCGATCGACCTGCTGGTCAGCCGCTTGCGCCAGCACCTCAGGGACGACGCGCGCGAGCCCCGCTACATCAAGACCGTGCGCAGCGAGGGCTATGTCTTCTCGACGCCCGTGGAGATCCGGGAGGCACGCCAGTGAATCTCCGTGCCTTGCCCTGGCCCCGTACGATGGGCGCGCGGCTGTTCCTGATCCTGCTGGCCGGCCTCATCGTCGCCCATGGCCTGTCGTTCGGCGTACTGTTTGCCGAGCGCTACATCACCGCGCGCAAGGTCATGCTCGGCACCCTGGAGACCGACGTCTCCACCTCGATCGCCATCCTCGACCGCCTGCCCGCGGCGGAGCGCCCGCAGTGGCTGCGCCACGTGAATCGCGGCGCCTACCAATACATCCTGGGGCCGGGGCTGCCAGGCGTGCCGGAGATGTCCGCGCAGGCCACGGAAGTCGCCGACCGGATCATGGAAGCGAGCGGCGGCCGCTTCCCGGTCAGGGTCGAGTCCATCCCCGGCCAGGGCAAGCGCATGCAGGCCCACCTGACCCTCAGCGATGGCAGCCCGCTGACCATCGACGTGCATCCGAAGCCGACGCCGGTGGCGCAATGGCTGCCTTATGTGCTGCTTATCCAGTTGCTGCTGCTGATCCTGTGCTGCTGGCTTGGCGTGCGCCTGGCGATCCGCCCGCTGGTGGCGCTGGCCAATGCCGCCGACGCGCTCGACCCGAATGCCAGCACCCAGCCGCTGGGCGAGACCGGGCCCACCGAACTGGTGCGCGCCGCGCGCGCATTCAATGCCATGCGCGAACGCATTGCCCGCTTTGTCGAGGAGCGCGTGCAGATTCTGGCCGCGATTTCCCACGACCTGCAGACGCCGATCACGCGGATGAAGCTGCGCGCAGAAATGACGGAAGACTCTGAGGAAAAGAGGAAGCTGGTGCAAGACATCACCGAGATCGAAACGCTGGTGAAGGAGGGGCTGGCCTACGCGCGCGCCATGCATGGCGATGGCGAGACGCCGTCGCGGATCGACATCGGCTCGTTCGTCGAGAGCCTGGTCTACGACTACCAGGACACCGGCAAGGCCGTCACCATCCTGCAGCGTGCCGGCGGCACCCTCGACACGCGCCCGCATGCCTTGCGCCGCATCCTGACCAACCTGACCGACAACGCCCTCAAGTTCGGCGGGGCGGCGGAGCTGAGCGTGCACCGCGAGGACGGCGGCGCGGTGACCATCAGCGTGCTCGACCGCGGGCCCGGCATCCCGGCTGAGCAGCTGGAGTCCGTGCTGCAGCCGTTTGTCCGGCTTGAGGCATCGCGCAACCGGGAGACCGGCGGCACCGGCCTGGGCCTGGCGATTGCGCACCAGCTTGCGCTGGCCATCGGCGGCTCACTGACGCTGCGCAATCGCGAGGGCGGTGGCCTGGAGGCGCGGCTCAGGGTGGGTTGAGCCGCCGCCCGCTACGTTACCAGCCACCCCCCAGCGCACGGAACGTTGCCACCGCCGCGCGGGCATTGTCGGCGCCCACACGTGCCTGCTGGTCGCGCGCGGCCAGCAGCAGGCGGTCTTCCTCCAGCACTTCGAACAGGCTGACCGCGCCGCCCTTGTAGGCGTCCTCGGCGGCGCCGCGCGAGCGCGCGTGGGCAGCCACTTCCACGGTCAGCTCCTTGCCCTGCAACTCCAGCTGGGTCAGCGTGATGATCGCGTTTTCCACGTCCTCGGTGGCGCGCAGCATGGCCTTGCGGTAGGTGGCCAGGGCTTCGGCGTTGGCGCCTTTGGCCTGCGCCACTTCGGCATCGACCCGGCCGAAGTCGAACAGCCGCCAGCGCAGTCCCGCGATCGCGGCGGGCTGGAAGGCGGACCCGGTGAACAGCTTGCCGGCGGAGAGGCTCTCGAAGCCGAGCAGCGCTGACAGCGACAGCTTCGGGTAGTACTCGGCAGTGGCCACGCCGATGCGGGCACTGGATGCCGCCAGCCGGCGCTCCGCGGCAATCACGTCCGGGCGGCGTTGCAGCAGGTTGGCCGGACCTTGCGCCACGGCGATCTGCGGCACGGCGGTGCGCTCGGTCGGCGTCAGGAGTTCAGCGGCATAGGTGCCCGGATGCGCGCCCATCAATACATCGAGCCGGTTCAGCTGTGTCTCCAGTTCGATCTGCAGCGGCGGGATGGTCACGCGGGTCTGTGCCAGCTGTGCTTCCGCCTGCGCGCGTTCCCGCTCGGCGCCGATGCCATCGGCCAGCCGCAGCTGCACCAGCTCGAGCAGCTTTGCATTGGTCCGCACCTGCTGTTGCGCGATGGCGATGCGCTGCTGCGCGCCGCGCACGCGGAAGTAGGCATCGGCCGCTTCGGCGGCTACCAGCACGCGCACGCCCATGTGCTCGGCTTCCGCGGCCTGGGCCTCCGCGCTGGCGGCCTCGGCGCCGCGCCGCAGGCCGCCGGCCACGTCGATCTCCCAGCTTGCTCCCACACCAGCGCTGTACACCGTCTTGTTGCGCTCAAAGCCCGGCGCGTTCTTGCCGAGGCTGCCCAAAGGCCCTTCCAGCGACTGGCGCTGCCTGGCCACGCTGCCGGACAACGATGCCTGCGGCAGCAGTTCGGCGCCGGCGTGGCTGGCCGCGGCGCGGGCCTGGTCGACCCGCGCAATCGCCGCCGCCAGGTCGAGGTTCTGCTCCAGCGCGCGCTGGATCACGCGCGTCAGCGCGGGATCGTCAAAGCCCAGCCACCAGCTGTCCAGTGACGGCGCGGGCTGCGTGGCCTCGCGGGCGTCCAGCGCCGCTGCGTGCGGGTAGGCCACGGGCATGTCCGAGGCCGGCATGTGGTAATCGGGGCCGGCCGCGCAGGCCACCAGGGCGGCCGCGGCGCTGGCCGCAAGCAGGGTGGGCAGGAGGCGGGCGATACCGGCGCGGGTGCGCCGGAGCGGGGGACGGAATGGACTTTGGGGCATGACGGACACCTTTCAACAGCGACGAATAAAGCACAAGCCAAAAACTAACTTGCATGATGATAGTTACTACTCTAGACTAACTTTCAAATTGATAGCAACCCCAATTTCGGAGGAAGCCACTCATGCAGAGAAAGCCGCTTGCTGAGACGCCTTGCCCCATCGCTCGCACGCTGGCCTGCGTTGCCGACAGCTGGAGCGTCCTGATCCTCCGCGAAGCCTTCTATGGCGTGACGCGCTTTGATGAGTTCCAGCAGAACCTGGGCATCGCCCCCAACATGCTGACCCGCCGCCTGAACTCGCTGGTCGAGGACGGCTTGCTGGAGCGCCGCCCGTACTGCGACCGCCCGCCCCGTTCCGAGTACATCCTGACCGAGCGCGGCCATGACTTCCGCCCGGTCCTGCTGGCCATGCTGGCCTGGGCCAACAAGCATCTCGCGCCCGAGGGCCAAAGCGTGCAGCTGGCCAACCGACTCACTGGCGAGCGTGTCGAGCCGGTACTGGTCGATGCCGCCAGCGGCCGCCCCGTCACCGACCCCGATTTCCACATCGTCCCCGGGCCGGCGGCTACCGACGGCCTGCGGCGCCGGCTGGACCGCTCGGCCGAAGCCTGACCCGAACTATCCCGAACCCTACCGAACCCTCCACCCATGCCGCCTCGCAGGCGGGATAAGTCCTGAAAGCAGAAAGGAAGTGCCATGAGCAGTAATACGCTGACTGAACGGGCGGGTACCGAACCCGTTCCCGCTTCGAAATCCAAGGCCAGCCCCAGGCGGCTGCTGGCGACCGGCGCGCTGGTTGTGGCCGGATTGGCCGCAATCGGATACGGCTACCACTGGTGGACATCGGCTCGCCACCTGCAGCGTACCGACGACGCCTACGTCGGCGGCGATGTCACGGTGATCGGCGCCAAGGTCGGGGGCTACATCGCGGAAGTCGCGGTGACGGACAACCAGACGGTCCACGCGGGCGATGTGCTGGTGCGTATCGACGACCGCGACTACCGCGCCGCACTGGCCAAGGCCGAAGGCGCCGTGGCGGCGCAACAGGCACTGCTGGCAAACCTGGATGCCACCGCGCGCCTGCAGGAGGCGGTCATCGCCCAGGCCAAGGCCGGCATCGCGGCCACCAATGCCGACACCGTACGGGCGCGCGACGACCAGGTGCGCTACGCCAGCCTGGTGGCGAAGGCGGCTGTCTCCATCCAGAGCTCGCAGAAGGCTGACTCGGACTACAAGCAGGCCCAGGCCAATGGCGAGAAGGCGCGTGCGGCGCTGCTGGCCGCGCAGCGCCAGCTGGACGTGATCGGCACGCAGAAGCAGCAGGCGCAGGCGTCGCTGGCGCAGGCGACCGCCGAGCGCGACATCGCGAAGCTGAACCTTGGCTATACGGAACTGCGCGCGCCCGTGGACGGCACCGTGGGCAACCGGCGCGCCCGCGTCGGCGCCTTTGCCGGTGCCGGCAGCCAGTTGCTGTCCATCGTGCCGGCCAGCGGGCTGTGGGTGGACGCCAACTTCAAGGAAGGGCAACTGGCGCACATGCGCCCCGGCATGCCGGTCGAAATTGAAGCCGATGTGCTGCCGGGGCGGGTCTTCCATGGCCACGTCGCCAGCCTGGCGCCGGCCACCGGTGCGCAGTTCAGCGTGTTGCCGCCGGAGAATGCCACCGGCAACTTCACCAAGATCGTCCAGCGCGTTCCGGTGCGGATCCGCCTGGACGAGCAGGATGCCCGGCTTGGGGTCCTGCGCCCGGGGCTGTCGGTGATCGCCCAGGTCAACACGCAGCCAGGCAAGCAGGTGCAGTGATGACCACGGCTACCCTGACCACCCCTGCGTCCGCCGTGGCGATGCCGGACGAGATGTCCACTGCCGCCAAGGTGTTCGCCTTCAGCACGATGTGCGTGGGCATGTTCATCGCCTTGCTCGATATCCAGATCGTCTCCGCCTCGTTGCGCGATATCGGCGGCGCGCTCTCGGCCGGCGCCGATGAAACCGTGTGGGTGCAGACCAGCTACCTGATCGCCGAGATCATCGTCATTCCCTTGTCCGGCTGGCTGTCGCGCGTGATGTCGACGCGCTGGCTGTTCGCCGCCTCCGCGGCGGGCTTCACGGTGGCCAGCCTGCTGTGCGGGGTGGCGTGGGACATCAACAGCATGATCGTGTTCCGGGCGCTGCAAGGTTTCCTGGGCGGCTCGATGATCCCGATGGTGTTCACCACGGCCTTTGCCTTCTTCGTCGGCCCCCAGCGTGTCATCGCCGCCGCCACGGTCGGCGGGCTGGCCTCGCTGGCGCCGACGCTGGGGCCCACCATCGGCGGCTGGATCACCGATCACTATTCCTGGCACTGGCTGTTCTTCATCAACCTGGTGCCGGGTATCTTCGTCACCATCGCCGTGCCGCTGCTGGTCAAGATCGACCGGCCCGACTGGTCGCTGGTGCGCGGTGCCGATTACCTGGGCATGGTGCTGATGGCGCTGTTCCTGGGGTGCCTCGAATACACGCTGGAGGAAGGGCCGCGCTGGGACTGGTTCGGCGACGACGTGATCCTGGCCACCGCCTGGATCTCCGGCCTGTCGGGCGTGGGCTTCATCTGGCGCACGCTGACCTATGCCAACCCCGTGGTGGACCTGCGCGCGCTCAAGGACCGGAACTTCGCGCTCGGCTGCTTCTTCTCCTTTGTCACCGGCATCGGCATCTTTGCCACCATCTACCTGACGCCGCTGTTCCTGGGGCGCGTGCGCGGCTTCAGCGCGCTCGATATCGGGCTGGCGGTGTTTTCCACGGGCGTGTTCCAGATGGCATCGATCCCGCTCTATGCCTTCCTGGCCAACCGGGTCGACCTGCGCTGGTTGATGATGATCGGCCTGGGGCTGTTCGCGGTGTCGATGTGGTACTTCGCGCCCATCACGCACGACTGGGGCGCGGCGCAACTGCTGCTGCCGCAGGCGCTGCGCGGCATGGCCCAGCAGTTCGCGGTGGCGCCCACGGTGACACTGACCCTGGGCAGCCTGCCGCCGGAGCGGCTCAAGCTTGCGTCCGGGCTGTTCAACCTGATGCGCAACCTGGGCGGGGCCATCGGCATCGCCGCCTGCGCGACCGCGCTCAACAACCGCGGCAACCTGCACTTCCTGCGCGAGGCAGAGCACCTGAACATCCGTAATGAAGCCATGGGCAACCTGTTGCAAGGGATCAGCGACCAGTTCGTCGCGGTCGGGCACGATGCCCTCGATGCGCAGACCGCCGCCCTCAGGCAATTGTGGGGACTGGCCTGGCGCGAGGCGCAGACCCAGACCTTTGGCGACATCTTCCTGCTGATCCTGGTCTGCTTCGCGATCGCCACCGCCATGGTGCCGCTGATGCGCAAGGTTGCAGCGCCGAAGGGTCCGTCGGCAGACGCGCATTGATTGTGGAACGACCATGAAAGTCAGTCTGTGCAATCGGCTCCTGCCTGTCGCGCTGATCGTGGCGAGCGCCACGGTGGCATATGCGGGGGAGCGCCCGCGCGAAAACGGTGTGGCGTGCGCTCGTGCAGCTAATGCCTATTGCAATCTTCCAGATCAGGGCAACAGGCCAATGCCGCAAGGCGTGCCGCAGGGAGAGTCCGCTTGACTGGCGTGCCAGTCCTTCAGCCGGGCTGCTTTGTATCCAAGTATGTCGCCATCGCGGATACATACACAGCGATACAAATCCCCTGAAATCCGACACATTCCGCTTGCCATGGCCTCCTAGACTCGTGCTCACATTGATCACGCAAACGGGAGAAGCAAATGTCGAAGACAGTCGATCTACCTCGTCGAGGCTTTCTGGGTGCAGCGGCAGTGACGCTGGCCACCGCGCCGTTCGGGCTGCCGCAGGCCGCCCGCGCGCAAACCGGTCTGTCGAAGGCGCCGGCGCTGCCCTTGACCACGCCGGGCACCCATGCCAGCTTCGCGCCGGTCAGGCAAGTCAACGCCGGCGTGCTCAATATCGGCTACGCCGAGGCCGGCCCTGCCACAGGGCCGGTCGCGCTGCTGCTGCACGGCTGGCCCTACGACATCCACAGCTTTGTCGACGTGGCGCCGCTGCTGGCGGCCCGCGGCTATCGCGTGATCATTCCCCACCTGCGTGGTTTTGGCTCGACGTCCTTCCTGTCTGCCGACACCATGCGCAACGGCCAGCCCGTAGCGATAGCCGCCGACATGATCGCGCTGATGGACGCGCTGAATATCCGCAATGCTGTAGTGGCCGGCTTTGACTGGGGCGCGCGCACCGCCGACATCATGGCGGCGATCTGGCCGGACCGCTGCAGGGGGCTGGTCGCGGTCAGCGGCTACCTGATCGGCAGCCAGGCAGCCGGCAAGCAGCCGCTACCGCCCGAGGCCGAGCTCCAGTGGTGGTACCAGTTCTATTTCTCCACCGACCGGGGCCGCGCCGGCTACCAGAAGTACACCCACCAGTTCGCCAGGCTGATCTGGAAACTGGCATCGCCGCAATGGAAGTTCGATGATGCGACCTTCAACCGCAGCGCCGCCGCCTTCGACAATCCCGACCACGTCGAAATCACCATTCACAACTACCGCTGGCGGCAGGGGTTGGCCAGCGGGGAAGCCAGGTTCGACGACCTCGAGAAGCGGCTCGCCACGGCCCCCACCATCGGCGTGCCCACCATCACCATCGAGGGCGATGCCAACGGCGCGCCGCACCCCGAGCCCAGCGCCTATGCCAGCAAGTTCACGGGCCGCTACGAGCACCGGGAACTGACAGGCGGGATCGGCCACAACCCGCCGCAGGAAGCGCCCACGGCGTTTGCGCAGGCGGTGCTCGATGTAGACAGGCGCTGACGCATGAGGGGCGCAATGCGCAGATTGCTGATACTGGCTGCCATGACGCTGTCAGCGCTGGCATCGGAGCTGGGCGGCGCTGGCCATCGGTGCGCATGGTCGGGCATGCCCCGGACCATGCGCCCGGATAAGCGGGCACGAAACAAGGGCGGCTCGGGCGCTGAAGGCATTGCCATGCTTCAGCGCCCGCCGCCGCCCGCCTGCCGCGCTCAGCGCAGCGACCTGAACGCTGCGCGCAACTCTTGAGCGAACAGCTGCGGCTCTTCCCATGCCGCGAAGTGTCCCCCCTTGTCGACCTTGTTGAAGTAGGTCAGCCGGGGGTAGGCGCGCTCGGCCCAGCTGCGCGGGGCTTGATAGAGCTCGCCGGGAAATACCGTCACGCCTACAGGCACCTTGATCTGTGCGGTCATCTGCTCGGCGGCGTTGAAGTTGTTGGTGTTGTTTTCCCAATATAGCTGTGCTGACGACGTGGCGCTGTTGGTGAGCCAGTAGAGCGTGATGTCGTCGAGCATCTCGTCCCTGGTCAGCGAGCGCTCGGGGTTGCCACCGCTGAAGGTCCAGGCGGCAAACTTGTCATAGATCCATGCCGCCTGCCCTGCGGGGGAATCCGCCAGGCCATAGCCCACGGTCTGCGGGCGGGTCACCATCATCGCGGCATAGCCGCCGCCCAGCGTATACAACTTGTTCATCGACTCGAAGGCTGACTTTTCAGCGGCGGACAGGCCGGCCGGCGCTGCTTCGCCGTTCTTCAGCGCCCGGGCGATGTCCGCTGGCACGGTGGCGGGCATATTGACGTGAATGCCGAGCAAGCCCTGTGGTGCCTGGCGGCCCTGCGCATGCGCCACGACCGAGCCCCAGTCGCCGCCCTGTGACACATAACGTGTGTAGCCCAGCCGCTTCATCAACACATCCCACGCACCTGCAATGCGGTCGGGACCCCAGCCGGTCCCGACGGGTTTGCCGGAGAAGCCGTAGCCGGGCATCGACGGAATCACCACATCGAAGGCGTCCTCGGCACGGCCGCCGTAGGCGGTGGGATCGGTGAGCGGGCCAATCACCTTCAGCAGTTCAAAGACCGAGCCCGGCCAGCCGTGGGTGATGACGAGCGGCAGCGCATTGGGATGGCGCGATCGCACATGCAGGAAGTGGATGTCGAGCCCGTCGATCCTGGTGACGAACTGGGGGTAGGCGTTCAGCTTTTGCTCTGCCTTGAACCAGTCGTAGTCGTTGCCCCAATAGCGCACCAGCTCCTGGATCTTCGCCAGCTGCACGCCCTGCGATTGATCGGATACCGTCTCGCGGTCTGGCCAGCGCGTGGCGGCGATGCGCTGGCGCAGGTCGGCCAGTGCCGCTTGCGGGAAGCTGGCGTGGAAGGGGCGAATGGATGCGTCCTCGGTCGCCGCGCGTTGCGGGATTGCGCCGCCTTCGGCGGCCGGCGATGCCTGGGCGTGGCTTGGCAAGGCCAATTGAGCCAGGCATAAAGCGATCGTGGCGATGGCAGGTGCCGTGCGTGTTGCGTGGAGTTTCATGTCGATACCAGGTAGAGGGAAAGTGGAATCCGGTCAGCGGCGTGTCGTTGGCGGGTGCACGTCGGGTTTCGGTTGATACACCGCGGCGGCGTAGATGGCATCCGCAACCTGCTTCGGCCTTGACAGCTGCGGTACGTGGCTCGTCGGCAGTGTCACGATGCGGGCGGAGATCTTCTGTGCCATCGCTTTCTGCAAGGCGGGCTGGATCATGTGATCCTGCTCGCTGAGGATGTACCAGGACGGCCTGGTCCGCCATGCGGCAACCGTGACCTTGTCCTCGAAGCTCTTGCCGCTGACGGGTCCCTGTGTCGCCGCCATGATCCGGGTCTGGGCCGCTGGCACGTCCTGGGCGAAGTGTTTGGACATCCCCTCGGGCGTCAGCGTCAGGAAACCGTCCTTGTCAGCGACGATGAAGCTGGATCCCTCGGGCTTTGGGTAATCCTTGGCCAGGTCCGCCACCGACTGGTTTTCCGAAGGTGCAAACGCCGCGACATAGACCAGGGCCTTGACGCGCTCATGCTGTCCGATTTCAGAGATCACCACACCGCCCCAGGAATGCCCCACCAGCACGACCGGTCCGGCCTGCTTGTCGAGCGCGCGGCGCGTGGCTGCCACGTCGTCGGCCAGGGAAGACAGCGGGTTCTGGACCGATACAACATGAAGCCCCTTGGACTGGAGCAGGGCAATGACCTTGTCCCAGGCCGATCCGTCGGCAAAGGCGCCGTGCACAAACACCACCGTGGTAGCGCGGGTGTCAGCAGCCGGTGCGGCGGCGGCTGTGCTCGCAGCGGCTGCAAGGCTGCTGACGGTGGCAACAAGCGCCGCAGTCCTGATGAACGTATTCAATGTCTTCATGCGATTCCCCTTAAGGGTCAGGTACTAATGGGATTGGAGAGTGGCCGCTCTGCCGGCATCGGCAGCCCGGGTCAGACGGTGAGGGCGGCCACGCAAAGGGCTGTCCCGAAGGCATACGTTCCCAGGGCACCAACGGCGCGGGCCGGATTCGGCCTGGACATGGAGGGCCAGGCAAGCAGTGCAACCACCAGGAGCACGCGACAGGCGGTTGCACCTGCCATGCACCAGACCGCCCAGCCAGGCGGATGCTGAGTTCCGAGGTACAGGAAGAGCACCGCAAGGAACGGCGCGTACTCGGTGGTGTTGCCGTGAGCGCGAATCAGCCGTGCCAGCAGTTGATCGGGCTCGGATGGGTAGCCGCTCAGCACGCCGATCCTGGACCGCTGCACCGAGGTGGCGAGTCCGAGCGAGAACAGAAGCAGACCGAGGACAGTGGTGCAGGCCAGCGCAATGATGTTCATTCGATACCTCGTGGATGGTCGATAGCGCGCATTGGGAGAAGCCCATCGGGAGTTGATTGACAGTTTCAGGATAGGGTCCTAGCCTTTGTCCTGAATGACGAACTTCCCTCGTTTCAGGACAACATGAACCAAATCGGCCTCGTGCTCTTCCCCGGCTTTCAGATGCTCGATTTGGCGGCGGTGTCGGTCTTCGAGATGGCTAACCTCGAAGTGCGGGTCCCGGCCTACGAAATCCATGTCGTCTCGGAACGCGGCGGGGCCGTGAAGAGTTCAATGGGCACGGCGATCCAGACCACCGCGATGGATCCGCTGGCTTTTGACACGCTGATGGTTGGGGGCGCTACCTCGGTGCCGGCGCCATCGCCCAGGCTGCTGCGCCTGCTAGGCCATGCACTCGAGCCGACCAGGCGCATGGCCAGCATCTGCACAGGGGCGTTCATCCTCGCCGAGGCCGGCATCCTGGACGGCCGGCGGGCTACTACGCATTGGCACCATGCCAGTACGCTGCGGCAGCGCTTTCCTGCGGTGCGCGTCGAAGACGACCGCATCTTTGTCCGGGACGGAACGGTGTGGACATCGGCCGGCATGACGGCATGCATCGACCTTGCGCTGGCACTGGTAGAGCAAGACCTGGGGACCGACGTGTCGCGCGCAGTCGCGAAGAAGCTCGTGGTTCATCACCGCCGTGCCGGGGGGCAGTCCCAGTTCTCGATGCTGTCGGAACTGGAATCGAGGTCAGAGCGCATACAAGCGGCATTGACCTACGCCAGGAATCATCTGCACCAGGATCTGTCGGTGGAGCTGCTCGCCAGCGCCGCCAACATGAGCCCGCGGCATTTCAGCCGCGAGTTCCGGCAGAGCACGGGCCAGTCCCCGGCACGTGCCGTCGAGCGCTTGCGCGCCGACACGGCCCGCCTGCTCGTGGAAGCCGGCACGCTGACGATCGAGCGCATCGCCAGCAAGACCGGCTTCTCCGACCCGGAGCGCATGCGCCGGGCGTTCTTGCGGATTTTCGGCGAGCCGCCGCAATCCCTCAAGCGTGCCGCCCGTGCGCGGCGCAGCGAAGAGCCGGCCGCCGTGTGACGGACGGCCAGGCGCTGTGCGTCACGCTATTCGGGACACCGGCGCATGATAATATTCGCATGCGAACGAAATCTCACCCTTTATGACGCACCAGACATGGAACATCGCCTCGTCTACCTGTTGAACGTGGGTCAGCGGCGCCTGCAGCGGTGGTCACAAGCGCGCACTGCCGCGGGTGGCGTGACATCAGCCCAGGCCGGACTGCTTTTCTTCCTGGGCAGCAACGATGGCGCGCTGACGAGCGAGGCTGCCGCGGCGCTGGACCTGGGCGCGCCCGGGATGAGCGGCCTGGCCGACCGGACCGAAAGGGCCGGCCTGATCGAGCGCCGGCCGGACGAGAACGACGGCCGTGCCTCGCGCCTGTGGCTGACGGAGGCAGGGCGCCTGGCGCGCCAGCGTTCCAAGGCGAGCATGAAGGCATTGAATACCAGGCTCACCGAAGGTTTCACCGCCGCCGAGATCGACGTGGTGGCGCGCTGGCTGACCAGCCTGCAGACAAAGTTTCCGGCCGCGGACGAGGGCGAGGTGTAGCCTCGCAGCGGCCGGAGAGCGAGGCAGTCGACTCACTGCGCGGCAACCCTGGTGAAGTCTGGTTTGCGCTTTTCGGCGAAGGCCGAGAATGCTTCCCGGGCTTCCGCACTGGCCAGCCGCTCCTCGAACCTGGCGCTTTCGCTGTTCATCTGCGAAACCAGTTTTTCCGCATTGCGCATGAGCTGTTTCATTGCGCTCAGGGAGCCGGCCGGCCTGGCGGCAATCTTCTCGGCCATCCGGCGCGCATCCGTGCGCAGCTGGTCATTGGCGCAAACCTTGTTCGCGATGCCCCATGCCAAGGCCGTTTGCGCGTCAAGCGGCTCGCCCAGCGCGAACATCTCGAAAGCCCTGACGTGCCCGATCCGCAGCGGGAGCAGGTAACTCGAAGCCGCTTCGGGAACCAAGGCGAGATTGACGAAAGGCGTGATCAGTTGCGCGTCCTGGCCGAGCACCACGTAATCACAATGCAGCAGCATGGTGGTCCCGACGCCGACGGCCTTGCCATTGACCGCGGCGACAATCGGTACGGTCGAATTGGCAAGGGCGCGCAGGAAGCGATGCACGTGACGTTCGCTGGGGCCATTTCCCGACGCGATCGCCGCGAATTCGCCGAGATCATTGCCGGCCGTAAAGCTGTCCCCGTCCCCCTGCAGCAGCAATACCCGGATAGCCCGGTCCTGCTGTGCCTGCTCGATGGTGTCGGCAAGTGCGCCGTACATCTCGTTCGTCAAGGCGTTCATTTTGTCCGGCCGCGCAAGCGTCATGGTCAGCACGCCGCCGGTGAGGTCAATGCGGATTTCGGGGGTCATTGGTCGGTCTCCAGGTGAGAGTTGCACGCTGCCGTGCAGGCATCGCGATTAAGTTCGCATGCGAAGTATATAGATAGTTCGTGTGCGAAGTAAACGGTTGAGGCCGGGCAGTGTGCGGAATCGGCGTCTGGGCGGCGGCGCCCTCCACATAGACGGTGTGGGCAGGGGCGTGCTTCCGGTGCCTCGCGGGCGCGGAATACAGCACAAGCGAAGAACGAACTTGCATGATGATAGTGACTACCCTAGACTGACTTTCAAATCGATAGCAAGCAGGTCTCTCGAGGAAGCCAATCATGCAGAAGAAGCCACTTGGCGAAACGCCGTGTCCGATTGCTCGCACCGCGGCCCGCGTCGCCGACAGCTGGAGCGTATTGATCCTGCGCGAAGCCTTTTACGGCGTGACCCGGTTCGACGAGTTCCAGCAAAACCTGGATATCGCGCCCAATATGCTCACGCGTCGCCTGAACTCGCTTGTCGAAGAAGGCATGCTTGAGCGTCGCCAGTACTGCGACCGCCCGCCCCGCTCCGAGTACATCCTGACCGAGCGCGGGCGCGATTTCCGCCAGGTGCTGCTGGCGATGCTGGCCTGGGGCAACAAGCATCTCGCGCCTGAAGGCGAAAGCGTGCAGTTGACGAACCGGCGCACCGGCGTGCGCGTGGAGCCTGTGCTGGTCGACCCTGCCAACGGGCGCCCGGTCACCGATGCCGACTATCACCTTGCACCCGGCCCCGCCGCCAGTGACCGCGTGCGCCAGCGGTTGTCGCGCTCGACAGACGCCTGAGCCGGATTTCCCGCGCAGCCAATTCTTGCTGCAACCTTCAAGACCCGGCTACCGGGCGCATACCGCATGGAGTGCGTGCGGCCGATTGAAACTGATTGTTTGGTAGGGAGAATGCGATGCATGCAAGAGATGTCGTGCTGTGCCAGCCGGTGCGCACCGCCATTGGCGCCTACAACGGCTCACTGAAGGCCGTTCCGGCGGTTGATCTCGGCGCCGCAGCGATACGGGCAACCGTGGCACGGGCGGGAATCGATCCAGGCGAGGTCGGCAGCGTGGTGTTCGGAAATGTGATCCAGGCCGGCAACCGCATGAACCCGGCCCGGCAGGCTGCCATTGGGGCAGGGCTGCCGGTTTCGGTTCCGGCGATGACCGTCAACCGCGTTTGCGGCTCGGGGGCCCAGGCCATCGCCACGGCAGCGGACGAGGTACGGCTCGGCTATGTAGATATCGCCATCGCCGGCGGCATGGAAAACATGGATCGCGCGCCATACCTGATGCCGTCCGGCCGCTGGGGTCAACGCATGGGCGATTCCGTCCTGTACGACAGCATGCTGCACGACGGCCTGTTTGACGCCTTCTCCGGTGAGCACTCCGGATGGCATACCGAGGACCTTGTCGCCCGCTACGCGCTGACCCGCGAGGCCCAAGACCGCTGGGCCGAGCGTTCGCAGCGGAATTTCGCGCTGGCGCAGGCGAACGGGCGATTCACCGGCCAGATTGCCGGGGTGGCGACCAAAGGGAAGGGCGGTACGGCCATGTTCGAAGTGGACGAAGCCAACCGCCCTGATACCAGCCTCGATACGCTCGGCCGGCTCAAGCCGGCGTTTCGCCCGGACGGCACGATTACCGCCGGCAATGCGCCCGGGCTCAACAGCGGCGCAGCGGCCATGATCATTGCCGAACGTGCGCTGGCTGAAGCCAGGGGGCTGCAGCCGTTGGGACGATTGGCCGCTTACGGTGTCGGGGCCGTGGAGCCCGGCATGTTCGGGCTGGGCCCGGTCCCGGCGGTGCGGCAGGCGCTGCAACGCGCCGGCTGGGAGCTGGGCGACATTGAACGCATCGAGATCAATGAAGCATTTGCCGCGGTGCCGCTGGCTGTCGCGGTGGAGCTCGGATTGCCGCACGACATCATCAACGTCGACGGTGGCGCCATTGCCCACGGCCATCCGATCGGTGCGACCGGCGCGGTGCTGACGACGCGGCTGCTGCATGCCATGCGCGCCGACGGCATACGGCGCGGCATCGTCACGCTGTGCATCGGCGGCGGACAAGGGATTGCGCTGGCGCTCGAGACGCTGGCCTGATCGGTCTGTTCTCGTAGCGGGCATGCATTGATGCAAAGTTCAGCACAAACCATCTGGAGGAGAAAATGAACATTCAATACATCGAGGATCTCGCGGCGGGCCAACGATACGGTTCGGGGCGGCTGACCGTCGCGCCTGAACGGATCAAGGCCTTTGCTGCCGAGTTCGACCCGCAGCCCTTCCATCTCGATGAAGCCGCCGCCCGCGACACACTATTTCGTGGACTGGCTGCGAGCGGTTGGCATACCGCTGCGCTGACGATGCGCCTGCTGGTCGACGGCGAATTCCGGCCCGCGGGCGGCATCGTCGGCGCGGGCTTCGAGGAGCTGCGCTGGCCAAGGCCGGTTCGCCCTGGCGATGAACTGCATATCGAGAGCGAGATACTTGAAGTGCGGATTTCGAAATCGCGCCCCGACCAGGGCGTGGTGAAGGTGCGTACCACAACCTTCAACCAGGCCGACGAGCCAGTGCAGGTTTTCACCGGCAACCTGATCGTCCAGTGCCGCCCCGCAGCCGCCGCGCAGGCAGAGGCGTCATGAAGATTCTTGTACTCGGTGCCGGGGGCATGGGCGGCTACTATGGCGCGCGCCTGATCGAGGCAGGCGCGGATGTCACCTTCATGTTGCGGCCCGGCCGCGCGCGGGCGCTGGAACGGGTTGGCCTGGCCGTGCGTAGCGAACTTGGCGACTTCCATCGCCCGGTAAAGATGGTCCTGGCCGGTCAGGTCGGCGCGCAGTTCGACGTGGTACTGCTGGCATGCAAGGCCTACGACCTTGCCGACGCGATCCGGGCCATCAGCCCGGCCGTTGGCCGGGACACTGCGGTATTGCCTCTGCTCAACGGCCTTGACGCCTATGACCGGCTCGACCAGTGCTTTGGCAGGCAACGCGTGCTGGGTGGAGTCGCATACATAGCGACAACGCTGGCGGCGGATGGAACCGTCGTGCACGCCGGCCGCATGGACCGGCTGGTAGTCGGCCCGCGCGCCGCGCAGGGGTCGGCATTGGCCGCGGATTTCCATGCGCTGGTGTCCAGGGCGGCCGGTACGCGTGAGCTATCGGGCGCCATCGGGCAGGAGCTGTGGAACAAGTGGGCCATGATTGCCGCCGGCGCAGTGATGACATGCCTGATGCGCGGGACCGTGGCGGACATCATGAAGACCCAGGATGGCCGTCGCCTGATGCTTGACGCGATTGCGGAGTGCCGCACGGTGGCGCAACTGTACGGCCATGCCATCCCTGAACCCGTTGTCGCTGCCATGCAGGCCCGACTGCTGGACGAAGCATCGACCTGGGCTGCCTCGATGATGCGGGATATAGCGCGGGGCGCCCCACGCATAGAAGCCGACGCCATCGTCGGCGATCTCATCAAGCGCGCAGCCGGGTACGGGCATGAGCTTCCGTTGAGCCGTGCGGCATATTGCCACCTGCAGGTCTATGAGCGCCAGCGCGCTGCGCACCAGACGGCTGGCTGAGCAGCCTTCGCCCATTCATGGAAATCACCAATCACGACATGACTATGCCGTCAGACTGTGCTGCGCGCGACCGAGGATGTCGAAAATGCCTTCTCGGCGCTGATCAAGCGTGAAGATCCGGCCGGCACGCTGGCACAAGGCGAGACATCGCCGGCGTTAGAAACTCCGGCGTGCGTGGTGCTTTCAGCAGATCGGCCAGCACCGCCTCGTATTCGCGCCGGTAGGACGCTTTCAGGTGGTGGTCCCTGAAATGCTGCTCGCTGCAGGCCCAGTTCTCATAGAGAACCAGGGTGTCAGGATCTTCGAGCGAGCGGTGCAGATACGTGTTGATAAAGTCCGGCTCCTTCGACATCTGCTCGAGGACATCAAGCAGTCTCGACTCTAGCTCAGCGCGCCGCTCGGGCTTGCCCGGCAGATGGACGATAAAGGCAATGGATTGGTTCATGAAGCTGCTCCAGGCAGGATGGGCCACCTCATGCGCAGACCGCGCCCACGCCGCGGCCCGCAGAGGCATTGACTTACAGTTGGCTCATGCCGCCGTCGGCGATGATTTCCGTACCGACGATGAAGGCCGATTCGGGCGCCGACAGATGCAGCACCGTCGACGCAATCTCCGCCGGCAGGCCGAAGCGGCCCAGCGGAATCCGGCTCTGGATCTGCGCGGCAGTGGCCGACAGGGTGTCGGCTTCCAGGCCCAGCTTGCCGTACAGCGGCGTCGTCACCGGCCCGGGGCTGACCACATTTACCCGGATGCCCGAGCTGACCAGCTCACCCGACAGGGTCCTGGCAAGCGAGATCAGTGCTGCCTTGCTGGCGGCATACACGGAAGACATCGGCATGCCGATGCGCGCATTGATCGAGCCGTTCAGCACGATCGACGTGCCCCGGTTCAGCAGCGGCAGCAGCGCCTGGATCTGGAAGTACGCGCCCTTCACGTTGGCGTTGAAGGTGGCGTCCCACAGTGCCTCGTCCACATCGGCAACGGCGGCAAACTTGGCAATGCCGGCGTTGATGAAGACGGCGTCCAGGCGGATGCCTGCGTCGGTCAGCTGGCGAGCCAGGTCACGCGCGGCCTGCACGGTGCCGGTTTCGTTGCGGATGGCGATGGCCTCGTTGCCGAGCGTGGCGCGGGCGCCCTCCAGTGCCGCTGCGTCGCGGCCGGTGATGACCACGCGGGCGCCTTCCTGGGCGAATGCCTGGGCAGCCGCCAGGCCGATGCCGCTGTTGCCGCCAGTGATCAGAACGGTCTTGCCTTCGAAGCGATTCATGATGTCCTCCAATCGGGAAAGGTGAATTTGAACAATTGCGTGACTGGAGTATGGGCGCTGGCCTCCGGTTTGCCATACGATCAATCCGACGAACACGTTCGAAGGAGTTGCACATGTTGTCGGAGGACGAATTGGCCCTGCTGGAGGCCATCCGGGAGGCCGGCAGCCTGTCGCGCGCGGCGGCCAGGCTGGGCAAGGCGCCGTCCACGGTGTCGCACGCCGCGCGGCAGCTGGAGCAGCGCTTTGATGCACTCTTGTTCGACCGCCGCGGCTACCGCCTGCAGCTGACGCGCGCCGGCGAATTGCTCACCGAAGAAGCCGCCCGGCTTGCGCAGGATGTCGCGCGCGTCACACAGCGCGTGCGGCAGGTCGCCAATGGCTGGGAAGACCGGTTGTGGATCGTGACCGACGAGCTGATGGAATTCGAGACGCTGATGCCCGTCATGCATGCGTTCGACGCGCAGGAATCCGGCGTGGCGCTGCGCGTCACACACGAAGTGCTGGCCGGCACCTGGGAAGCGCTGCGGGATGGCCGCGCCGATCTGGTCATCGGTGCCACCAACGAGCCGCCCGCCATCCCCAACCTGGGGTGGTTCGAGCTGGGCGTGATCGAATGGGTGTTTGCGGTCTCGCCCCGGCATCCGCTGGCGGCCGCGCGCGAACCATTGACACGTGAGGAGATCGCCCGCCATCGTGCCGTGGTGGTGGCAGATTCATCACGCCTCACGGGCGGCCGCGCTTACGGCATGGTGGGCGGTCAGCGCTTGCTGGCCGTGCCGAGCGTGCGAGCCAAGACCCTGGCGCAGCGCGATGGCCTGGGGATCGGCTGGCTGCCCAGGCACCGGGTCGGCTCGCTGCTGCAGCGCGGCGAACTGATAGAGAAGCGCACCGCCGACCCGCGCGAGCCCAACCTGCTCTACGTGGGCTGGCGCGGCGATCACGAAGGCCGCGCGCTGCAATGGTGGCTGGAGCAGTTGCGACGGCCTCGGCTGGCCAGGCTGCTGGTGCGGGGCGTCGACGCCTACGCGTAGCTGGCAGGGCAGCGTCGCACCATCTAAAGTACCTTGTGGCTTTGCGGTACCAGGCAAGGAGAATCGTGATGGCTCAAGGATTCGACGCGATCATCATCGGCACCGGACAAGCCGGCCCCGCACTCGCTGCGCGGCTGGCTGGCGCGGGCATGAAACTGGCCGTTATCGAGCGCGCGCGTTTTGGCGGCACCTGCGTGAACACCGGCTGCATTCCCACCAAAACCCTCATCGCAAGCGCGTACGCAGCGCAACTGGCGCGGCGGGCTGCCGAGTACGGCGTGACCATCGGCGGGCCGGTCGCCGTCGACATGAAGCAGGTGAAGGCACGCAAGGACGAGATCTCCGGCCGTTCCAGCAACGGTGTGGAACAGTGGATGCGCGGGCTGGAGAACGTCACGGTGTATCAAGGTCATGCCCGCTTTGAAAGCGCGCATAGCGTGCGGGTCAACGGCGAACTGCTGGAAGCTGACCGGATTTTCGTGAACGTCGGCGGCCGGGCCCTGGTTCCGCCCATGCCCGGGCTGGACCAGGTGCCGTACCTGACCAACTCGAGCATGATGGAGGTGGATTTCCTGCCGGAGCACCTGATCATCGTTGGCGGCAGCTACATTGGCCTTGAGTTTGGCCAGATGTACCGGCGTTTTGGGGCCAGGGTGACCGTTGTCGAAAAAGGCCCGCGCCTGATCCAGCGCGAAGACGAGGATGTGTCGCAGGCGGTGCTGGAGATCCTGGAGCGCGAGGGGATCGAAATCCGGCTCAATGCCAACTGCCTGAGCGCGCGCGGGGAAGGCGACCACATTGCGGTCGGGCTGGATTGTTCGGACGGGGCGCGCGACGTCCACGGCTCGCACCTGCTGCTGGCGGTCGGGCGCGTGCCCAACACGGAGGACCTGGGGCTGGACCAGGCGGGGGTGGAGACCGACGCCCGCGGCTATATCCAGGTAGACGAACAATTGCGCACCAATGTCCCCGGCATCTGGGCGCTTGGCGACTGCAATGGCCGCGGAGCGTTCACGCATACGTCGTACAACGACTATGAGATCGTCGCTGCCAACCTTCTCGACAACGATCCCCGCAAGGTGACGGACCGCATCGCAGCCTATGCCATGTTCATCGACCCTCCGCTCGGCCGCGCCGGCATGACGGAAGCAGAAGCCCGGCAATCCGGACGCAGGCTGCTGGTCGGCTCTCGCCCCATGAGCCGCGTCGGGCGAGCCGTGGAGAAGGGCGAGAGCCAGGGCTTCATGAAGGTCGTGGTCGACGCCGATACCCGCATGATCCTGGGCGCCGCGATCCTCGGCGTGACCGGCGACGAGGTGATTCACTCACTGCTCGGCATCATGTATGCCAAGGCACCCTATACCACCATCAGCCGCGCGATGCACATCCATCCGACGGTGTCGGAGCTGGTGCCGACGCTGCTGCAGGAATTGCGGCTACAGGCTTAGCTGGCGCGCCGGCTCGACCGGGGCGCACATCAGAGGAACGGCGCAATGTTCGCCATCGCGCGCGTCACGTAGGCCACCTTCTCGCCCACTGGCGCCACATAGTCAATCGCGTTGCGTGCAGCCTCGACGCCTTCCAGACGGGCGATGAACCAGGCGGCCAGGTACTGCGACGCCAGGCATCCGCCGGCGGTTGCAACGTTTCCCCTGGCGACAAACGGCTGATCGAGCACAGCCACGCCGGCCTCCACTACCCATGGCTTGGAGATCAGGTCCGTACAGGCCGGAACGTCGTTCACCAAGCCCAGTTTGGCTAGTATGAGCGTGCCCGAGCATTGCGCGCCCAACAACTGGCGCGTCGGGTCGAAGCGGAGTTGCGACATCAGCGCGGTATCGGCGACGACTTCCCGGGTTCGTATCCCACTACCCACCAGCACAGCGTCCGCGTTGCATGCGTCCTCCAACGATGCTTGCGCCTCCATCACCACACCGTTCAGCGAACGCACCTTGGCCGCCGGACTGGCGATCGAAACCCGCCAGCCGGGCCGCTTGACCCGGTTGAGGATGGAGAGCGCGATCAGCGAGTCGATTTCGTTAAAGCCTTCGAAGGTCAGGATGGCGATATGCATGGGGCCTCGTGGGAGTGGCGACGTTGGGTTGCGCCATCGTAGAGCCGGCAGTCAGTACATTCAAATAATTGTTATAGATACGCTCAGGCTGCGTCCTGCGGGTCCGCAAACGTCGCCATGCGCAGGATCGCTTGCCTGAGCTCCGACCTGAGTTGCGCCACCAGCTCCGCGGCCGGCAGGGACCTGGCCAGCGGCGCTGCCTGCCCGGCCCACTGCGCCGCGTACTCAGCGCTCCCCGCGGCCTTGGCAGCGGCGTGAAGCGCCTTTCCCGCGTCATAGGCGATCGGGTAGTCCGGCACCGGAGGTGCGTCGGCGGCGGCGCCGAGTGCCGTGAGCCGGTTGGTGAAGCCCCTGGCCGCGCGGCCCGATATGGCGCGGGTGAGCGTGGTCGCGCGCGGCTGGGGCGCGGTCAGCGCCGCGCGATAGGCGGCATCGGCAGATGACTCCGGGCAGGCGACGAATGCGGTGCCAAGCTGGGCGGCTTCTGCCCCGAGAGCCAGTACCGCGGCAATGCCTGCCCCGTCCATGATGCCGCCCGAGGCAATCACCGGAAGTTTCGTGCCCAGCACCAGAAGACGCACCAGAGCCAGCGTGCCGAGGCCTTCGTCGTAGCCATCGGTGTCGAAGGCGCCGCGGTGTCCGCCAGCTTCAATGCCTTGCGCGACGATGGCGTCCACGCCGGCGGCCTCTATCTGGCGGGCCTCATGCAGGGACGTTGCACTGGCCAGCAGCACAATGCCGGCCGCGCGCAGCGCGTCAATTTTCTGCTTGGCGGGAAGGCCAAAATGGAAGCTCACAACCGCTGGCTTTTCTTCCAGCAGCATCTGGAACATGGCGTCGTCGGCCACGAAACTCCTGTAGATCTCGCGCAAGCTGGCGGGTGTGGTCGCGCCGTGCTCGGCAAACTGGGCGGCAAGGTAGGTGAGCCAGGCCTGCTCGCGCACCTCATCGGCCTTGGCGGGGGCGTGGCAGAACAGGTTGACGTTGAATGGCTCGCCGGTCAGCGCTCGTGTCTCGCGGATTGTCTTTCGCGCCGCTTCGGCATCCATTGCCCCGACGCCGAGCGAGCCCAGCCCGCCGGCCTCTGACACGGCTGCAGCCATGGCCGCTGTGCTGACACCGGCCATGGGCGCCTGGATGATGGGCGTGGAAATGCCCAGGATCGAACAAAGGTTGCGGCGCTGGCTGGAAGGCCTGGAAGTGTCCATGAGAGTCTCTTTCGCTTTGATGTGCATGATTCCGCTCGGGAAATTTTCGAAGGCGAGGCTGTGTCGGAGGGTATCGAGAATGCCATGAAATCTCGCGGCGTGAGAAGTTGCTGCGGCTTCGCAATGCATTGTTCATCGCGCGACGCATCCGGACCTGTCGGTGCCGGGCAAGGTGGCTTACCGCGCGCGCCCCGCATTGCGTGCCTGGAATACCCGGCAACTATCGACTAGCTTGAAAGCCTTGGGCCGCTTTGATGGGGCATCATGATGAAGAGGATCACAGGGCGCCTGGCCACCATTGTCTCCGTGGGTGTAGCAGCGGGCCTTACTGCCGCAAGCGGCGCGTGGGCCTCTGACATCGTCTGCAAGCCAATTGCGCGCGAATCCCCCGTACGCTGCAACAATCCGGATGGCTCCGGGGTGAGATGCAGCCTTGCGACGGACGAGGCCGGTCCGCAGGCGCGCCCGCGGCATCTGATCTGCGATTCCCCCAGGCTGTCAGAGCGCTACGAGCGCATTTACGCCGAGCAGCAGAGGATGCTGCGCAAGGGCAGGATCCTGGACTCGGACATCGCGGCGTGGCGCGGCCGGCGCGATGCCTGCGGCTCGGTGCGCTGCCTGGAAAGCATGTTCGCGAAATTCTGGCGGGAGCGGGATTCGATGCGAATCGCACCGGGCCGGTCCGACTCCGCGAATCAAGCAGCAACGGCGGTGTCGCCACCCGCCAGCCAGGAGGCGGCACCGCCGCCTGTGGTGTCTTCCGCGCAGGGCTCGCAGACCTCAACGCAGATCCCTGCGCCGACGCAGCGCGTGCAAGAAGAGCCGCCGCCGGCAGAGCCGCTTGCCGCGGCGGCTGGACCGGAACCCGTCGAACCAACACGGCCGACGGCTCCGGCTGTTGAAACGCTGCCTGTCTGGCAAGCCACAGCGCCTCCCGTTGCCGAGAACAAGAACAGCCGCCCGGACAAGTCCCATCCGGCAGCCCTTGCCGTGGAGAGTCTGCTTTCAGGACTGGTCGTGATGGGTGCGGGTTTCCTGTGGACGCGCCGTGCCGCGCGCGCACAGGATCGGACGCGTTTCGCCATCCCGGCGGCGGCGGTGGTCGTCTATGGCTTGCTGCTTGTGAATGCGCTGCTGCTGCCGTTTACGCTTGCCGTGAAGTGAGGACACTGGCGCCTTACCGACGACAATGCATGGCTCCGCATCTTGAGCAGGCGGTGGCCATTGCGGCTCGGCGTGCAGCAGCTATGCATGGATGCGCCGCACCGGCGTTCAACGCCCCTTGAAAATCGGGTGCCGGGCGCAAACCGACAGCACGATGCGCTCGGACTGCACCAGGTAGTCATTGAGGGCTGCGGCACACTCTGCGAGCTTGCCCGCCTCGAACAACTGCAGGATGTGCTGGTTCAGCTCGACATATGGGCCATGCAGGAATTCGGGATCCTGCAGCATGCCGAAAGCCAGGCGCAGCTCGGCCAGCAGGTGGGCGAACATCACGTTCAGCCGCTCGCTGTCGGCCAGTTCCACGATCGCCATATGGAACTCCATATTGGCGGTACCCGCGCCTTGCCAGTCGCCGCTGTCGCGGCAGCGCAGTCCCATTTCCACCGCTTCGCGCAGGTGCTTCCTGGCTGGATGGCTGGGGTAGGCCTGGGCGATGGCCTGGCACTCGATCATGCGGCGCACGCGGTAGATGTCGATGATGGCCGCAATGCTGGGAATTGCCACGGATACCCCGCGGTTGGGTTCGTGCTTGAGCAGGCCTTCCTTGGTCAGCACGCGAAAGGTCTCGCGCAAGGTGTTGCGCGAGATCTGCAGGCTCTCGCTAAGCGCGGCTTCCGACAAGCGCTGCCCGGGCGCGAATTCGCCATGCACGATGCGCTGGCGAATCTGCTCCGTGACCCGCTCGGCCAGGTTTCTTACGTCAGTACTGGATGTCATGTTGGCTTGCGTCAGGGGCGACAGGTTCAGCCATGCCCCGTGCGGCGATGTTATCTCACTTTGTTGAACAATAGGCACAAGATTGGTGCGAAGTCTGCCCTGCAGACGTGACTTAGGTGTATACGAGAATCGAACCTCATCCAATATTGTTCAACAATATGTCACAGTGGTTGAGTCATACGTGCAGATAGATGAACATGGCATGTGTTTTGCTAAACAGCGGCTGGGGTGCGGGGCCGCTGTCTTAGTGGTCTTGCTCGCTACCGGAACTTCGTCGTGAAGACATCGCGACGAGCCTTGTCCACGCTTTGTCCTTATCCATAGTGAGCGCAACCATGTGGCTTAAAGAAACAAATCAGGCGGAGCGCAAGACGCTCTTTGCCGCCTTCGTCGGCTATGGGGTCGATGCCTTCGACTACATGATCTACACCTTCATGATCCCCACCTTCATCCTGGTGTGGGGCATGACCAAGGCCGAGGCTGGCTACATCGCGACGGGCGCGCTCATCAGCTCGGCCATCGGCGGCTGGCTGGCCGGCATCCTGGCCGACAAATATGGTCGCGTGCGGATCCTGCAGCTGACCGTGCTCTGGTTCAGTTTCTTCACGTTCCTGAGCGGCTTCACCCAGTCCCCCGAGCAACTGTTCCTGACCCGCATGCTGCAAGGCCTGGGCTTTGGCGGCGAATGGTCAGTCGGTTCCCTGCTGATCGCCGAGATGATCCGGGCCCGCCACCGTGGCAAGGCGGTCGGACTGGTGCAAAGCAGCTGGGCCATCGGCTGGGGCCTGTCGGCGATTGCATTCTGGGCGGTCTATGCCGTGTTCGAGCAGCAATACGCATGGCGCGTGCTGTTCTGGGCCGGCGTGCTGCCGGCGGTCTTTATCCTGTATATCCGCCGCAATATCTCCGAGCCCGAGGTGTATCAGGAAACCAGGGCCAAGCTGGCCCGCACCGGGCAAAGCAATAACTTCATGCTGATCTTCAAGCCCGGCGTGCTGCGCGTGACGGTGCTGGCAAGCCTGCTGGCGACCGGCATGCAAGGTGCCTACTATTCGGTGACGACCTGGCTGCCCACCTACCTCAAGATGGAACGCAATCTCTCCGTGCTCAACACCAGCGGCTACCTGATGGTGCTGATCGCCGGGTCCTTCGCCGGCTACCTGACCAGCGCCTGGCTGTCCGACCGCCTGGGGCGCCGGCGTTGCTTCATGCTGTTTGCGGTGAGCGCGGCCTTCCTCGTGATCTGCTATACGCAGTTGCCGATCACCGACGCCGCGATGCTGGTGCTGGGTTTCCCCCTGGGTTTCTTCCTGTCCGGGATCTTCTCGGGGATGGGGGCCTACCTGACGGAGCTGTATCCGAGCCATATCCGCGGCTCCGGCCAGGGCTTCTGCTACAACTTTGGCCGTGCGGTCGGTTCCATATTCCCGGCCATGATCGGGCATATGAGCGCATCGATGTCGCTGGGGGTTGCCATCGGCTATCTCGCCGCCGGCGCCTATGGGCTGGTCGTTATCGCCTGCCTGCTGTTGCCGGAAACGCAAGGGCGCGAATTGCTCGCCGAAGCCGGGGCCGAGGCCGCGCATTGATCTGATCCAAGACACTGGAGCAACACGCATGCAAGATTCCGCACTGGAACGCACCCGCATCGCCGCCGTGAACGCCGCGCGCGCAGCGCGCGCAAGCTACCGTGCCGGCACGGTACAGCCTACCGCCGGCATTGCACCGGGGATGACGCAAGCCAACATGATCGCGTTGCCGCGCGACTGGGCCTGGGACTTCCTGCTGTACGCGCAACGCAACCCCAAGGCCTGTCCCGTGCTCGACGTGATCGAAGCGGGTGCACAGCAGACCGTGCTGGCGCAAGGGGCCGATATCCGCACCGATATCCCGCTGTATCGCGTGTGGCGCGACGGCAAGCTGGCGGAGGAGGTGGCGGATGCCACGCCCCTGTGGACTGAGCACCCGGACCTGGTCACCTTCCTGATCGGCTGCAGCTTCACCTTCGAGACGCCGCTGCAAGAGGCAGGCATCGAGGTGCGGCATATCGCCGACGGTTCCAACGTGCCGATGTACCGCACCAACCGCCAGTGTCGCCCGGCTGGCCGCCTGCATGGCGAGATGGTCGTGTCCATGCGGCCCATCCCTGCGCATCGGGTTGCCGATGCGGTTTCCATCAGCGGACGCTTCCCGTCGGTGCACGGCTCGCCCGTCCATGTCGGCGATCCGGCCGCGCTGGGCATTGCCGACCTCGCCAGGCCTGACTTTGGTGACGCCGTGCGTATCGAGCCGGGCGAGATCCCGGTGTTCTGGGCTTGCGGCGTCACGCCCCAGGCGGCCGTGATGGCGTCAGGCGTGCCGTTCGCCGTGACGCATGCGCCGGGCCACATGTTCATTACCGACGTGCCAGACAGCACGTATCACGTCTAGGACCTCCGGGTCATTGCGGAGCTCGTTTTGCGTTTTCTGCCCGTCACTTCGAATGCACTGCTGGTGGAACTGGCCGACCTGGACCAGACCCTGGCCCTGCTGGCCTCGCTGCAGCGCGATCCCGTGCACGGCGTGGCGGAGCTGGTGCCCGCCGCGCGCACCATCCTCGTTCACTTCCGCCCATCGGCCATCAGCGCCGCCGCGCTGGTATCGGCCATCGCCGCGCGCGACCTGTCGCAGCGCGTCGAGCGCAGCAACATCCTGGTCGAGATTCCGGTGCGCTATGACGGCGAGGACCTGGCCGAGGTGGCCCAGCTGCTTGGCATCACGCCCAGGGAAGTGGTGCGCCGCCACACCGGCAGCGAATACACCGTTGCCTTTACCGGCTTTGCGCCAGGCTTTGCCTATCTCAGCGGCGGCCATCCCAGCTTCGACGTGCCGCGCCGCAGTACGCCGCGCACGCGTATTCCCGCCGGCGCCGTGGGCCTGGCTGGCACCTTCAGCGGCGTGTACCCGCAGGCCAGCCCGGGCGGCTGGCAGATCATCGGGGTTACCCCCGTGGCCATGTGGGACCTGAATCGCGAACAGCCTGCGCTGCTGCAGCCCGGCTATCGCGTGCGCTTCATCGACATCGCCACGCTCGATGGCGTGCTCGATGCGGGCAGCGCCATCGCCGCCGGCGCCCCGGCGCGCCAGCCGTTGCCGACGGACAAGGCGGCTGCTGCCGCGGCGCTGAAGGTGAGGGCCACCGGGCTGCAGACCGTGTTCCAGGACCTGGGCCGGCACGGCCAGGCGGGGCAGGGCGTCTCGGCCTCGGGTGCGATGGACCAGGCCGCCCTCAAGATGGCCAACCGCCTGGTCGGCAACCGCAGCGACGGCGCGGCGCTCGAGACCGTGGGCGGCGGCCTGCAACTGCAGAGCGTGGGTGAAACCGTGCTGGCTGTCACTGGCGCCGATGCGGCGCTGACGGTGCGCACTGCCGATGGTCGCCAATGGAGCGTCCCGAACCACCAGGCCGTGGCGCTGGCCGATGGCGACACGCTGAGCATCGGTCAGCCTCTTGCCGGCGCCCGCAGCTATGTGGCAGCACGCGGCGGGTTTGCCGTCACGCCGGTCCTGGGCAGTTGTGCGACTGACTCGCTGGCCAAGGTCGGTCCCGCGCCACTGGCCGTGGGCGATGTGCTGGACCTGCTGCCCGCACCGGCCGGCGCCGTCGTGGGCACCCCCGGGTTGCCTGCCGCCGATCTGCCCACGGTGGAGCAGGACGTCGTGCTGGATGTGGTGCTCGGTCCCCGCACCGACTGGTTCACTGCGGAGTCCGTGGCGCGCCTTGCTGCGCAGCGCTGGCAAGTCACCCCGCAATCCAACCGCGTGGGACTGCGCCTGGCCGGCGAGGTGCCGCTGGAGCGCGCCATCACCGGCGAGCTGCCCAGCGAGGGCACCGCCCTGGGTGCGTTGCAGGTGCCGCCAAGCGGCCAACCCGTGCTGTTCCTGGCCGACCACCCGCTGACCGGCGGCTACCCCGTGATCGGGGCCGTGGCGCCTTACCACCTGGACCGCGCCGGACAGATTCCGGTTGGCGCCTGGCTGCGCTTCAACCCGCTCGGCGCCTTCGAAGAACTTCAACCGTCAGAGCTGCAACTGTCGGCGCAGCGACCGTCTGCCGCCTGAGCGTACAAGCCCCAACCGAGATTTGCGATGAAGAAAGTCCTGATTGCCAACCGTGGCGAGATTGCCGTCCGCATCATCCGCGCCTGTGCCGACTACGGAGTCGGGTCGGTGGCCGTGTATGCCAATGCTGATATCGACGCGCTGCACGCGCGGCTGGCCGACGAGGCCTACGGCCTGGATGGCGACCGTCCGGCCGACACCTACCTGAACATTCCCAAGCTGCTCGATATCGCCCGGCGCAGCGGGGCAGATGCCGTGCATCCAGGCTACGGCTTCCTGTCGGAAAGTGAAGCCTTTGCCAAGGCCGTGATCGATGCCGGCCTGGTCTGGATTGGCCCGTCTCCCGCCACGATTGCGCGGCTGGGCGACAAGGTGGAAGCGCGCAAGATCGCCTTGCAGGTTGGCGCCCCGCTGGTCGCCGGCACGCCCGACCCGGTCGTGGATGCCAGTGAGGTACTGGCCTTTGCCGAGCAGTACGGCCTGCCGATCATCATCAAGGCAGCCTTCGGCGGCGGCGGCCGCGGCATGAAGATCGCATGGCGCATGGATGAGGTGGAAGAGTTGTACGCCTCCGCCGTGCGCGAGGCTGTCACTGCCTTTGGCCGCGGCGAATGCTTCGTTGAGCAGTTCCTCGACAAGCCCCGCCATATCGAAGCGCAGGTACTGGCCGACCAGCATGGCAATGTCGTGGTGCTGGGCACGCGCGACTGCTCGCTGCAGCGCCGCAACCAGAAGCTGGTCGAAGAAGCCCCCGCGCCGTTCCTGACCGACGCGCAGCGCGCGCGTATCCACGCCGCCGCCCGCGACATCTGCGCGGCGGCCAGCTACACCAGTGCCGGCACCGTGGAATTCCTGCTCAGCGCCAGCGGCGCGATCTCCTTCCTGGAGGTCAACACCCGCCTGCAGGTGGAGCACCCCGTGACCGAGCAGACCACCGGCGTGGACCTGGTGGTCGAGCAATTGCGCGTGGCGGATGGCTTGCCGCTCTCCATTACCGAAACCCCGGCGCCGCTGGGCCATTCAATCGAGTTCCGCATCAACGCCGAGGACGTGGGCCGCGGCTTCCTGCCCACGCCCGGGCCGGTGCAGACCTTCGAAGCTCCGTCGGGCCCCGGGGTGCGCGTGGACTCGGGTGTGCAGTCGGGCTCGGTGGTCCCCGGCACATTCGACTCGCTGATGGCCAAGCTCATCGTGACCGGTGCCACGCGCGAACAGGCGCTGGCGCGCGCAAGCCGTGCGCTGCGCGAGTTCCGTATCGAGGGTGTGGCGTCGGTGCTGCCGTTCCACCGTGCGGTGATCGACCACGCAGATTTCCTCGGCGCGGATGGCTTCAGGGTCCACACGCGCTGGATCGAGTCCGACTTCGCCGAACCGCTGGCAGCGGCCACCCGTGCCGAGCCCCGGCACGATGCCAGCCTGTTGCGCACCGCCATCGAGATCGACGGCCGCCGCATGGTGCTGGGGCTGCCGGCGCAGCTGCTGCGCGGCCTCGCCGACGCGCCCGGGCAAGGCAGCGCCGCGGCGCCGGCCCAGGCCGCCGCTACTGACCCGGCCGACCTGCCATCCCCGATCGCCGGCACCGTGCAGACCTGGAAGGTCGCAGTTGGCGACGAGGTCAAGGAAGGCGATCTGATCGCCGTGATGGAAGCCATGAAGATGGAGATGCAAGTCCATGCTCATCGCGGCGGCCGCGTAACGTGGCAGGCGGCCGCAGGCACGTTCCTGACGGCGGGGACGCGGCTGGTCAACATTGTGTGAATTCACCAAGAATGCCGGCCAAAGGGTAGGGCGCGCCGCTCAGTTCAGCACCAGCCCCGCGTGCGCCAGCAAGCGGCGAAACACCGCCAGGCGTGTATCGCCGGTCTCCGCCAGCCGGTCGCAGACATGGAGGTGTTCAGGCATATCGCTGTGTCCGCGCAGCGCATCCTTGCACTCCCGCTCGGAGATCTCCAGGTGGACGCCGGCGAGCACCGCGCGGCCCTTGCCAACCCGTGAACTGACGATGGCGGGCGGCGTGCCATCGATATCCGCATAGACGGCCAGGACCTGCGTGTCAGCACCGGGAGCGTCGCCGAAGTCAAAGCGGCAGCCGCCATGGTAGTGGGTGTATAGCGACATCGGGACATCGGTCAGGCTGTCCGTGGTGCGCAGTCTCACCGCGGCCGTGGTACGCGGCGTGCCGTCATACAGCATGCCGTCAGTCAGTTCTGGCAGCGAGCCCACTGCCACGGCGTCGACAAAGCACAGCTCGCGCGGGCCGCAGATTGCGCCCCTGGTGCCGGCGTGAAACGCCAGTTCCCGACATGCGTAGTAAGCGCCCGCGCAAATCCCGAGGTAGACGCCGCCCTGCTCGACGAAACGCCGGATGCGCGCGTTCGGGGCACCGTTCAGCATTGCACAGTAGGGAAGGTCGGCGCCTCCCGGCATGACAAACAGCACCGCCCCATCGAACAGCGTGGCGTCGTGCCGGATGTCGTCTGCCATCACCGCACGGTTCTCGTAGGTGCTGGCGTGGAGTTGGTGCCCGATGGTCCGCATCAGGCATGCGGTCCAGTCGGAAGCGCCGGCGTCGACATAGGTCAGGATCTGGGGCCTTGGCATACCGGCATCCGCTTTTGAATAAGGAACGGGAACTCACGGGACGGCTCCGGTACCGGTCTCGGAGTGGAGGTTGGGTGATCCAAGGAACTCTTGTTGTGCATCGACAAGGCACATCATTGCCCTGAATGGATTCAAGCATAACGCTGCCGATCGGGAACAGCTCGCCTGGCGGCTAGTCACGCAAATGCTCGTCCGTGAATTTCCGGAATATTTCCATGCTGGGCGCCTCGGTCCGCCCCGCCAGGGTGAAAAAGGCATAGCGGGGGCCATCATCGACCGCTGGGGTCGTGACCAGTTCGCATAGTTTTCCTGCGGCAATCTCCGCACGCACTGCGGCGACGATGCTGAACAGTATCGCGTCGGAATCCAGCACAGCTTCGACCAGGCTCCGGACATTCTCGCACCTGAGGCTAAGGCAATGCTCCGGATCCGCGCGTGGACCGAAGCGCTTCACCAGGTTGCGCGCGACTTCCGTGCTGAGCGGGGCGGAAGCCAGCGGATAACGCATGACATCGTCAAACGATACGGCGTCTCCGCCGGCAGCCTGTTGCACAAGCGGATGTCCTGTGCGGCAGATAAAGCGGCCCTGCAACGCGTTCAGCAGTTCGTGGCGAAGGTCCGTTGCTGGCGCCACGCTGCTCACCTCCACGATGACTGCATCAAGCGATCGCTGACGCAGCTGGATCATCAGCGCATCGGAAGTACCAAGCGACACGCTGACCTGTATGCCGGGATGGTGCCTGGCCATGTATCGGAGAAACGGCGTCGCCAGCACTGCGCCCGGCCCCGCGCCCAGCCCGACGCGGATGGCACCCAGGTGGTGGTGGTGGAACAGTTCGACGCTGCGGTGCAGTTCCGCTTCCTCGAACACGATGCGCCGGGCCCGGTTTGCAGTCAGCTCCCCCAATGGGGTCAGCACATTGCGCTTGCCGTGCCGGTCGATCAGGCGGCCTCCCAGTTCGTCCTCCAACGTCTGGATGCTCCGGCTCAGCGCGGACTGGGTCAGGTGCAGGCGTTGTGCCGCCTGGCTGAAGGACGCCATATCCGCCACCATCAGCAGATGCTTGAGATGTTTGAGATGCATTGCGCACTTATAGATGAGATTTTTGAATAAATTTTAGACCGATAATGCATTGGACGCATGCCGGACGGCGCTTTACGATCCGATTCCACAAGAACATGCATTGAGGAGACCGCCATGACCCGATTCAAGAACATTGGCCGCCGTTGGCTCGGCGGCTTGGTTGCAGCACTGCTTTTTGCAGGGCTGGCGCCGGCACACGGCTTTCCTGACCGGCCGGTAACGCTGATGGTGCCGTTCCCGGCGGGCGGCCTCTCCGACGTTGTTGCCCGGAACCTGAACGGGTCCCTGGCCCGGCAGTTCGGGCAGCCAGTCATCGTCGAGAACCTCGGGGGAGCTGGTGGCGCGATTGCCGCGCAGAAGGTCCTTCATGCACCGGCCGACGGCCACCTGCTATTGCAGGCAGGGCCCGGCGAGCTCATCACTACGCCGCTGGCCAATGCCGCAATCAAATTCAGGAGCGAAGATTTCAGGCTGGTGCATATGGTCGGCACTGTCGATCTTGCCATCCTGGTGCGCAGGGATCTGCCGGTAAAGGATGTCGACGAACTCGCCGCCTATGCCGCGCAGGCAGCCAAGGCCGGCAAACCACTGACGTACGCCAGCGTCGGCATCGGCTCGCTCTATCACCTCCTGGGGGCGCACATGTCCCAAACCATCGGAGCGCCGATGACTCACGTCCCTTACAAGGGCGGCGCGCCCGTGATCCAGGACCTCGTTGGCGGAATCGTCGATATCTTCATCTCGCCATTTGGCAAGCCTGACATCGAACGCATGCGCACCGGCCAGGTCCGGATGCTGGCCGTACTGTCGCCTACGCGAGTGGAGGCAGTGAAGTCGGTCCCCAGCGTCAATGAGAGCAAGGCGCTGCGAGGCTTCAACTATTCAACCTGGGCTGGCATCTTCGTGAAGAAGGACACTGCCGAGCCTGTCGTGCAGGCGGTGCACAACGCGATTGTGCATACGCTGGCCGACCCCTCGGTGCGCGCAAGCCTGGATGCCGCGAACCTGCCTGCGTCCAAGCCGGTGTCGCTTGCCGAAAGTCAGAAGGCCTATCAGCAGAGCATCGAACAATACCGCGGCATTGCCCGTGCCATCGGCTTGCAGCCGCAATAAGGACGACATGCATCCCATCCTGGCCGCGCTGCGGGACAGCGCCGAAGAGTTCGTAGCAGTTCGCCGTGACCTGCACCGGCATCCGGAGCTCGGCTTCGAGGAACACCGCACCAGCGACATGGTGGCCAGCCTGCTCGCCGAATGGGGCTATGAGGTCGAGCGCGGGCTGGGGACAACGGGGGTCGTCGGCCGGCTGCGACGCGGTACGGGCAACCGCAGCCTTGGCATTCGCGCCGACATGGATGCCCTGCCGATGGAGGAGGCCACAGGGCTCCCCTATGCCAGCTGCCATCCCGGCGTGATGCACGCCTGCGGGCATGACGGGCATACCACCATGCTGCTTTGCGCAGCAAAGTACCTCGCCCGGCGCGGCGACTTCAGCGGAACCCTGAACCTTATCTTCCAGCCGGCAGAGGAGGGGTTGGGCGGTGCAAAGAAGATGATGGAGGACGGACTGTTCAGGAAGTACCCTTGCGATGCCGTCTTCGCCATGCACAACGTACCGGGCACCGCATCGGGCCGTCTGCTGTTGCGCGAGGGCGCGGCGCAGGCTTCGGCCGACAACGTCACCATCACGCTGGAAGGCGTCGGCGGCCATGCGGCGATCCCGCACCACGCGGCCGACCCTGTCGTGGCCGGCGCCTCCATCGTGATGGCCTTGCAGACTATCGTGGCGCGCAATGTCGATCCGCTGCAAGCGGCGGTCATTACCGTGGGCGCGTTCCAGGCCGGTACCGTCTCCAATATCATTCCCTCGCACGCCGTGCTCAGGCTGAGTGTCCGCGCACTGGACCGCGATGTGCGAGAGCGGATCGAGCAGCGTGTCAGGGACCTGGTATCCGCGCAGGCGCAGAGTTATGGCGTCACGGCGCAGGTCGATTATCAGCGCGGGTATCCAGTCCTGGTGAATACGCCGGCCGAAACGGCGTTCGCAAGCCAGGTCGCCCTGGACTTGCTGGGCGCGAGCCACGTCAACTGCCAGGCGTCGCCCATTGCCGCCAGTGAGGACTTTGCCTTCATGCTGGATGCCGTGCCTGGCTGCTACCTGTGGCTTGGAAACGGCGAAGGCGGAAAGGCCGGAGGCTGCTCGGTCCACAATCCCGGCTACGACTTCAATGATGGGAACATTGCTGTCGGTGCGGCGTATTGGGCCCTGCTGTGCGAACGTTTCCTCGTGGACTAAACGCCACCGAGCCCCCTGGAACTGTCTGGCGACCGTCGAAATGCTGCTCGATTTCGGGGCCGCACGGCTTGCGCCCAGCGCGGCCCCGAGCCGATGTGCCCGGGGACAGACACGTCAGGCTATTCGCACCAATGCATGTGGCTTCTCTATTCCGGCTTGAGGTCGAGCTGATTGGCAATCTGTTGGTACCGCGTTGTGGTCGCGCCGAGCATATCCCGGAAGGCCTTGGGAGATGCAGGTGAAGGGAGAAATCCCAGCCTTTCTGCAAAGGCCTTGAATTCAGGGTCTCGGAGGACCTTGAGCAATGCGGCGTTCAGTGTATCGACGACGTGCGGATCCATGCCGGCCGGACCAAGTATGCCGATATAGTTGTCCTCTACGTAGCCTGGGATGCCAGATTCAGCAAGCGTCGGTACGTCCGGAAGGAGAGGGTGGCGGTTTTCGCCGGTAACCAAAAGAGCCTTGGCGCGACCCGATCTGATGTTTGGCAGCTCCGCGGCAACGCTGTCAAACATCACGGATACCCTTCCAGAAGTCACATCGATAAAGCCTTCCGGTGCGCCACGGTACGACACGCGCATCAGGTCGAAACCGGCCAGCGCCTTGATTTGCTCGGTCGCAAACATGATGCCCGGCGACGGCGAGGCGTAGCTCAGGCCTTTCTCTTTTCGCGCCATCTGGACAAATTCTCGGCCATTGTTGGCCGGAAGGCCCGGACTACTGACCAGTACAAGAGTCACTCTGACCAGACTGGAAATAGGAGTGAAATCCTTCAACGCATTAAGCTTGTGCGATGAGTACAACATCGGCCCGATAATCAGCGCATTGCCGCCGACAAGCAAGGTACGGCCGTCTGGTGGGCTCTTGGCGACAACGCCAGCGGCAATGTAGCCGTTTGCCCCGGGCCGGTTTTCAACGACAACAGGTTCGCCCAGTACCTGAGAAAGCTTCTGGCCGATTGCCCTGGAAAGCGTGTCGCTGCCTCCGCCCGCGGTATAGGGAACGATGAGGCGACGGGGCGTCGTGCTGTCATTGGCGTGAGACGGCATCGAGACTGTGGTGACCAATGCACAGAACAGCAGCGCGATCGAATTTTTCATGACCGGTGTCTCCTTAATGATTTTCTGAGGCAGAGCGGCGCCTGCGGCGCCGCTGGTGCTATGCGAGATTCACGAGGATGGTCTTCATCTGTGTGAAGTGGTCCAGCATTGCCTCAAGCGATGCCTCCTTGCCCAAGCCGGAATTCTTGTAGCCGCCATACGAGAGGCCAGGCTGGGCTACGAGATTCTGGTTTACCTGGACGAAGCCGGCCTGAAGCCTCAGGCTGGCATCCATCGCCGTCTTCAGATCCCGGGTCCAGACTGACGCCGTCAAGCCGTAGTCTGTGTCGTTGGCCATCGCCAACGCGTCCCTGTAGCTCGAGAATTTCATGACGCAGACGACCGGACCGAAGATCTCTTCGCGCGCCAGCTTACTATCATTGGTCAGGCCGGTGAACATCACAGGGCGGATGAACAGTCCGGCTCCCAGCGCCAGGTCTGCTGGCAATGTCGAGCATTCCACCGCGGTTGTGCCGGGCAGGGATCGTCCCGCTTCGATGTATCCGCACACCTTGTCGTACTGGGCTGGCGAGATGATAGTGCCGATGTCCGTGGCCTCGTCCATCGGATCGCCAATCTTCATGGCATCGACCAGCGCCTTCACCTTGCCGACAAATGCGTCATGCACCGACTCGTGCACGATCATCCGGCTGGAGGCCGAGCAGCTCTGGCCCTGGCGGGTGAACCGCATGCCGGCCACCGCGCCGGCGGCAGCCTGATCCAGGTCAGCGTCGGGCATGACGATCATCGGGCTCTTGCCGCCAAGCTCGAGCGTGACGGGGATCAGCTTGTCGGCCGCTGTCTTGTAGATGATCTTGCCTGTTTCCACGGAGCCGGTGAAAGTGACCTTGTGCACACCGGGATGCGCGACCAGCGGCGCGCCGCATTCAGGGCCATAGCCGGCAACCACGTTGAGGACACCCTTGGGCAGCACCTGGCTCAGGATCTGGCACACGCGCAACACTGCCAGGGGTGCTTCCTCGGCAGATTTCACCACGACAGTGTTACCGGCCACGAGCGAGGGTCCGATTTTCATCGCCAGGATGTACATTGGCGCGTTCCAGGGCAAAATCGCGCCAACGACGCCGAGCGGTTCCCGCACGGTGAGCGTCAGGACATCCGGCCGGTGGGGCACGGTCTCGCCCTTCAGCTCCGGGGCCAGGCCGCCGTAGTACTGCAGCATGTCGGCGATACCTTCCGCTTCGGGACGGCTTTCGGTCCGAATCGCCTTGCCGGTCTCGAGTGTCACAAGCCGTGCCAGCTCCTCGACGTGCGAGGCCAGCAGCCGGGCACATTCAATGACCAGGGCGCCGCGCCTGCGCGCCGGTGTATCGGCCCATTCGCGCTGGGCGCGCTGCGCGGCATGGACGGCGAGATCCACGTCATCGGCAACGCTGAAGGGCGCATCCGCGATCTTGCGGCCGGTGGCGGGATTGATCACGGCGAACGTCCTGCCCGAGCGTGCGGGCGCAAGCTCGCCGTCGATGAAATTGTGCCCACTCAGGGCCAGGGCCAGATCTTCCGCGTTGAGGTTGGGATGGAGGGGGTTAGCTGACACAGAGGTCTCCTGGGCTATGCAGCATTAATTGAGAGAAGCGCTGTTTTCGATCAACCTGGCAACTACGGTCCAATCGCGGGCGCCAAGGCCAGATTCGCTTAGCTGCCGGTACAGCTGGATGGCCCTGGCGCCAAACGGTGTCGCGGCGCCAACCTCACTGGCGGCAGACGCGACGAGGGAGAGGTCCTTGAGCATCAGATCCGCCGCAAATCCAGGGACATAATCGCGACTGGCGGGCGAAGACGGCACGGGGCCCGGCACCGGGCAGTTGTGCGAGAGGGTCCAGCACTGGCCGGTAGACTGTGTGATGATGTCGTACATCGTCTGATAGTCCATGCCGAGCTTGCTGCCCAGGATGAAGGCTTCCGAGACGACCGCGCTGCTGACGCAGGCGATCAGGTTGTTGCACAGCTTGGCAATCTGGCCATTGCCGCTGGCCCCGGCATAAAAGATTCTGGCGCCCATCTGGCGCAGGACTGGCTCAGCGCGGTCGAAGGCCGTGCGCGCGCCGCCGACCATGAATGTCAGCCGCGCTTCGCGGGCGCCAGCCTGGCCGCCGGCCACGGGAGCATCCAACATCGCAAAGCCGGCTTGCGCCGCTTCCGCGGCGACAGCACGCGCGGCGGCGGGTCCGATGGTTGAGCTCTCGATCAGCAGGGCTCCCGGCGCGGCGACGTCCAGGACACCGCCTGCGGTGCAGTACAGGTTCTTCACGTCATCGGCATTTCTCACGATGGAAATGACGATCGACGCGCCATCGACAGCCGCTGCCACGCTGCGCTGCGATTGCCCCCCCTGTCCGGCGAAGCCGGCCAGTGCGGCTTCCGAGATATCGAATCCCTGCACGTCGTGGCCCGCACGTACAAGGTTCAGGGCCATGGGCATGCCCATATTGCCAAGACCAATGAATGCAATTCTGCTCATTTCGCTTACCCCTCAGCTATCGGTTGCCGGTTCGCTTGCGCACGGTGCGGTGCGACGCCCGGGGCGGATCGCATCGCGATCGTCCTGTTGAGGGCGAAGCATCCTGGGTGCATCGTTCACGGTGCGCGAGTAGCGCGGAGCCGGGCTGGGCTGCACGACACCATTGATGGTCGTGAATACCCCGCGCGCGCGGGCGTGCGGGTGATCGGGCGCCTCGCTCATCGAAAGGACCGGGGTGACACAGGCATCGGTGGGGTCGAAGATGCGGCACCATTCGTCGCGGCTGCGGGTCTTGAAGATCGTGGAAAGCCTGGCTTTGAGATCCGGCCAGGCTTTCGGGTCCCGCTGGCGGTCGAAGTCCGGGTCGTCGGCCAGACCTAGCCTTTCCCGCAGCAGCGCATAGAACTCGGGCTCAACCGCGCCGATCGCGATGTACTTGCCATCGCTGGTCTCATACGTCTCGTAGAAATGCGTGCCGGTGTCGAGCAGATTGACACCGCGCTCGTCGCGCCACACACCGGCGGAACGCAGCGACCACATCATGCTCATCAGCAACGCGGTGCCGTCGAGCATGGCGCAGTCCACCACCTGACCTTCCCCCGTGGCGCGTGCATGCAGGATGGCGCTGACCATGCCGAACGCAAGCAACATGCCGCCGCCGCCAAAGTCTGCGACCAGGTTGGCGGGTGGCGTTGGCTTGCCGCCCTCGCGCCCGAAGGCGTGCAATGCACCGGCCAGCGCGATGTAGTTGATGTCGTGCCCGGCGCGCTGTGCGAGGGGCCCGTCCTGGCCCCATCCGGTCATGCGCCCGTACACCAGCCGCGGGTTGTCAGCCAGCAAGACCTCAGGGCCAAGCCCGAGTCTTTCCATGACGCCCGGGCGGTAGCCCTCGACAATGCCGTCCGCGTCGCGTGCGAGCGCGTGGGCCTCGCGCACACCTTCGGGCGTCTTGAGGTCAAGGTGCACGACGCGGCGCGAGCGTGCCAGAACGTCCTTGCTCGCATCCATGATGCCTTGCCGCCAGGCCGGTACATGCCGCGCCACGCGGATGACGTCCGCGCCGTTGTCGGCCAGCATCATGCAGGCGAATGGCGCCGGCCCGATTGCGCCGAACTCGATGATCCTGACGCCTTTCAATGGACCGCTCATGCTTGTGCTCCCACCGCGGACTTGCCTGCGGCATCCGCCTCGTCCATGCGGCCGGCGACCACCCGGCTTGCAAAGGCCTGGTTGATCTGCGTTGCCGTCTTGCCCAGGCCCGCGAGGAGTGCGCTGGTGTCCTCCCCGAGCAGGGGCGGCCGGCGGCGGCTGGCCGCTGGCGTCAGCGCCAGGCGGATCGGGGACCGAAGCTGACGCACTCTTCCGAGCAATGGATCGTCATCGTCCGAGTACGTGCCGTTGTGCCGGACCTGCGGATCGGCGAAGAACCCGGCCAGGTCGTTGACGCGCCCAAGCGGGACGCTGTGCTTCTCGGCAAGCTGCTCGACGGTGGCCGTGTCGAGCCGCCGCGCGCTGTGCCGGATTTCATCCCACATCGCCTCACAGTGATCGCGGCGCTCCTTCACACCAGCGAAGCGGGGATCGTCGATCAGGTCCAGGCGGTCAAACATCCGGCAGAGATTCCTGAACTGCTCGTCGGTGAAGATATGGCCCATGACGTGGCCGTCCGACGTCCGGATTGGGAAGTAGGTGTTGGGCAGGGCGCGCGCACCGATACTTGGCGTCTGGAAGTAGTGGTTCACCATCAGATCCGGCAGCATGAAGGCGGCGTAGGCGTCCAGCAGCGACACGCAGACCCGCTGGCCCTTGCCGCCGTTGCGCTCGCGGTGGACGAGCGCGGCCAGAATTGCTTGTGCGGCGGTGGCGGCGGTAATCTTGTCGACGACCGAATTGCGGACGGGCTCGGGCTGGTCCTGGCTGCCGATGCCCGGCATGGTCCCGCTCAGCGCCTGCACGACATGATCGTATGCGGGCCGTGCGGCATATGGTCCATCGACGCCGAAGCCATTGATTGACGCATAGATGAGCCTTGCATTGGCCTGGCAAAGGGTCTCATGCCCGAGCCTGAATCCGGCCATCACGCCCGGGCGGAAGTTTTCAATCAGCACATCGGCAGTCAACGCCAGCTCGCGCGCCAGCGCTTGTCCCGAAGGGGACTTGAGGTCGATGCACATGCTTCGCTTGCCACCGTTGAACAGCGCGAATCCAGCCGCGACCCCCTGGTGCTGGGGGTGCCCCTTGCGCATGGGATCGCCACTGATGGGCTCGATCTTGATGACCTCGGCCCCGAGATCGGCCAGCATCTGGCCGGCGAACGGCCCGGCAACCATGGTTGCGAATTCCAGCACGCGCAATCCTGCGCACGGGCCGGGTGCCTTGTCCCCGTTTTCGGTTGTCATATTGTTCCCCGAAGTTTCTGTACACCCAGGCGGTGTTGCGTGAAAGACGCCCGCCGCCGTCGGGTTCCCTACATCAGCACACCCGCCATGCGTCCGGCATTTCACGGACGAGTTGCTTACCCTGCCGTCTCCCTGCCTCGGCGGCCACCTGGCGCCGGCTGGGGTCGAAGTTGTTCTGGCCGATCGCGGCCTCACTGCTCGCGTCAGGAACAATGAGCACGGCGTCGTCGCGCTTGCCGCAGGCGTCGATCTCGGACTGCACCGTGACGCCGGTTAGGTTGCCCGGCCGGGGCGAGATGACGATGCATTGGCCGAATCTCCGTGCGAGGTGTGCATTGGTCACCGATACGCTGCCGCCGTCCACCCAGCGTTTGCCGCCGGCCGAGATCACGGGCCAGATGCCCGGCGCCGCACCGCTGGCAGCGGCAGCGTGCACCAGGTCGATGCCCGAGTCGCTGGTAAGCAGGTGCAGCTCGCCGCTGTCCACGTCGATGGCGGTGAGCATCAGTCGGTCGGACGGCCAGTCATCGCGGTCGAGCCGGTCGCGCACGACAGCCAGGCGCTGGCGGACCTCAACGGATGAGGCCGCCAGCGCAAACTCGCCGATGCGCCGTCCGGCGCGCGCCGCGTCGCCGGCGCATTCCGTCAGCAATACGGACAGGGTCTGGATGACATCAGAGGACGAGGCGACCGGCACCTCTTGTACGCTCGCAGCAACCTGCCGCGCGTACGCCCACGCAATGCCCCTCGGGTCAAGGAGTGCGCAGCCGGCAAATGCGCCGGCCGATGTCCCGATGACTTCGCTTGCGCCGAGCAGGTCGATGCCGCCGGACGCAAGCCCGTGGAGCACGCCAATCTCCCAGGCGAGGCCGAGGACGCCACCGCCCCCAAGTATCAAACCGCGGTTCATGCTCTAAGTTCCCGTTACCTTGACTGGTTCATAGCCCCGCGCCGGAGGGCTGCCTGCCGGCAAGCATCCGGGCGTCGGGGCGCCGACGGCATTGCATCAGCGCAGGATGAAGGCTTCCTTCATGGGCTCGCGGGTCATGCGCCAGAAGTCCACATGGCGCCATGGCGTCGGGAGGATGGGCCGCCCCTTCTGGTTGGTGTAATAGGTGTGGGCGCGCCGCTCCCAGGTCCAGATCGCCCCCGCCATCTTCTCGTCGAGCTTGCGGTTGTGTTCATCAAACGCTTCCTGGGTCACCTCCAGCGAGCGGGCATCCTCCTCGACCAGTAACTGCAGGCATTCCATCGCGTAGTGGTTGACGACCTCCGCCATGAAGTTGTGCCCGCCAGCATGCCCAGCCCCGGTATGCGGGCCAGAGTTGATGAAGAGATTGGGGAACTTCGGCACCATCCCGCCCAGGTAGGAGGACGGATTGTTGTCGCGCCAGACGTCGGATAGCCGTACCCCGTTGCGTCCCGCCACCTCGATCGGCGACAGCCAGTCGAGGGTCAGCCCGGTCGCGTAGATGATGACGTCGAGCTCGATCAGCTTGCCGTCCACGGTCAGGATGCCGTCCGGCACCACACGCGCCAGCTTGCTGGTCTCGAGGGCCACGTTCGGCTGCGACAGGGCGTAGTAGAAGCCACCGGGGGCAAAGTCGTACGGGTCGCGCACGCTTCGCTTGCCCAGCGGTGCGTAGTCCGGCGTCAGCTTCCGGGCCAGTTCGCTACCCTCGCCAAAACACGAGTTGATGTAGTTGATGCAGAACTGCATCAGGCGGTCGTTGGCTGGAGAGATGGAGACGTGCGTCTTCGCCCATTCTGGGTCTGCGCGAACGATCGGATATCCGACCTTGTCGCTATAGGTCCAGTAAGACTTCAGCCTGTCCCAGTGGAGGAAGTACGGCAGGTGCTGGCGCGCCCAGCGCTTGCTTTGCGGAATATCCCCGTCTCCCGCCTGGTTGGGAATGATCCACATCGGCTGGCGCATAAAGACGGTGAGGTGGTCCACTTCCTGTGAGATCTTGCCGATCACCTGCACGCCGGTCGCTCCGGTGCCGATGATGCCGACGCGCTTGCCGCGCAGATCGACGTCATGCTTCCAGCGGTTGGCGTGAATCGATACGCCCTTGAACGTCTCGCGGCCTTGCAGGTCGGGATAGTTCGGGCGGTTGAGGTGGCCGAGGCATGACATGACTGCTGTGGCGCGCACCCGAGATGCCTCGCGCCCCTTCTTGACCACCATCAGTTCCCACTCCTGGTCCTCTTCGATCCACTGGATCTTCAGGATTTCGCTCTCGAGCTCGATGAACTCACTGATGTTGTGCTTCTCGACGATGCCTTCGAGATAGCGCAGGTACTCGGAGCCCACCGGGTAATAGTTGCTCCACGATGGATTGAGTTCGTACGACAGCGAGTAATACGTGGCGGGTGTATCGACCGCGACGCCTGGGTAGTCGTTCGCCGCCCATACGCCACCGACCTTGTTGTTGCTATCGAAGATGCGGTAGCGGAAGCCGCGGTCCTTCGCCTGGATGGCGGCCGCGATGCCACTCATGCCGGCACCGATGATGGCCAGTTCGATACGCTCGGTCGGGCGGCCGCGCTGCGGCAGCACGGGCTGGTTGCGCACAAAGCCTGCCTGTTCGAGCAGCATGTCGCCAAACTCGGCATCGATCGGCTCGCCGGTGACCATCGCTGCCATCTTGAGAAACAGATCGGGCGCCAGATCGTAGCCCGACAGGTATTCGGTCTGTTCGGAGGCGGGCTTGTCCAGCGCGGCAACCGTCAGCTCGATCATCTCTTGCCGGATAGCCCCTGGGATGGTGGCGACCTGGGCGAAGCCCTTCAGCGTTTCGACGACCTTCACGCCAGGCATGAGATCGCCCTTGTCCGGCATCTTCAGTTCAGGCGCGTAGCGGCTGAGCAGCGATGGGTCGCGCGTGATGTGCACGAGCGACGCTAGCAGCAGCGCCGGGTCTACGTCTGCAAGGTATTTGCGAAGGTCAGATTCCGCGATCTGGCGTTGACGCGCAATGTTTGTGAAGACATCTCGGAGTTCGCTCCTGGCTGCAAGCGGGTTGGTCCCGGCAGCGGATGGGATGGCTGCGTTGGAAGGTTCAATATACATAGTGGATTGGCGTTCCGGTTTAGTGGTTTGTTCATGTGGCACGGCCTTGCAGATTGCGGGGACCATGCCGTCCCTGGTCACGTGTCGGAAGTGTAGGAACGGCGCAGTGCCGGACCAACAGGAACCGGTGAAGATGAGAACTTCGCAAAACGCGATATGCAGCGCCAGCGCATGCCGAATGGATCGGCGATCGAGGGTCGTGCTGACGCAGTGCAGCAGTACGAGGCGCGCCTGGACTGGTGATGCAAAGAGGGCAGGAATTGCTCGAATTGAGCAAGTAAGAACTTCGTGAAACGGCGCAATGCGCCCGGACGTCCGCCTCTAAACTTCAAGCGACTGAAGACCGGAAACAAGAGGCGACGCGATGCGAACAAAGGTGCAGGCTGCCGTGATGGTGAAGGCCCGCGAACTCCAGGTGGAGTTGCTGGACCTGGATGAACCGCACGATAACGAAGTGATGGTGGAGATTGCCGCGACAGGCGTGTGCCATTCGGACCTGTCGGTGTACCAAGCAGTGCTGCCGACACCGCTGCCAGTGATACTGGGGCACGAAAGCGCGGGTGTCGTCGTGGGCCTGGGATCTCAGGTGTCGGGCCTGGCGCTCGGCGACCGCGTGGTGCTCAGCCTGCTGGCCCAGTGTGGCAACTGCTTCTATTGCAACCACGGCCAGCCGGTGTTGTGCGAGTCGGGGCAGCCATCGATGCTGCAGGGCACCATGGCAGATGGCACGACGCGATTTACATGGAATGGCGCACCGGTGTTCCAGATGGCCGGTCTGGGAACGCTTGCACAGCGGGTTGTCGTACCGGCTACATCGGTCGTTCCCATCCCGGACTCTCTGCCGCTGGAGCAGGCGGCATTGCTCGGCTGCGGGGTCATGACGGGCTGGGGCGCAGCGGTCAACACGGCCCGGGTCGAAGTCGGCGAAGCGGTGGCCATCCTCGGTTGCGGCGGTGTCGGCCTGCATGCGATCCAGGGCGCGCGTACCAGCGGTGCCAGCATGATCATCGCAATCGATCCCCGTACGGATCGCCTGGAGCTGGCGCGGTCGCTGGGTGCGACCCATCAGCTGCAGCCCGGGACCGGACTGGTGGAAAAGGTACGCGCGCTCACCGGTGGGCGCGGCGTCGAGGTCGCGCTGGAAGTCGCCGGGCGCCAGCAATCCATCGATGACGCCATACGGATGACCCGACGAGGCGGCCGTGCCGTCATTGTCAGTGCGCCGGGTAAGGACGTGGTGGTGAACATCTCCGCGTTCGGCGGGCTGGTGCTCACAGAGAAGACCATCCGCGGCTCCCTCTATGGTTCCGCTCACGTGCGCCGCGACATTGCGCGGCTGGTAGACCTCCACGGGGCGGGCAAGCTGCAACTGGACAACCTCGCGTCAGTCATCTATTCGCTGGACCAGGTCAATGAGGCCATGGCGCATTGCGCCACGGAGGCGGGCGGTCGGGCCATCGTGCGCCCATGAGGTCACGCGCGATGCCTACTCGCCGCGCAGGCGCCGCCAACGAACAGGAGCAACCATGACGCTTCCCACGTCAACATCGATCACGCAGCACCTGATTGATCCGGCCATTTGCATACGCTGTAACAGCTGCGAGGAGTCCTGCCCGGTTGGCGCGATCACACACGACCACAACAACTACGTGGTCGACGTCGAGCGCTGCAACCATTGCCGTGCGTGTCTCCCCCCGTGCCCAACGGGCGCGATCAATCACTGGTACCCGGTGCAGCAGCCGTACACGCTTGCGCAGCAACTTTCGTGGCAGGATCTGCCAACGCCGATGCAAGCGGGCACCGAGACCGATGCCAACGAGAGTCCTGTCCTAGTGCGGGCGCCCGCGTCGGCGAGTGCGCCGGCACTGCACCTGTACAGCCGCGCTGCACCAGCCGTCGCGACGGTGACATTGCGCGAGCGGGCCACGGCACTCGACGCTGACGATGATGTCTGGCACATCGTGCTGGATTTCGGCAACCAGGCGATGCCCATCCTGGAGGGCCAGAGCATTGGCATTCTGCCGCCCGGCCTCGATGCCAATGGGCGCCCGCATATCGAGCGACTGTACTCGGTCGCCAGCGCAAGAACGGGCGAGCGGCGGGGCACCAGCACCGTCGCACTGACGGTGCGGCGCAAGCCGGGCGGCCTGTGTTCGAACTATCTGTGCGGCCTGGTCCCAGGTGAAACGGTGCGGGTCGTCGGCCCGCTGGGCGATACGTTCCTGATGCCCATGGAAGCGTCCGCCAACCTGATCATGGTCTGCACTGGCACAGGCGTCGCGCCTTTTCGGGGCTTCATCCAGCACCGCCTGCGCAGCATGCGCGGCGCCACAGGCAGCCTGATGCTTTTCTTCGGCGGCCGTCGTCCCGTGGAGCTGCCTTACTGCGGTGAGGAAGACGGGTTGCCGGAGGGTTTTGTCGACCACTACTTCTGCTTCTCGCGTCAACCGGACGCGCCCCGCATATATGTGCAGGACGGCATCCGGGCCGCCGGCAAGCGAATCAGGACGCTTCTACAGGACGAACTCACGCACGTGTTCCTGTGTGGCCGCAAAGGCATGGAAGCCGGTGTGGAGGATGCCTTCGCGGGTGTCCTTCGCGGCGACGGCGCATCCGCATGGCCAATGGTCCGGGAACGCCTGTTAGCCAGCGGACGCTATCACGTTGAAACGTACTGACATTTTCCAGGAGATCCCAAGTGACCGACACCAACCAGCACGCACTGCCCCATGACGGCTATGACCTTCTCTCCGACCACTATGTACAGGAGGCGCATGCCCTGTGGCGCGACATCCGTTCCAGCGGCTGTCCGGTGGCGCATAGCGAAAAGTGGGGCGGCTCCTGGCTGCCGACAACATACGACGATATCCACCATGTCGCCCAGAATCCCGCAGTGTTCTCATCGCGGGCCGCGGAAATTGCGGGCGAAGTGCCGCCGCAGGGTTCGGGCCTGGTGCTGCCACCGCTGACCAGCGACCCGCCGGATCACAAGATCCACCGTGACCTGCTCGAGCCCTACTTCACGCCGGCGCGAGTTGCAGCCATCGAGCCGTACGCACAGAGTCTCGCGCGCGACCTGGCGCGACGGGTCGCCGTCAAAGGCGAAGCGGACCTTGGCGAGGACTACTCCAAGCCCTTCGTCTTGTCATTGCTGACACGCTTCCTCGACGTACCCGACGACCGTCAGGAGCGCTTCATGGACTGGGCCATCCGGGTCCTGAAGTACGGGCCCTTCGACCAGGAGTTGCGCAAGGCGGCGTTCGATGAAGCCTTCGCGGATCTTGAGCAATTGCTCAAAGAGCGGGAGCAGGACCCGGGCGAAGACCTCGTCAGCCATATCGCACTGGCCACCATCGACGGCAAGCCGATCTCGCGCAAGCACCGTATCGGTAGTCTGCTGCTGGCCGTCCTTGCGGGCGCCGATACCACGTGGAACGCCCTCAACGCCAGCCTGAACCATCTGGCTGATCACCCTGCCGACCGGGCGACGCTGATCAACGAGCCAGGCCTGTTGAGGACGACTGCGGTGGAGGAGTTGCTTCGCTTCTATGCGCCGCTGTCTATCGCGCGCGTCACCACCGAGGAAGTGGAGTTGAAGGGGCGCTGCATCGGTGCTGGCGAGCGGGTGATTCTGGCTTACCCGGCGGCCAATCGCGACCCGGCGGTATTCGAGAACCCAGACGAAGTGCAGCTTGATCGCAAGCGTAACCGACACCTGACCTTCGGGGTGGGCGTGCACCGATGCCTCGGGTCCCACCTCGCCCGCATGGAAATGCGCGTCGCCATCGAGGAATGGCTCAAGGCGATTCCGAATTTTGAGCGCATATCCGGCGCGGTCAAGTGGTCTGCGGGCAATGCCCGTGGTCCTGAGAACGTGCGTATCCGGGTGGTTTGACGCCTGGATGCCCCAGCGGATACAGAACAAGGAGACGACGTTGAACAGCACAGTGATCCTGGAAAAGGACGGCCCGGTGGCGCGACTGATCCTGAACCGGCCGGAGAAGCACAATGCCCTGCGCTTCGATGAGATGGACGACCTGGTTGCCGCCCTGCGGGATGCCGAGTACGACGATGACATCAAAGTCATCATCCTGAAGGGGAACGGGCCCTCATTCTGCGCAGGCCACGACTACAACGATGCCGTCAAGTCGTACGGGCTGGAGCTAACCCCGGACGGCGGCAAGCCGCGGCGCCCCAACCAAAGAACGCGCTTGCAGCGGGACCGACGCCTGGGCATGAGCTACATGGCGTTCCAGAATTCGGCCAAGCCGGTTATCGCACAGGTCCATGGCCATTGCACCGGCGTGGGCATCTACCTGGTGGAGCTGGTGGATCTGGCGATTGCCGCGGACGATGCCTGCTTCAGCCATGCGGAACAGCGCTTTGGTCTCGCCGGCAATACCTGGCACATGAACTCGCAGATCCTGATGTATGGCGCCAAGGTTGCCCGGGAACTCATGCTACTGGGCGAGCGCTTCAATGGCAGCGAGGCTTGCCGGCTCGGTCTGGTCAATCGCGCGGTGCCGTTGGCTGAACTGGAGACTACCGTTGAGAACTGGGCCGGACGTATCGCCAAGCACCCGCGCGACGCCCTGGTGACGGGCAAGGCCATGCACCAGATGGCGCTGGAAAGCCTGGGCTGCGCGGCCCAGTTCACACGTGGCTTTGTCGGCCACACGCTCGGTACGAACCTGAGGTTCGAGAGCGACGAGTTCAACTTCCTGCGCGAGCGCAGGGAGTCTGGCACAACCGCGACTTTCAAGCTGCGCGACATGAACCATCGGGATGCCGACTGAGGCGAGGCCCGGCCGGCAACGACGCTGCCCACCTGCGCGTCAATGCCCATCACCCTGATAAGGAGACGGCGTGGAACTGCATGTCACCCAACTGAGCGTCGACAACGGCGTCGGCCTGGTTCGGCTCAGCCGCCCCGGGCGCGGAAATTCCTGGACTACGCGCATGAATGCCGAGTATCGTTGGCTGATGTCATGCCTGGACGACGACCCGCGCGTGCGTGTGATTGTTGTCACCGGCGCGGGCCAGCAGTTTTGCGTCGGCGCTGACACGAAGGCGCTGGACCATTACCGTGAGTCCGATCAGGACTATCTCGAAAGCTTCAGGAATGACGTGATGGCAACGCCGGGTCACGGCGTACGCCCGGAGTACGAGCACGAGCTGATCTGGCATTGGGGCCTGCAAAAGCCCGTCATTGCCGCCATCAACGGGGCCTGCGCCGGCATCGCCGTCGCGCTGGCCGCTTACTGCGACCTTCGCTATGCCGCGGCAGGCGCCAAGCTCACGACCTCAACGCCACGGCTAGGGCTGCCTGCCGAATTCGGGCTGTCCTGGATCATGCCGCGTATCGTGGGCCTGACCCACAGTGCCGACATTCTGCTGTCAGGGCGCGTGTTCCTGGCGGAAGAGGCGCGCGCCATGGGGTTCCTCAACGGCGTGATGCCGCGTGAAACCCTTGAGGAGGAAGTTCTCCGGATCGCGCGCGGCCTGGCGGACTCGACATCGCCGGTGGCCGTGAAAACGGCCAAGCGTCAACTCTACGCCGACCTCATGCGGCACGACGCGGGCGCCGCGATCGAGGATTCCCGGGAACTGATGGGGCAGTTGATGAAACAGCCGGATTTCAGTGAAGCCATGCGGGCCATGAAGGACAAGCGGCCGCCGGCCTTCAGCCCGCTGCCCGGCACGGCCATGGGGAGTACCGCGTCATGAGTGCCTCCAATCGGCAGGGCCCGCTCGAGCGCTTTCGTGTACTCGACCTCACCCGCCTGCGAGCGGGCCCGACGGCGGTACGGCAGCTGGCGGACTGGGGAGCGGATGTCATCAAGATTGAAAGCCCGCAGGCGCTTGACGTCAGCGACGGCTGGATCGGGGACCGCCTCGGCTCGGATTTCCAGAACCTGCATCGCAACAAGCGCAGCATCACGCTCAACCTCAAGGATCCGGAAGGCGTGCGGATTCTCCAGCGGCTGGTCGAGGCCGCTGACGTGCTGGTGGAGAATTTCCGGCCAGGCGTGAAGACCCGGCTTGGGGTGGACTATGAAACCTTGCAGCGCAGCAATCCCGGGCTCGTCTACGCCAGCATCTCGGGCTTCGGGCAGGACGGCCCGTATGCCGACCGGCCAGGCTACGACCAGATTGTGCAGGGCATGGGCGGGCTGATGGCGATCACCGGCGAAAAGGGGCAACCGCCGTTGCGGACCGGGATCTCGCTGGCGGATACCGGTGTCGGCCTGTACGCGGCGCTCGGCATCATGACGGCCCTGCTCGAGCGTGAAGTGTCGGGCCGTGGGCAATGGGTGCAGACCTCCCTGTTGCAGGGCATGATCGCGCTGACCGACTACCAGGCGGCACGATGGCTGATGGACGGCGAGGTGCCGGAACCGGCAGGCAACGATCATCCCACTGCGACGCCAACCGGCGTGTTCCCGACCGCCGATGGCCATATCAACATTGCCACGGCAGGCGAGGAGATGTGGCGGCGCTTGTGCAATGCGATCGGGGCGCCGGAGCTGCTCGGGCGGGTCGAGTATGCCAGCAACGAACTGCGCACAAAGAACCGGGAGGCGTTGAAAGGCGAGCTTGCGCAATACACGAGGCGCAAGACAAGTTCCGAATGGATCCGGGCCTTCGAGCAGGCGAGCGTTGCCTGTGGCCCCATTTACCGGATGGACGAGGTATTTGAGGACCGGCAAACGCAGCATCTGGGCATGGCCATATCCCTGCGGCATCCGGAGCTTCAGGAGATAAAGGTCGTGGCGCAGCCGTACACGTTGTCGCGCACGCCAAGCCAGATGCGCACGGCAACGCCCGGGCGAGGCGAGCATACCGAAGCGGTGTTGATGGAACTGGGATATAGCGCGGAACAGATCTCGGACCTGCGCGAGCGTCACGTGGTGTGATCGTGGGCGAGCGCGCCAACCTGACCACAGACTACGGAGTGAGCATGAAAATTCGAATTGAATCGGCACGATGCAAAGGGCATCAGAACTGCATCCGGGCGGCGCCGGAACTGTTCATCGTTGGGGAGGACGGCTATGCGCGCGTCAGGGGAAGTGGCGATGTGCCGCCGGCCCTGAAGGAGGAGGTGCTGCTTGCCTGGGCAAACTGCCCTGAGTTCGCCATCGAGGTCGAGGACGACGAGCAATGACCCGGCCTTGATGCGGATACCTGGCGCGACTGGCGCTTTGTAACGAAAACCGGACCATATGATGGAGAACAGCAGGGGACACCTGATTCTCGAGCGCGACGGTGCGACGGGGCGGATTGTGTTCAGCAATATCGCCCGTCGCAACGCAGGCACGGACTCGATGTGGCGCGACGTGGCGCCGGCCCTGGATTCGCTCGCTGGTGACCCGGATATCCGGGTCATTCTGATCGAGGGCGACGGCGGACGCGACTTCATGTCCGGCGCCGACATCGCCGAGTTCAACAGCCGCTTGTCGCAGGCCGATGCCGTGCGCACGGTCGAGCGCAGTGCGCTGCAGGCTTACCGGGCAGTCTGGGACTGTGCCAAGCCGACCGTGGCCGTGATCCGTGGCTACTGCCTCGGCGGGGGACTGGCGCTGGCGAGTTGTTGCGATCTTCGGATCGCATCGGAAACGGCGCGGTTTGGCATTCCTGCTGTAAAGCTGGGAGTTGGCTATCCGGGTGACAGTATGGCGAAGATCCGTTCGCTCGTCGGGCCGGCGTTCATGAAGGAAATCCTCCTGACCGGACGCCAGTTCTCTGCTTCGGAAGCGCTGCGCATTGGACTTGTCAATACGGTCGTGCCCGATGGGGACCTGGCTGCGGAAGCCAGGAGCGTGGCCGCCGCCATTGCCGCCGCAGCACCCCTGACTGTCCGGGCAATCAAGCTGATAGACCGTGATCTGGACAGGTCATCCGCGGACTGGAATACTGAGCGTTGGGACGAATCTATTGCTGCCTGCTTCGCGAGCGAGGACTTTGTCGAAGGTTGCAAGGCATTCGCCGAGCGGCGCGCGCCGCAATTCAAGGGAAGCTGATTGGCCTGGATGTCGTGCGCGCAGTGCAGTGCAGTAGTGGGCGCAGGAGCAAAGGTTAGTGGATAAGTTCGCGGCTATTCAATCCTTCGTCGCCGTTGCGCAAAGGGGAGGCTTCTCGGCGGCCGCTCGCCAGCTCGGCGTGACGGCGTCCATTCTGACCCGGCGGATCGCAAGCCTGGAGCAGGAATTGCGCGTGCCGCTGCTCGTGCGCAATACCCGAAAGCTTGCTTTGACGCCGGCGGGCGAGGCGTATTTTGTGCGCTGCCGCGAAATCCTTTCCTCCATGGAGGAGGCGGAACAGGAGCTGGAACGCGCCTGCGATGATCCGGTCGGCCGGCTGCATGTCCAGCTGCCGCTGATCGTGGCGCGGCTGCACGTGGTGCCACGCCTCAGTGAGTTCGTTGAGCAGTATCCGGGAATCAATCTCAAGATCACGCAAGCCGACGGCTTGCAGCACGACCTGATCGGACGCGGCCTGGACATTGCCGTCTGGGGCGGCGATTTGCCCGACTCGCGGCTCGTCGCGCGCCCACTGACACGGAACCTGCGCGTCACCTGCGCGACGCCGGAGTATCTTGACCGCTACGGCCGACCCGAACGCATCGAGGACCTGGCATCGCACAACTGCCTGACTGCGGACCTCTTTCATGGCGGGCGCTCGTGGCTCTTTCAGACGCCGGAGGGAGAACGCCTGGCGCCCGTGAAAGGCAACCTGGCGTTCGACAACAGCGACAACTACCGGGAAGCGGTTCTTGCCGGGTTGGGGCTGGGCCAGGGCCCATCGATCCTGTTCGATGTTGACGTCAGAGTCGGGCGCCTTGAACAGGTCCTGACCGGGTACGTCGCGCGCGGGCAGACCCTGTACGCGGTCTACCCGCCAGCACAGGGCCGGAACGCCAAAGTGAAGGCGTTCGTCGAGTTCCTGTCCCGCGTGCTTCCCGTGGGCTGGAGTAGCATGACCGTGAGCCAGCCGCGCCTGGACGAAGCCGCGCAGGCGCCGGCAGGCAGCCGCGCGCAAAGTCTGTAGGGCGCGATCCCCGGTCGGCGAAATCACGTCGCCCAATCCGGTACGCGCTGCATCTCTCGCCTGACGAAGTACTCTTGTTCGCTTCGCTGTGTTGATCGCCGCCAGCGCACGGGGTCTACTACTACCCATGCGATGTGCGATCAGCATCGGGGTATCCCGGTCAATGGTCGGTACCGCGTGGGGCCATGGCCTCGACCCCGGATGTCGAGGCCTGGTGGCTGGACTCCCGTCAACGTAGTCGTCTGCATTGGTACCACTCCTATGATCACCCCACGACGCTGGTCTCGCGAGGTCGCGAGAGCAAGAGTTGAGAGCTACTCAACACTGGTCTATACATATCGTCCGACGTCACTGGCCGAGTTTCTGCTCGACGCGCGCCGCTGGGCAGACCGTCCGTTCATTGTGCAAGGTGAACTGCGCCTGAGCACCCGGGAATTCGAATGCGCCGTACGGCGCGTCGCCGGCTTCCTGGCCGCGCAGGGGATTGGCCGCAGGACGAGCGTGATGTTGCTGGGCCATAACAGCCTGGAGTGGCTGCTTGTGTTCTGGGCGGTGCAATGTCTTGGCGGCGTGACAGTCCTTGGTAATGCAATGTGGGGCAATGCACAGGCGCAAGCTTGCGCGGAGCTGGCTGAACCGACGCTGCTCATTACGGACAGGGCGACGGCGTCGCCCCGGGGGCCGTGGTTGACCACTTCCTTCGATGAGATTGGCGCGGCCTTGCGCAACACGACTGCGGCGTTTCCATGCCCGGAGCCTGCGCCTGACATGGAGGACGAGACCGCCGTTATCATGTTCAGCTCCGGCACCACGGGCGACGCCAAGGCGGTGGTGATCTCGCACCGGTCATTCATCGCCAATATCCAGAATCTTCTGGTCCTGACCGGGCGCCTGCCTGACGAACTCGCGCCCGAGGCGTCGGGGACCATCAGCCTGCTGACCATGCCGCTGTTCCACATGGGAGGCATCCAGATCGCCACGACCACCCTGCTGACCGGCGGGACCCTGGTGATGCTGGAGGGACGCTTCGATCCGGTGACGGTGCTGAGGCTCATCGAGCAGGAAAGGGTGCGCGTCTGGGGCAGTGTGCCCACGATGGTTTCGCGCGTGGTGGAGCACGAACTGTTCGGCAACTTCGATACCACCAGCCTGAGGTCGATCCCGATGGGTGGCGCGGCTCTGTCCGACGATCTTCGCGCCAGGATCCAGAAGGCGTTCCCGTCCATGCGAAAGCGGGTGGGCAGCCTGTATGGGATGACGGAGGCTGGCGGTGTCCTGGCGGCAGGATCGAGCGCAGAGATCGAAGGCCGGCCCAAAGGGTGTGTTGGCAGGCTGCTACCCCTGGCCGAGGTGAGGATCGACGCCCCCGACGACGCGGGGGTAGGGGAGATCATGGTGCGCACCGCCACGATGACCCGGGGCTACCTTCGCAACCCTGAGCCGATGACCGATCCGGACGGATGGTTTGCCACGGGCGACCGCGGCTGGCTCGATGCCGAGGGCTACCTGTACCTGGTTGGCCGTTCCAAAGACATCATCATCCGTGCAGGGGAGAACATCGCATGCGCGCAAGTCGAGCAATGTCTGCTTCAACACGGCGATGTGGTCGAAGCAGCGGTCGTGCCACTGCCGCACGCCGACCTTGGCGAGGAAGTCGGCGCCGTTGTTGTCTTAAGGCCGGGTACCACCGTTACGCCTGAGCGCCTGCGCGCCCATGCTGCCGCGCTGCTCGGGCGGCATGAAGTGCCCTCCCGCTGGTGGCTGCGCGCCGAGGCACTGCCAACGAATGCTGCCGGCAAGGTCGCCAAGCGAGAAGTCCTGGCTCAGTGGCGGCAGGCGGGGTCGGATCTTCCGCATGCTGATTGAGCGACGTGAGACTGTTACATGATCGAACGCACCACTCTCTATATTGGAGGACATTGGCTGACGCCGTCCTCTGCCGGGACACTGCAGGTGACAGACTCGAACACGGGCGACCTCTTTGCCACCATCCCTGCCGGCTCCGAGGCGGACGTGAATGCGGCCGTCAGTGCAGCGCGTGCGGCTTTCCCCGGATGGTCTCAGACCTCGTCAGCCGATCGTGCGAAGGTCCTGCAAAAGGTATCCGATGGCCTGCTGAAACGCGGTGACGCGTTGACGCGGCTGATTGCCACAGAGGTCGGTACGCCGCTGCGGGCCTGCTCACTGGTCCAGGTCGCCGCGCCCGCGAATTCCTGGGCGTACTACGCGAGACTGGCACAGCAGTTTGACTATGAAGCGCGCGTTGGCAACTCAATGGTTGTGCGCGAACCCGTGGGGGTGGTCGCCGCCATCACGCCCTGGAACTATCCGCTGCACCAGATCACGCAGAAGATCGCGCCGGCGCTTGCCAGTGGGTGCACGGTTGTCCTGAAGCCGTCTGAAATCGCTCCACTCAATGCCTTCGTTCTTGCCGAGGTCATTCATGAGGCCGGCCTGCCGCCGGGAGTATTCAATCTGGTGACGGGTCTCGGTCCGTTGGTCGGTGAGGCACTGGCAGCGCACCCAGAGGTGGACATGGTCTCGTTTACCGGGTCAACGCGCGCCGGCAAGCAGGTTAGCAGGATCGGCTCGGAGACGATCAAGCGCATCTCGCTGGAGTTGGGCGGAAAGAGCGCATCGATTGTGCTTGACGACGCCGACCTCGCGAAGGCCGTCCAAGCCACCGTTTCACACTGCTATCTGAACTCAGGCCAGACCTGTGCAGCATGGACTCGCATGCTGGTGCCTAGAGACCGCCTGGACCACGCACGCGAATTGGCGCGCCAGGCAGCCGATTCGTTTGTCGTAGGAAGTGCCTTTGCCGAAGGCGTAAAGCTGGGTCCGCTGGCGTCGGCAGCGCATCGGGACCGGGTGCTCAGCTACATTCGCCTCGGCCTCGAAGAAGGCGCCGAACTCGTGACCGGTGGACCCGAGGCCCCGGCCGGCACCGGTGACGGGTATTTCGTCCGGCCCACGGTGTTCGTCGCGGATCCTCGGAGCACGGTTGCACGGGAAGAGATCTTCGGCCCCGTACTTACGATCATTCCTTATGACTCCGAGGCCGAGGCCGTGAATATCGCCAATGACACGATATATGGACTGTCGGGCGCTGTCTGGGCCGGAACGGATGATCGTGCTCTCGGTGTCGCGCGGCAATTGCGCACGGGCCAGGTCGACATCAACGGCGGCCGCTGGAACCCCCTGGCTCCGTTCGGCGGATATAAGCAATCCGGACAAGGTCGCGAGAACGGAATTTACGGATTGGAAGAATTTCTTGAGTACAAGGCAATCCAGCTACGTGCCTGATGCGCAGCCGGCTGGACGCCCGGGATCTTTACAGGACCATAGACATGGCCACAGCGATACGCCTGGGACGGCCCGCCGGCATCGATCAACTGGTGCCATTCGATGAGGAGCCGGGTCGTCCGGGACCCGGGGAGGTGCTGGTGCGGGTGCGCGGCAGCTCGCTGAACTTCCACGACTACCTCGTGGTGACGGGCCGCATGCCGACTGCCGAGGGCCGTATCCCCTTGTCCGACGGCGCGGGCGAAGTTGTTGAGGTAGGGCCGCCACACGGGGATGAGGCGGATCCGTCCATGGCATGGCGCGTGGGCGATTCGGTGCTGGGGACGTTCTTTCGTCACTGGCGCGAAGGGGCACCCGCCCAGTGGAAGCATGGCGCCGTTGCCGGGGAACACGTCGACGGGTACGCGCGCCAGTTTGCCGTGGTGCCGGCGGCCGCCCTGACGCGCGTGCCGCTTGGCCTCTCGCTGGCGGCAGCCGCAACCCTGCCCTGCGCCGGCCTGACCGCGTGGCGCGCACTTGGATGCTGTGGCGGCATCGGTCCTGGCGATGTGGTGCTTGTCCAGGGCACGGGCGGGGTGTCGGTGTTCGCGCTGCAGTTCGCCAAGACGAGGGGGGCAGCGGTGATTGCGACCTCATCCTCCGAGGGCAAGCTGGAGCGTCTTCGCGCGCTCGGGGCGGACCACGTGATCCACTACAAGGCGGAGCCGGACTGGGGGCGCGCGGCCAGGCAATGGACGGGCGGCCGGGGCGTCGATCACATTGTCGACATCGGCGGCGCCGACCTGCTTAACCAGTCGATCGAGGCCTGCCGGACCGGCGGCAGCATTGCGCTCGTGGGCTTGCTCGCAGGCACGGCCGGCCGTGTCGACACGGGGCGGATCATGGCGCGGCAACTCCGGCTGCAGGGGGTTGTGGTCGGCAGCCGCACGGATCAGCTGGAGATGATCCGTGCGATCGAGGCGGCTGGAGTGCACCCAGTGATCGATTCCAGTTTTCCCCTGGAAGCACTGCCTGCCGCGTTCCGGCACCAGGAAGCCGGTCGCCATTTCGGCAAGATCGTTGTCGAAATCTAGCTGAGAACAAAACCCGTACCGCGCTGGCCTCCGCGCCACCCATGCACCATGAATGAGGACCCACTCACTGACATTCTCACCCTGGCCAGCGCGCAGTGCGTCGACGTCGGGAGCCTGGCTGCGGGAGGATCGTGGGCATTGCGATTCCCTCCGCCCGGGCAGCTCAAGTTTATGGTTGTCGTGAAGGGTGCCTGCTGGCTGACCATCGAAGGGATGACCGCGCCGCGCGAGGTGACGAGAGGCGACGTGTTCGTGCTGCCAGCCGACCTGGCTTTCGTGCTGGCGAGCGACTTGCAGACAGCGTCCGTCGATGGCCGTGAGCTTTTCTCTGGTGCATTAGAAAGCAAGGTGACACTCGGCCATGGTCTAGATTTCTTCGCCGTTGGTGCTCACATTGCCTTGGACCGCGAGCGTGGCAAGCTGCTCTCGGAGGTGTTGCCACCATACCTTCATATCGGCGGAAATTCGGCCGAGGCTGCGGTCGTGCAATGGCTCTTGAATCAACTTGTTCAGGAGCTTGTCTCTGAGCGACCAGGGGTTGCGCTGGCAACCAGGCAGCTTGCGCAACTGCTGTGTGTTCAGGCCATCCGGTCATATCTCGATGCTTCCGGGCCTTGTGTGGCGGGATGGGTCAAGGCACTCAGCGACGAGCGCCTCGCTCCGGCGTTGCGCCTGATGCACCGCGAGCCTGGCCGGGCATGGGAGCTTGGCCAACTGGCGAAGGAAGTTGCCATGTCACGCTCCAGCTTCGCCATTCGCTTCAAGGCTGGTGCGGGCATCCCGCCCCTGACTTACCTGCAGAACCTGCGCATGTGCCTTGCCGAATATGAATTGCGCGAGGGCGTCATGCCCATATCGGAACTTGGCCGTTCGCTGGGCTATTCATCTGAAAGCGCGTTCAGCAGCGCCTTCAAGCGTTCCTCAGGCATGGCCCCCGGGCGCTACCGGTGCCTCTTTGCGAAGGCAAGCCGGTAGCGATCAGGCAGCGGGCGGGGTCCCCGTGCTTAGCGCGGAAGCCTCAAACTTGTCTCAATCCGCCGTCGACAAACAACTCGACGCCGTTCACATAGCTTGATGCATCGCTGGCGAGGAAAACCGCGACCTTGCCGATTTCGCGAGCATCACCGATGCGGCCCGCTGGGCTTCGTTGCGCGATGGATTGAACGATGGCGTCCGCCATATCGGCGCCTGCCGCCTTGATAAGCGCTCTGCGCAGGGAAGGCGTGTCTACTGCCCCCGGGCTCAGAATGTTGATCCGGACGCCGGTGTCTTTCGCATCCTGGATCAGGGACCGGACCATGCCGTGGAATGCGGCTTTGATCGCGCCATAGATGCTCATGCCTGCGGGTGGGGCGACTGAAGCGGTCGACCCGATAAGAATGATGCTGCCGTCGCTCTCCAGCAGCGGCATCGCAGACTGGATAGTGAAGAGCACGCCCTTGAGATTGACGCCGACCATCTTGTCGAACTGTTCTTCTGTAATCTTGCCCAGCGGCGCATGCTCGTCAGCGACGGCGTTGGCGATGACGGCATCCAATCTCCCGTGATCGGCTTTGACTCGCTTCAGCAGCGCGTCCATCTCGGCAATGCTGGAAGCATCCGCCTTGGCACCGAAGCTGCGCGGGCCGATTTCCCTGACGGCTTCGTCGAGTGGCTCCTGTTGAAGCGCAGTCACAACAACTTTAGCGCCTTCCGCAACGAATTCCTTGGCGATTGCCAGACCGATTCCTGTTGTGCCGCCCGTGATCACGGCGACTTTTCCTTCAAGGGAATTACTCATGTCATCTCCAATTGGATTGATTAAACGTCCTCTTGCAGAAAGATACTTCCATCGAGCTGTGCATGGAATGCTTGGGATTCTATAAAACCTGCGAGAGCGTCCAAGATGAACCGCCCCGGATTTTGAGGAGGCTCCAATCGTTGAGAGAATGGAGCCATGAGGAAGTCAGTGAAGTTTTCCCCCGAGGTCCGCGAGCG